>JBIOEF010000175.1:0-5491 GCA_044445785.1 Caulobacterales bacterium
CTACCTCGACCCTGCAGCAGGAGGCGGCGCGCAAGCTGGGCTTCTCGGCCCAGCGGACCATGCAGGCGGCCCAGAAGCTCTACGAAGGCGTCGATATCGGCGGCGAGAGCGTCGGCCTGATCACCTACATGCGGACCGACGGAGTCCAGTCGGCGCCGGAAGCGCTGACCGAGGCCCGCGGCGTCATCGGCAACCTCTACTGCGCGCCTTACGTGCCCGAGAGCCCGCGCCACTACCGGACCAAGGCCAAGAATGCTCAGGAGGCGCACGAAGCCATCCGCCCGACCAGCCTCGGGCGCAATCCGGGCTCGCTGCGCCTGGAACCGGATCTTGGCAGACTCTATGAGCTGATCTGGAAGCGGATGATCGCCTCGCAGATGGAAGGGGCGCGGATCGAGCGCACGACCATCGACCTCGAGAGCGCCGACGGCCGCGAGGGCCTGCGCGCCAGCGGCCAGGTGGTGCTCTTCGACGGCTACCTGAAGGTTTACGAGGAAGGCCGCGACGATCCTGAGGTTTCCAAGGCCGCCGATCAGGACGGCGAGGACTACGCTGGCCGTCTGCCGCCGGTGGTCCAGGGCGCGGCCGCCAAGGTGCTCGTCGCCCGCGCCGACCAGCACTTCACCGAGCCGCCGCCGCGCTACTCGGAAGCCTCGCTGGTCAAGAAGATGGAGGAGCTGGGCATCGGCCGTCCGTCCACGTACGCCTCGATCCTGACCGTGCTCCGTGATCGGACCTACGTGCGGATGGACAAGAACCGGTTTGTTCCCGAGGACAAGGGGCGCCTCGTCACCGCCTTCCTCGAGCAGTTCTTCCGCCGCTACGTGGAATACGACTTCACCGCCGCCCTGGAGGAAAAGCTCGACCTGGTTTCGGCCGGCGAGCTCGACTGGAAGGCGCTGCTGCGCGAATTCTGGGGCGACTTCCACGCCGCCATCGACGACATCGGTGAACTGCGCATGGGCCAGGTGATCGAGGCGCTCGACCTGGCGCTGGGTCCGCACATGTTCCCCGCGAAGGCCGACGGCGCTGATCCCCGCCTCTGCCCCACCTGCGGGAACGGCCGCCTCTCGCTGAAGACCGGCCGCTACGGCGCCTTCATCGGCTGCTCGAACTATCCCGAATGCCGCTACACCCGCCCGATCGCCTCGGAGAACGGCGAGGAGTCATCCGAGGGCGGCGACCGCGAACTGGGCGTCGACCCGGCCAGCGGCAAGGCGATCTGGCTCAAGACCGGGCGGTTCGGGCCCTACGTCGAGGAGCAGGGCGACAAGCCCAAGCGCGCGAGCCTGCCCAAGGACTGGCCGCCGCCAGCCGTCGATCTGGACAAGGCGATCCGCCTGCTTCGCCTGCCGCGCGAGGTCGGCGACCATCCCGAGGGCGGCGGCAAGATCCTGGCCGGCATCGGCCGCTACGGACCCTACGTGCAGCACGAGGGCGCCTACGCGAACCTTCCCAGCACTGACGAGGTGTTCGACATTGGCCTCAACCGCGCGGTGACCGTGCTGGCCGAAAAGCGCGCCGGCGCCCGCGGCGGCCGTGGCGGCGAGAGCGCGGCGCTGAAGGATCTGGGCGCCCACCCTGCCGACGGCGCGCCGGTGCGGGTGCTGGCCGGCCGCTACGGTCCCTACGTCAAGCACGGATCCACCAACGCCAACGTGCCCAAGGGCATGGACCCGGCCGAGCTCACCCTGGACGAAGCGGTGAAGCTGCTGGCGGCGCGGGAGGTCAAGGGCCCAGGCAAGGGGCGTCGCCCGGCGCGCAAGGCGGCACCGGCCGCCGCGGCGGCGAAGAAGCCCGCGGCGAAGGCGAAGAAGAAGAAGAAACCGGCCAAGAAGAAGGCTCGCTGAGGCTTTCGCGCCATGGCCGCCGCCGACTCGGCCGAGAACGCGAATCTGCCCGCGCCAATCGGGTTTTTGGATCGTTTTGGGGCCGCCAGGCGGCAGGAATTGACCCAAACGGCCGCTCTGCGGCCAAGATAGCAACAATCTTGCGCGCGCGATCGTCTAGCATCGCCTCAAAGGGAGGTGCTTGCATGGCCGATCTCTTCGACAACCCCCTGGGCACCGACGGGTTCGAGTTCGTCGAGTTCACCGCGCCGGAGCCCGACCAGCTGAAGGGGCTCTTCGAGAAGATGGGGTTCACGGCGGTCGCCCGTCACCGCTCCAAGAACGTGCTCCGCTTCCGCCAGGGTGACATCAACTTCATCCTCAACATGGAGCCCAGCGGCCAGCCGGCGGTGTTCCGCAACATCCACGGCCCCTCGGCCAACGCCATGGCCTTCCGGGTGAAGGACGCGGCGCGGGCGCTGAAGCTGGCGATGGAGCGCGGCGCGAGGCCAGTGGCCGGGCCGGTGGGGCCCATGGAGCTCAACATCCCGGCGATCGAGGGGATCGGCGGTTCCAACCTCTACCTGGTGGACCGCTATGGCGCGAACGAGATCTACGACGTCGACTTCGTGGCCCTGCCGGGTGCGGACGAGGCGATGAGGGAAAACGCGCTTGGCCTGACCTACATCGATCACCTCACCCACAATGTCTTCCGTGGTCGGATGGCCGAGTGGGCCGGCTTCTACGAGGCTATCTTCAATTTCCGCGAGATCCGTTACTTCGACATCGAAGGCGCGCAGACCGGCCTCTTCTCCAAGGCCATGACCAGCCCCTGCGGCAAGATCCGCATACCCCTCAACGAGAGCCAGGACGACCGCTCGCAGATCGAGGAGTTCCTGCGCGACTATGGCGGCGAGGGCATCCAGCACGTGGCCCTGGGTGCGGACGACATCTTCGCCTCGGTGGAAGCCATGCGCGGCCGGGGCGTGCGCTTCCAGGAAACTGCCGACGCCTACTTCGACGGGATCGACGCGCGTATCCCTGGCCACGGCGAGGAGGTGGAGCGCCTGCGCGCGGACCGCATCCTGATCGACGGCTCGCCGGCCAAGCACGAGGGGGTGCTGCTGCAGATCTTCACCCAGAACATGATCGGTCCGATCTTCTTCGAGATCATCCAGCGCAAGGGAAACGAGGGCTTCGGCGAGGGCAACTTCAAGGCCCTGTTCGAGTCGCTGGAGCAGGACCAGATCCGCCGCGGCGTGCTGTCGGCGAAAGCCTGATGGCCCGCACCCCCGGCATCCCGGTCCGCGGCGCCCAGGGCCGCCACTCGCGCCAGGCCCACGCCGACATGCCGGACGGCACCTATGAGCGGGAGATCTCCAAAGAGGGGTTCTTCGGCCCCGCCGCGTTCATGCATCATCCGCGTCCGCCGACCGGTTGGGTGAAGGTCGAAGGGCCGCTGCGCCCGCGCGCCTATGATCTCACCCGCATCAACGAGCCTCAGGCCTCGCCCTGGCGGGCGCCGGTGGTGCTGCACAACGCCGCCCTGGAGATGCGCTTCTGGAAGGCGCAAGGGCCGCTGACAGCGCTCGCCCGCAACGCCGACGGCGACCAACTGCTCTTCGTCCACGAGGGCGAGGGCGCGCTCTTCTGCGACTATGGCCGCCTGGCGTACGCCGCCGGCGACTATCTCTACCTGCCGCGCGGGACGATGTGGCGGCTGGCGCCCTCGCGGGCGACCTCGATCCTGATGATCCAGGCGACCGGCGCCCATTTCTCCCTGCCCGACAAGGGGCTGCTGGGCGGCCATGCGCTCTTCGATCCGGCCATGCTGGATACGCCGCAGATGGACGACGCCTTCCGCGCCCATCAGGCGCTCGCCGGCGATTTTCCGGTGCAGATCAAGAAGCGCGGCGAGGTGTCGGTGGCGACCTATCCCTACAACCCGCTGGACGCGGTGGGCTGGCACGGCGATCTGGCGCCCGTGCGGCTGAACGTGAAGGACCTGCGACCCGTCGCCAGCCACCGCTATCACCTGCCGCCCAGCGTCCACACCACCTTCGTTTCCGACCGGTTCGTGGTCGCCACCTTCGCGCCGCGTCCGTTCGAGACCGATCCTGGCGCGCTGAAGGTGCCGTTCTTCCACAACAACGACGATTTCGACGAGGTGCTGTTCTACCACGCCGGCGATTTCTTCAGCCGCGACAACATCAGGGCCGGGATGCTGACCTTCCATCCCTCCGGTTTCACCCATGGGCCCCACCCCAAGGCGCTGAAGAACATGCTGACCCAGCCAAAGCCCGCCACCGACGAATATGCGGTGATGGTCGATGCGCGCGATCCGCTGGAGGTCGGCGAGGCCGCCGCGGCGCTGGAGGACGGGGGCTACGTCGACAGCTGGAAGGGCGGAACGTGAAACTGGCGTCGCTGAAGGCGGGGCGCGATGGGCGGCTGGTGGTCGTCTCGCGCGACCTCGCCCGCTGCGTGGAGGCCGGCGATATCGCCCCGACCCTGCAGGCGGCGCTGGACGACTGGGAGCGGATCGCGGTGGAGCTCGGCGGTCTCGCCGCGCGGCTGGAGAGCGGCGCGGAGCGCGGCGTCCCCTTCGATGAGGCCGAGGCGGCCAGTCCCCTCCCCCGCGCCTATCAGTGGGCCGACGGCTCGGCCTATGTGAACCACGTCGAGCTGGTGCGCCGCGCCCGCGGCGCGGAGATGCCGGCCAGCTTCTGGACCGATCCGCTCATGTACCAGGGCGGCTCTGACGCCTTCCTCTCGCCGCGCGATCCGATCCCGCTGGTCGATGAGGCGTTCGGCTGCGATTTCGAGGCGGAGGTGGCGGTGATCACCGGCGACGTGCCGCTGGGCGCCGATCGCGAGACGGCGCTGGCCGCCATCCGCCTCATCCTGCTGGTCAACGACGTTTCCCTGCGCAACCTGATCCCGGGGGAGCTGGCCAAGTCGTTCGGTTTCTTCCAGTCCAAGCCCGCCTCCGCGTTCTCGCCGGTGGCGGTGACACCGGACGAGCTGGGTGACGCCTGGCGGGAGGGCAAGCTGCACCGGCCGGTGCTCGTCAGCCTGAACGGCCGTCCGTTCGGCGCACCGGACGCAGGCCGGGAGATGACCTTCGATTTCGGAACCCTGATCGCCCACGCCGCCAGGACCCGCGCGCTTGGGGCCGGAACCATCGTCGGCTCCGGAACGGTCTCCAACAAGGGCGCGGACGGCGGACCTGGCCAGCCGGTGGAGGCCGGCGGCGCGGGCTACGCCTGCATCGCCGAGCTGCGCTCGGTGGAGACGATCACCCACGGCGCGCCAAGGACGCCGTTCCTCAAGGCCGGCGACGAGGTGGTCATCGAGATGCGGGACGACGCCGGCGGCTCGATCTTCGGCGCCATCGCTCAGCGCGTCGCCGCGACTGCGCCCGCCCGCCAGGCGGCCGCCGAATGAACGCCCGCGCCGCCAGCCAGCCCCAGCGCATCCCGCCGCCGGGCGCGGCCGCCGACTGGACCATTCCGCAGGCCTGGGCCGACTACACCGCCAAAGAACACGCCATCTGGGACCAGCTCTTCGCCCGGCAGAGCGCCTTGCTCGCCGGCCGCGCGACGCCGGCGTTCCTCGAAGGGCTGGAGGTGCTGCGCCTCTCCCACCCGGGCGTTCCCGAC
>JBIOEF010000176.1:0-5277 GCA_044445785.1 Caulobacterales bacterium
ATCGCCATCCTCGACGCCGGCCGCGTGCTCGCCGAGGGGCGGCCGGCCGAGATCCGCACGCTCGGGTGCCCGGCGGAAGGCGAGGCGCCGACCATGGAGGACGCCTTCATCGCCATCGTCGAAAAGGCCCGGGCCGATGCAGCGGGACGGGCGAGGGCGGCGTGAGCGGGCTGACCCTCCCATCGGCCGGGCTGAGCGCAAAGCTGCGGCGCATTACGGCCCTGGTCCGCAAGGAAGGGCTGCAGGTGGTGCGCGACCCCTCCAGCTTCGCCATCGGCATCGTGCTGCCGATCATCCTCATCCTGCTTTACGGCTACGGCGTCACCTTCGACGTCAAGCACGTGCCGGTGGCCATCGTCATGGAGGCGCCGTCCCCCGACGCCACGGAGCTGGCCGCCGGCTTCTCGCTCTCGCCCTACTTCGACGTCCGCGCCGTCACCTCGCAGGCTGGGGCGCAGGAGCTGATGCTGGAGCGGCGGGTCGACGGAATAGTCTACATCCGCGAGGACTTCGCACGGGAGAGCCGGCTGGGCGTGACGCAGGTGCAGGTCGTGCTGCACGGCGTGGACGCCAACCGCGCGCGCATCATGGAGGCCTACGCCGAGGGCGCGCTCGCCGAGTCCGGCGCCCGCGCCGGCAGCTCGGCGCCCACTGGGCCGGTGAATGTCCAGAGCCGGCTCTGGTTCAACGACGCCAACGACAGCCACTACTTCCTGGTGCCCGGCCTCATCGTGCTGGTGATGACCCTGATCGGCGCGACGCTGACCGCCATGGTGATGTCGCGCGAATGGGAGCGCGGCACGCTGGAGGCGCTCTTCGTCACGCCGGTGCAGGCCGACGAGATCCTCATCGGCAAGATCGTCCCCTACTTCCTGCTGGGCCTGATAGGGCTCGCCATCTGCATCCTCGCCGCTCGCTTCCTGTTCGCGGTGCCGTTGCGCGGCTCGCTCTGGGTGCTGGCCCTCACCTCGATGCTTTACCTGCTGGTGGCGCTGGGCATGGGGCTGCTCATCTCATCGACCCTGAAGAGCCAGTTCCTCGCTAGCCAGATCACCCAGCTGGTCACCTTCCTGCCGGCGACCATGTTGTCGGGCTTCATCTACGACCTGCGCAGCGTTCCGATGTTCATCCGGGTCATCAGCGACTTCGTGCCGGCCCACTACTTCGTGGCCCTGCTGCAGACCGTGTTCCTGGCCGGGAACGTCTGGAGCGTGATCCTGCCCAACGCCCTGATGCTGGGCGTGCTGGCGACGGTGTTCCTCGTCCTCACCCGCCGCGCCATCCGCAAGAGCCTCGCATGACCGCGCTGCTCGAGACCCTGAGGCGCATCCTGGCTCTGACGCGCAAGGAGCTGCTGGCGATCCTCAAGGATCCGCGCAGCCGGATCACGCTATTCGTGCCGCCGATAATGCAGTGCCTGATCTTCGGCTACGCCATGAACCTCGACCTCAATAGCGTGCCGTATGCCGTGATCGACCAGGACCGCACCGCCGCCTCGCGCGAGCTGCTCGCCCGGCTTGACAGCTCCGGAACGTTCAAGCGCGTCGCCGAGTTCGCCAACCCCGCCGCGGCCGCCCAGGCGATCGATAGCAAGCGCGCGATGCTGGTCGTGCAGATCGGCCAGGACTTCGATCGGCGGCTCGAGGCGGGCGAGGGAGCGGACGTGCAGGTGATCGCCGACGGGCGCAACTCCAACACCGGCGGCACGGCGCTCGGCTACTTCAACACCATCGTGCAGGGCTTCAACGCCGACTGGCTCACCGCGCACGGCGCGGCGTCGGCGGGCGTCCAGCCGGTGGTGCGCGCCTGGTACAACGCCAACCTCGAGACGCGCTGGAATATGATCCCGGCGCTCGTCGGCACGCTGAGCTTCATCCAGTGCATGATGCTGACCGCCTTGTCAGTGGCGCGCGAGCGCGAGGCAGGCACCTTCGACCAGCTGCAGGTGACGCCGCTGCGGCCGTTCGAGATCATTGTCGGCAAGACCATCCCTTCGATGATGGTTGGCCTTGTCCAGGCGACGCTGGTGCTTCTGGTCGCCCAGCTCTGGTTCCGCATCCCGTTCCAAGGCTCGTTCGCAGTGCTCTACGCCGGGCTGACCCTCTTCATGCTCGCCGCCGTGGGCCTTGGCCTCTTCATCTCGTCCATCGCCCAGACCATGCAGCAGGCCATGCTCTACACCTTCATCGTGATGATGCCCTTCACCCTGCTGTCGGGCCTCGCCACGCCGATCTCGAGCATGCCGGTGATCCTGCAGGACGTCACCGCCATCAACCCGCTGCGCTACGCCATCGACATCGCCCACCGGGTCTATCTGGAGGGTGTGGGGCTGGATCGCCTCGGCCCCGACCTCTGGCCCCTGGCCGGCATCGCCGCCGTCACCCTCATCGGGTCATCGTGGATGTTCGAAAGGAGGCTGGGATGAGCCGCCTCGCCCTCATCGGCGCGACGGCTGCGCTCCTTGCCGGCTGCACCGTGGGACCGCGCTATGCGACGCCGACCCCGGACACGCCCGGCGCCTGGAGGGCCACGGACGCGGTCCCACCGGGCGCGACCTTGAGCGTTGTCTCCGCGGCCACGATCCAGGACGACGCCTGGTGGGCGAGCTTCCACGACACCGAGCTGACCTCGCTGGTTGGCCGGGCGCTCGGCGCCAACCTCGACGCCCGCCAGGCGGTGCTGCGCATCGACGAGGCCCGCGCCCAGCGCCGCATCGCCGCGGCCGGCGCCTGGCCGACCCTCGACGCCACGGCCTCCTACACCGACACCCGGATCAGCGAGCGCACCTCCACCAGCTCCATCTTCGGCGCCCTCGGCGGCGGCAAGGCCGGCGCGCCGCCGGGTGTCGCGGCCGCCATCCCGGGTCTGGTCAATCCCTTCAGCCAATACCAGTACGGTCTCACCGGCTCGTGGGAGATCGACGTCTTCGGCCGCATCCGCCGCCAGGTGGAGGCCGCCGACGCCAACACCGCCGCGGCGGTGGAGGACGCCCGCGCGGTCGGGGTCTCGCTGATGGCCGAGGTAGCCGGCGCCTACATCGACCTTCGCGCCGCCCAGGCCCGCCGCGCGGTGACGCAGGAGAACGTGGCGACCGCCCGCGCCTTGCTGAAGCTGGCCACGGACGCGCGGGCCGAGGGGCTCGGCAATGATCTCGACATCGCCAGCGGCAAGGCCGAGCTGGCCACCGCCCAGGCCGCGCTGCCGCCTCTGAAGACCGAAATCGCCACCGACGAGAGCCAGCTCGCCCTGCTGCTGGCCGCCAAGCCCGGCGCGCTCGATGCGGAGCTGGAGGACGCCAAGGCGATTCCGCCAGTCCCCCCGCATGTCCCGGTCGGCCTGCCCGCCGAACTGACGCGCCGCCGGCCCGACATTCGCGAGGCCGAGGCGCGGCTCCACGGCGCCGTGGCGCTACAGGGCGTGGCGGTCGCCAACCTCTATCCGCGCGTCACCATCGACGCAGCGTTCGGGCTCGAGGCCAGCAATCCGGCGTCGCTCGCGGCCTGGGCGGCGCGCTACTTCGCCGCCGGCCCGGAACTGGACCTGCCGCTGTTCGACGCCGGCCAGCGCCGCGAAAACGTCCACATCGCCGACATCCACGCCAAGGAGGCCGCGCTCGCCTACGCCCAGACCGTCCTGGCGGCCCTGCACGAGGTCGAGGACGCCATCACCGCCTATGACCAGGAGCAGTCGCGCCGCGAAGCGCTGCAGACCGCCCAGAGCGAGAGCCGCGCGGCGCTGGCGCTGGCGCAAGAGCGCTACACGGCCGGCTCGGTGAGCTTCCGCGACGTGCTCGACGCCCAGGACCGGCTGCAGGCCGCCGAACTTGCCTTCACCGCCAGCACCGCGGCCACGTCCGAAGACCTGGTGACCCTCTACAAGTCCCTCGGCGGGGGCTGGCAGGCCAGGGAGGCGGGCGCCTGATCAGGTGACGCCCCAACTCGCGCCTTCGCGGCGCGCCGACCGACCCGGGAACCACCGCGTCGGAGGTCTACCTCTCTGACTAACGAAAGCACCTCTGACGGCGCCGTTGGGAGCGTTGGGACGGGGCAGAGGACGTTGGCGTTAGCGCGGCGTTACGGCCGGTCGACCGCTCGCGCCATCGCGACCCCGCAACTCAGCGCTTAACGCAGGCGCCAATGACCCCACCGCACCGCAACCAGCGCGGCGGCTATTAGGATCAGGGGGCCGAAGATGCGGAAGGTGTAACGCGTGATCCGCTCGGGCAGGAAGGTGTCGGCGCCTTCGCCCGCGCCGTATTTCGCGGCGACGGCGGTCAGCGGGCACTTGAGCCCGTTCCCCAGGAAGATGGCGCTCTCCACGCC
The DNA here is from genome assembly GCA_044445785.1 of Caulobacterales bacterium. GTDB lineage: Bacteria > Pseudomonadota > Alphaproteobacteria > Caulobacterales > Caulobacteraceae > Acaudatibacter. The sequence goes on from JBIOEF010000176.1 coordinate 4,323, forward strand.
GACGAGCGCTGCGGCGAACCAGAGCCACGCGCCCATGGTGCCGGTGATTCCGGCGTAGAGGACGGCGAACGTGGCCGTCGCCATCACCGCGTAGATGAACGTGTGAACGGCCCGCACCACCGTAAGCGCGTTCCAACTTCGCCACGTCAGCGCCAAAGGAACCCAGGCGAAGGCGACCTGAGCGCCGAGGCCTACGGCGCCGGCAGCCGATTGGTAGCCGGCAAGATGTTGGGCGACGGATCGATGGAAGAAGATCAACGAGACGCCCAGTTCCGCCACCATGAGCAGCGCGAAGGCCACGCCGCCCATCGCTAGACGCGCGAGCGGCGCGGCCAGCACCTTGAAGCGCCCCACGCACCACATCGCGACGAACCAGCTGACCGCCAGCATGACGGGTGCTTCGAGGAGCACGGCAAGCGTCTCGCCTAACCGGGGCGCCGTGACGAGCGTGCGCAGGGCGCCCAGGGCGAACCCGACCAGGAAGACGACGGAGAAATAGACCGCGCCAGATCTTATGGTCACGCCCATTGGACCCTAGCCGGTAACGGGATCGGTGTGGCCAAGACCTTTGCTATGACCCGGTCGTCGTTTTCGCGCCTTCTGGCTGCCGAGCCCGCAGAGGAAGTAGACGCTGAGGCCGACGGTCGTCGCCTGCGGCCAGCCATCTGAACGCACCTTCGCGACGCTCGTGATCCGGTGGCGATCGAGGACCTCCAGGATCGTCCGCTTGATCGTCTCGTCCATGGCCTTCACCCCTTCAGCGCGACGCGCGGCATAGGGCCCCCGCGCCGGCAGGGCGTTGATGCGGGTCAAGCGCCCGGCCCGATTGCCGGGCGCCGCGTCGCCTCGACGGCGACCGGAACCGCCGATCACCGCACTCACTACGCCAGAGCCAGTCCTTGCCGTCGAAGCTGCGACAGACCCCAAGAGACCCGATGCTTGGTCTCCGAAATTG
>JBIOEF010000177.1:0-5168 GCA_044445785.1 Caulobacterales bacterium
ATGACGATGAAGGCGATCAGCACCGAGAAGGCGACGCTGATCTCCACCACCAGCGGCATGCCCTTGGCCCCGGTGGCGCCCAGCACCAGGCCGTTCTCCAGCGACATGAAGCCGACGATCAGGCCCACGGCGTTGCGCCGAGTGACCATCATCAGCATGCCCAGCAGCACCACCGAGAGCGCGAAGGCCAGGTCTTCGCGCGCCAGCTTGTCCGCCTCGCCGGTGACGCCCAGCATCACCACCAGCGAGAGCGCCACCAGGGCGATCCCCGCCAGCATCGTCGGCCCGACGCCCACCACCACGTCCATCTCGCGGTGGATGCCCAGCCGCTTGATGATCTGGTGCAGGGCGATGGGGATCGCCAGCGCCTTGAAGATCAGCGCGATGGCGGCGGTGATGTAGAGGTGCGGCGCGTCCTGGATGTAAGCCTGCCAGGCCACCGACATGGCCAGCGTCACCGCCTGGGCGGCGAAGACGTTGATCAGCGCCGTCAGCCGGTCCTGGTAAAGCATCAGCAGGCTGATCAGCACCAGCCCGCCGGCCAGCAGATGGGCGATGTCGAAGTCTAGGCTGCTCACCGGAGGCCCCCGCGCGAGACGAAGAGCAGCAGCACGCCCAGGATGCTCATCATGAACGCCGCGCCCAGGAACGCCGAGACGCGGAAGACCCTCATCTTGGCGATGGCGGTCTCGAAGAGCGCCAGCAGAGTCCCCGCTGCGGCCAGCTTGCCGACGTAGGCGGCGAATCCCAGGACGTGGGTCTCGAAACCCGCCCCCGCCGGCGCCAGGCCCCAGGGCGCGAACACGCAGGCGATCAGCGAGACGTAGAGCAGCAGCTGCAGCTGCGCGGCCAGCTCGATCACCGCCAGGTGCCGGCCCGAATACTCCAGCACCATGGCCTCGTGGACCATGGTCAGCTCCAGGTGCGTGGCCGGGTTGTCGATCGGGATGCGCGCGTTCTCGGCGATGGCCACCATGATCAGGGAAAAGAGCGAGAGCGCCAGGGTGACCCGCAGGCCCACGTTCGAGGAGACCATGTAGCCGGCGACGGTGGAGAGCTGGGTCGAGCCGGCGAGCAGCGCCAGGGAAAAGACGATCATGATCATCGCCGGTTCGGCCAGCGAGGCGATCATCACTTCGCGCGACGAGCCGATCCCGCCGAAGCTGGTCCCCACGTCCATGCCGGCCAGCGCCAGGAAGAACCGCGCGCTGCCCAGGAGGGCGATGATGGCGATGAGGTCCGCCGACCAGCTGAACATCAGCCCGGTGGCGAAGGTCGGGACCAGGGCCGCGGCCACCCACGTGCCGGCGAAGATCAGGTAGGGCGCGGCGCGGAAGAGCCAGGACGCGGTCTGCGCCAGCACCACCTCCTTGCGCATCAGCCGCCAGAGGTCGCGATAGGGCTGGACGAGCGGCGGGCCCCGCCGACGCAGCAGCCGCGCCTTCACCTTGCGCACGAAGCCCGTGAGCAACGGCGCGAGCGCCAGCACCAGCGCCATCTGCGCGCCCTGGATCGCGAGGCCCTGGATCAGGTCCATAGGGCCAGCACCACCAGAAGCGCGATCAGCGAGCCGAACACCAGGCTGAGGTACATGCGGATGGTCAGGAACTGCAGCTTGTTCAGCCGGTCCGCCGCGTAGCTCACCAGGCCGGCGATAGGGGCGTAGAGGGTCTCCCAGACCGGATCGTGGACCACCGAGACGAAGCGCGCCGGGCGCATGTCGCCGGGCGCCGGCATGTCGACGTCCTCACGGGCGCCCAGCAGCAGCGTCCCGAACACCCGCCGGATCGGCTGGGCGAAGCTGCCGGCGGTGTACTGGGTGATCGGATCGACGCCCGGCGTGCCGCAATCCCAGGCGGGCCCCCGCCGGATCGCCCGCGAGGCGAACTGGTGGATCGCCAGGGCGCAGAGGCTGGCCGAGACGGTGATGAAGATCAGGACCAGCAGGCCGTTGTAGGAGCTGCGCGCCTCGGCGATCGGAACGATGGAAAGCCAGGCCTGGCTCGTCTGCACCGGCATGCTGGCGCCGACGGTCGACTGTGCGGCCGGCGCCAGGGCGTCGATCACCAGGCCCGGCAGCACGCCCGCCAGCAGGCAGAGGCCGGCGAAGAGGAACATGGCCGCGCGCGAGAAGCGGTCGGTCTCGCGCGCGTTCTCCGCCGCCGGCGAGCGCGCCCGCCCCTGGAAGGTGACCCCGAACGCCTTGACGAAACAGGCGGCCGCCAGCGCCGCAGACAAGGCCAGGACCGCGCCCACCGCCGGCACCAGCAGCTTTAGCGCCCACGCATCCAGCCGGGGACTGAGCAGGATCGCCTGGAAGGTCATCCATTCGGAGACGAAACCGTTCAGCGGCGGCAGGGCGGAGATGGCGATGCAGCCGGCGAGGAAGGCGAAGGCGGTCTGCGGCATTCGCCGGATCAGCCCGCCCAGCCGCTCCATGTCGCGCTCGCCCGTGGCGCCGTCGACCGCCCCGGCGCCGAAGAACAGCAGGCTCTTGAAGAGCGAGTGGTTGAAGACATGGAAGAGCGCCGCGGTCATCGAGAGGGCGGCCGCCAGCGGCATGTGCTCGGCCTTGAAGGCGAGCGCCAGGCCAAGGCCGATGAAGATGATCCCGATGTTCTCGACCGTATGGTAGGCCAGGAGCCGCTTCAGATCGTGCTGCATCAGCGCCTGCAGCACACCCATGAAGGCGGTGGCGGCGCCCAGGGTCAGCACCACCACGCTCCACCAGCCAGCCGGCGGGCCCAGCAGGTCGAAGGCGATGCGGATGAAGGCGTAGACCGCGACCTTGGTCATCACCCCGCTCATCAGCGCCGAGACGTGGCTGGGCGCGGCGGGATGGGCCAGCGGCAGCCACACGTGCAGCGGGACGAGGCCGGCCTTCGAGCCCGCGCCCATGAGCGTCAGCACCAGCACCAGCGCCGCCACCCCCGCCGTGGGGTGATGGGCGCGCATGGCCTCGAAGGCGTAAGCGCCGCCGGGTCCGGCCATCAGGCCGAAGGCGAGCAGCAGCGAGAGCGCGCCGAAGCTCGCCATGATCAGGTAGACGTACCCGGCCCGGGCGTTGCCAGCTTCCCGGTGGCGAGCCATCACCAGGCCGAACGAGGCCAGCGACATCAGCTCCCAGGCGATCAGGAACGAAAAGGCGTCGGCGGAGAGAACCACCAGGTTCATCCCCGCCAGGAACACCGGGTAGAACGGCAGCACCCGGGCCGGCTCCGCCTCATGGCGCCCGTATCCGATCGCATAGAAGCTGGCGGCCGCCCCGCCGAGGTTCACCACCCCGGCGAACACCGCCGCCAGGGGATCTAAGTGAAAGCGCATGCCGATCCACGGCAGGCCAAGGGGAAGGGTCAGGTCCGCCGGGCCAGGCGCAAAACCAAGCAGGCTCGCCAGCGCCGCTGCGCAGGCCAGCCCGCAGATCGCGGCGGCCGTCCCATAGACGATCGCGCTCGCGGCCGGCCGGCGAGACAGGGCCAGCGCGGCCACCGCCAGCGCCAGGAGCGCACCGGCGCCCGTCAGCAAGGTCGCCAGCGGGGTCACTTCAGCCGCACACCCCGCCCGCCGGCGGCGCTCGCCCCGCCCTCGCCGATCAGCACGATGCCGGCGCCGTCCAGGGCGCCGATGAGCTTCATCAGCGAGTCCACATTTCCCCGGATCACCCCGTCGGACGCCTCCATCCGCTGGATGGTGGGGACGGAAAGATCGGCCAGCCCGGCCAGGCGCTTCTGGTCGATCCCGAGCAGGGCTCGCGCGGCGCGTAACTGAGCGGCAGTTATCATGTCTGGAACATCAATATGGATGTTCTGACGCTAATAGATCGACTCTGCCACATGGATCAAGACGGGGCGTCGCAGATTGATCGGAGGGCGGCAAGAAAATCGCGCGGTCATCTGGCGTTCGGCGGGCGCAAGGACGATCCTAGCGGCTGAGCGCCGTCGTGAGCGGATCATGAAAATCGTCTCGATCATGGGGTTCGCCGCCGCCTTGGCCGTCCAGGCCGGCGTCGTCGAAGCCGCCGCGCCGACGTCAGGCGGCGTCAGCGTCGCGACCGCCCATCGCGCTGCGAAAGTCCATAGGCCAGTCCGCCATGGCCACCACGGGCTACATCGCGGCGGTAACACGGTCGTGGACTACCGGCAGGGCGGCGACCCCATCATTTTCAAAGACCCGCCGCGACGCCGTCACAAGTGACGCCCGCTCAGGTTTTCATCCGCATCTGACCCATGAAGTCGCGCTTGCCGAGCGGTACGCCCTTGGAGCGGAGGATGTCGTAGGCGGTGGTGGCGTGAAAATAGAAGTTCGGCAGCGAGAACGAGCCGAGGAACCCTTCGGCGGTGAAGGGCATCTTGAAGTCGCGGATCTGAAAGACGACATCGCGGCCCTCCAGCGCGTTGACCTCGTCCGGGGTCAGTTTCTTCAGCGCCGCCTGGGCGTCGGAGACCACCGTCTGCAAACCCGCGTAGTCCATCGACGCCGGTATCTCCGGCGGTGGGGCGAACTGGCCCTTCTTGACGCCCTCGATGGCGCCGATCGAATGGTGCGACACCGACCAGATCTGGAACTTGAACGGCAGCATGTCTCCCCAGAGACGGGTCTCGACGATCTCGCCGGTGTCGATATTGTTGTCCCGGCAGTGCCCGAGGCCCCGTTCGAGGAAGCCCGCGACGCCGCCCAAGGTCTGCAGGTAGGACCTCACGGTCACGTCGTAGAGTGAAATCGCCATCGTTGGACCTGCTTCCTGTTGCCTCATTGCCTCATCTCCACGTTTACCGAGCGAGGCGATGGGAGCAAGTCAAACATCGATTTCAGCTGCGGGGTGTGCGCCATGGTCCGGCCCCACTGATCGGCATATCATTCATTAATTTCAGTCGGGCAAACTCAACTCCGGGACTTGCGGCGGGAATGCCTTCCATGAGCAAGCGTCTCTTGCTGGGCGCGAGTGCGGTTTGCGTGGCTCTGACGGGCGTGCCCGGCGTGGCCGCCGCCGCGTCGCACAACCCATCTGGCCAGCGATCGCTGATCCGCGGGGCCTCATCCAGCGGCGCCGGGGCCCAAGCCGTCACCGTCGTTGGCCCGCGAATCGTGTGGACCGCCCGCTTTGCCAGCGCGCCGAAGCCAGTTGGCGCCACGGCGAGACACGGGGTCTCGCCACCACCGCCTCCGCC
>JBIOEF010000178.1:0-5166 GCA_044445785.1 Caulobacterales bacterium
CAATGGGCGCGCCCCGGGAGGCGCAGGTCCAGCCCATGACGCTCCCGGACGCCCAGACCGGGCCCTTAACCCCCGCCGGCGCCGGCGCCGCGAACGCCCGGCACATGCCCGAAGGCGCCATCGTCTCCGACGACTCGGTGACCGCCGGCCAGTCGATCATCAACTTCACCCGCACCAGCCGCCCCCACGACTGGCTGGGCCTGACCGGCGGGGCGATCGGTCAGGGGATCCCGGTGGCGGTGGGCGCGGCGGTGGCCCAGCCGGGGCGCAAGGTGATCTCCCTGAACGGCGACGGGGCGGCGATGTACACGGTGCAGAGCCTGTGGACGATCGCGCGCGAGAACCTCGACGTCACCACGGTGATCTTCGCCAACAACGTCTACCGGATCCTCGGCATCGAGCTTGGCCGCACGGGCGCGGGCAACCCCGGCCCCGCGGCGCAACGGCTGCTGGGCCTGGGCGATCCGACGATCGACTGGGTGAGCCTCGCCAAGGGCCTTGGCGTCCCGGCGGTCCGCTGCGAGACCGCCGAAACGTTCGAGACCGCCTTCGCCCGCGCGATGGCCGAGACGGGCCCGGCCCTGATCGTCGCGGTCGTGCCCTAGCTGGCGTACCTCGAGGGCGGGCTCAGCCGCCCTTGACGTTGTGCGGCAGGGTGCAGCCGCCGGCGATGCCCTTGGCCTCGGAACAGACGTAGGCGTTCTTCGGCTCCAGTGGCGTCGTCGCGTACTCGATCATGTAGCCCTGATTGCCGTCCGCGCAGCCGACCTCGATGAAGCCGTGCTTCTCGGCGGTAAGGCCATTGATGGTCCGCGAGTTGGAGACCACGCAGCTGGTCTTGCCGAGCTTCTTCAGATCGTTGGTCAGCGAGGCGTAGGAGGCTTCCGGCTTTCCGAAGCTGCAGCGGTAACCCATCACCTCGGAGTGGGCGCAGTCGTAGACTTGGCCGGTGTCCGCCGCGCTGCCGGAGAAGATCCCTACCGCGCCGTCGGGCCGGTTGGTGCACGCCAGCTCCACCACCTCGTGACCGGGGACGTTGACGTTGAAGTAGCCATACTTGCCGACATCGCACTCGAAGCCGGCCTTGCGGGCGAGCTTGGTATAGGTTCCCGCCTGCTCGTTCTCGGCGGCTTTCGTGTCAGTCAGCGTGCACATGTCGGTGGTGGTGCAGTCGATGGTGTGGGAGAGCGCACCCACCTGCGATTGGGCCAGGACGTAGCCCTTTCCGTTCTGGCAGGCGACCTCGTAGAGGTAGTCGCCGGCGGTGGAGACGCCGACGAACCGGCGGTTCGTGGCCGTGCAGTCCTTGCCCGCGGACGCGGCCATCTTGTCGATGAACCCGGCCTGGGCTTCCGGCGTCGTCAGCGTGCATTTGACGTTGGCGTTGTCGGCGTAGGCCATGCAAGGCGTCAGCTTCGCCGGCTTGGCGGCGCTGACCGGGAACGAGGTTTCCATGACGTAGGCGCCGCCGTCCTGGCAGGCGATCTCGAACACGGTCTTGCTGCGGTCGGCGGCCTGGCCGATGCCGCGCGCATTGCCAAGCTGGCAGAGCGGGTCGGTCTTGGCGACCACGGGAACCAGGCCGGCCTTCGGATCGGCGTTGTCAGGCAGCAGGCAGGCCAGTCCGCTGGTGGGCGTGCCGGCCACTTCCAGGCAGGTGAAGATCCCGGGCGGTGTGCCGGCCGCGCCGGCGTTGATTATGAAGCCCTCGCCGCCTTTGCAGCCGATCTCGTAGAAGCTCGACTTGACCTTGGTCTTCGGATCCTGGGATTCGCCGATCAGGCGGGCGCTGGCCAGCTGGCAGTCGATGCCGCCGGCGGCGATCAGGCCTGGCGCGGCGGCCATGCCCTTGGTCTTCGCCTCCGGGGTGATGGGCGGCGGTGGAACTTTGGAGTCGGCCATCGCGCTGGCGGCCGGAAAGAAGGCGACCGCCAAGACGGCGGCGAAAAGACCAACGATGATTGGCCTCATGTGGGGAGCTCCTGGACTGCGTTCCTCGTTAGCCGGTCTTAAGCGCGCGCTGGCCGCGCCGGTCAAGGCCGCTGGCGCTGCGGCATGGCGCCCGAAGGCCCCTGGTTCGCGCCTTCGAGGGCTGATATCGCCTTGATCCGGGCAAGGAGAAATCGCCATGAGCCTTTCGGGCAAGACCCTCTTCGTCACTGGCGCCAGCCGTGGCATCGGCCTGGCCATCGCCCTGCGCGCCGCCCGCGACGGCGCCAATATCGCCATCGCCGCCAAGACCGCCGAGCCGCACAAGCACCTGCCCGGCACCATCTACAGCGCCGCCGAGGAGATCGAGAAAGCCGGCGGCAAGGCGCTGCCGCTGATCGTCGACGTGCGTGACGAGGCCAACGTCTATGAGGCGGTGGAAAAGACCGCCCAGACGTTCGGCGGCATCGATATCTGCGTCAACAACGCCTCGGCGATCCAGCTGACCGGCACCGAAGCCACCGACATGAAGCGCTACGACCTGATGCATCAGATCAACGCGCGCGGCACGTTCCTGACCTCCAAGGCCTGCATCCCGCACCTCAAGCGCGCGGCCAACCCGCACGTCCTGATGCTCTCGCCGCCGCTGGACATGAGCCCGCGCTGGTTCGGGACCCACGTCGCCTACACCATGGCCAAGTTCGGCATGTCCATGTGCGTCCTGGGCATGGCCGAGGAGTTCAAGGCCGACGGGATCGCCTTCAACGCTCTGTGGCCGCGCACCGGCATCGCCACCGCCGCGATCCGCTTCGCGCTCGCCGGCGACGAAGGCATGCGCCGCTGCCGCACGGTGGAGATCATGGCCGACGCGGCGCACGCGATCTTCGAAAAGCCGGCGCGGTCGTTCAGCGGCAACTTCCTGATCGACGACAGCTTCCTCTATGGCGAAGGCGTCACCGACTTCGACCAATACCGGGTCGATCCGACCCAGCCGCTGATGGCCGACTTCTTCGTCCCGGCCTCCAGCACGCCGCCGCCGGGGGTCAAGGTCGGAGCCTGACGGATGGCGGAGTTCCGTCTGTTCGCGCCGGGAGACCTCAAGTCGGTGGTCGGCCTCTGCGCCGCGGAGGGCTGGCCGAGCTTTCCTGAGGACCCGGGCCGGGCGCTTCGAGCGCTCACCGCGCCCGGCGTCACCACGGTCGTGGCCGTCGAGGCCGGCCGGGTGATCGGCTTCGCTCAGCTGCAGAGCGACGGCGAGATCCAGGCGCACCTGTCACTGATCGCCGTCGACCCTGCCGCCCGGCGCCAGGGGATCGCCCGGCGGATGCTGGACCTGGCCCTGCGCACCGCCGGGGGTCTGAGGATCGACCTCAACACCGACGGCGCCGACGCCTTCTACGCCGCGTTTCGCCACTTCCGGATGACCGGCTTTCGGCTCTACCCGCCGTTCGTGGGCGACCCCTGAGTGGCGCCCAGCGTCATCCTCTTCGACCTTGGCGGGGTGCTGCTGCCGTTCGACCAGGCGCGGCGCGTCCGTGCGATCGCCGAGCGCACGGGCGTGGACCCGGACGCCGTCCGCGCTCTCTTCGCCGGCGACCTGCCCGAGCGGATGGACCTGGGCCAGGCCGACGAGCGCGACTACGCCAAGGTCTTCACCGATCTCGCCGGCCGCGACGTCTCGGCTGAGGAGGCGCGCGCGCTGATCCTCAGCGTCTTCGAGTCGCCCAACGCCGAGCTCTGGGCGCTCGCCGCGCGGCTGGCGGCCCGCGCCCGCGTCGGCGGCTTCAGCGACAATCCGCGCTTCGTCGAGACGGTGTTCCCGACCGGCGCTGGGCTGGATCCGATGTTCTTCTCCGCCGAGCTGGGCCTGGCCAAGTCAGATCTGGCGGCTTTCTACGCGGTCCAGGCGCGACTCGGCGTCCCGCCCGGCGACGTGCTCTTCATCGACGATGCGGCGGGCAATGTTGAACGGGCCTTGCAGATCGGCTGGGATGGGGTCTGTTTCGTCTCCAACCGGCAGCTCATCGCCGAGCTGAAAGAGCGGGGGCTCGAATGATCGCAGTGCGGCCCGCCACGCCCGCCGACGCGGACCTGATCCACCAGCTGATCTGCGATCTGGCCGACTATGAGAAGCTCCGCCACGAGGTGAGGGCGAGCGCCGCCGACATCGCCGCCGTGCTCTTCTCACCGACGCCCCGCGCCTTCTGCGACATCGCCGAGACGGGCGGCGAGCCGGTGGGGATGGCGTTATGGTTCTACAACGTCTCCACCTTCGAGGGCCGGCACGGAATCTACCTGGAAGACCTCTACGTGCGCCCAGAGGCTCGCGGAACCGGCGCCGGCAAGGCGCTGATGGCGGCTCTGGCGCAGCGCTGCCGCGACGAGGGCCTGGCGCGGCTGCAGTGGGCGGTGCTGGACTGGAACACGCTGGCCATCGGCTTCTACGACGGCTTGGGCGCGGCGACGGAGTCGGAATGGATCCTCCGCAGCCTCTCCGGGGAGGCGCTGACGAGGCTCGCCGAATGAGCGCGCCGCCCAAGACCGTGCTCGAGGTCTCGCCCGAAGAGGCCGCGGCGATCCGCGCGGCGGTGCGGGGTCCCGACCTCGCAGCCCTCGGCCGGGGCGCGATCGCCACCGCCGCCGACGCGCCGGCGCTGCTGGCCTTGTTCCAGGACCCTGCGGTCTCCGATCCGATCTACGATCTGCCTCGCCCCTTCACGCTGGAAAACGTCGCGGCCTGGATCGAGACGTCCGAGTCTGAGCGCGAGCGGGGCGAGGGGCTGCTGGTGCTGACCCGCGATCCGGCGGGCGAGGTGATCAGTTATTCGAAGTTCACCGTCTGGCCGGAGCGCAGCGCCGCGGAAATCGGCGGGGCCATGCGCGCCGACCGACAAAGCCGGGGCCAGGGCTCGGCCACGGTCGGCAACAGCTTCAACTGGATGTTCGAGTCCCTGGGCGTGCGCCTGATCGGCCTCACCGCCGCCCTCGACAACGTCCGCTCGGCCAGGATGATCGACGCCGCCGGTTTCGTGCGCATGGGCGAGCGCGACTCCACCCGCCCCGACGGCACGGTGCGCCGCTCCCTCTACTGGGAGATGACGCGGGAGGCCTGGCGGGCTCGGCGCGGCTAGCAGCGGTCGGTCTGACTTCCCTTCCCCTCGAGGGGAAGGGGTAGGGGATGGAGTGTTTCCGCTAACCGCGACAGGCGAACGCCGCCCGGCGCCGACGCCCTTCTTC
>JBIOEF010000179.1:0-5008 GCA_044445785.1 Caulobacterales bacterium
CTGGGGCACCCCCCTCCCCTCTGGGGGGTGGGGGATCCACTTGCGGCCCCGCTCGCTTCACGGCACATCTCGCCTGGATGGACCCGTTCGCCAGCGCCTTCGCCCACGTCAACTGGTCGAGCCTGCTGGCCGCGTTCGCCCAGGTGGTGCTGATCGACGTCACCCTGGCCAGCGACAACGCCGTCGCCGTCGGCATGGCCGCCTCGGGCCTGCCGCATCCGCAGCGACACCGGGCGATCATGCTGGGCCTGGCCGGCGCCGTGGTGCTGCTCTGCGGCCTCGCCTTCTTCGCCATCAAGCTCTTGAAGGCCGGCGGCGGGGGGCTGGTGCTTGGCGGGGGCCTGCTGCTGCTTTTGATCTCCTGGCAGATGTGGAAAGACCTGCGCATCCACCACCACCATCACCGCCAGAGCGTCCTGCACACGGCCCAGCACCCTAACGAGCCCGCCGCGCCGGCCGCGCCGCACAAGCACAAGACGCTGCTGAGCGCGCTCACCCAGATCTTCATCGCCGACATGTCGACGTCGATGGACAATGTGCTGGCGGTGGCCGGCGTGGTCCGCAACCAGCCGATCTGGGTGCTCTACGCCGGTCTGGCGCTCTCGGTGGCGCTGACCGGCTTCGCCGCGGTGCAGGTGGCGCGGTTGCTGCACCGCTGGCCGTGGATCGGCTACATCGGCCTCGTCGTGGTGCTGTTCGTCGCCGCCCATATGATGTGGGACGGCGCCGAACAGCTGAAGTGGATCCGGATCTAGCGCCCCTATTCCGCCCCCGCGAACTGAGCCGTCCATTCGGCCACCTGCGCATCCTCGATCTTCTTGAAGAGCACCGGCGGGGTGGTGAGCTTCCGCCCAGGCGGCAAGCGCGAGAGCTCGGCCGCTGTGTCCGCGCCCGGCCAGGCGGGCGGCCAGGCTTCGCCCACGGCCTCGCCGATGACCTCGGCGGTGAAGGGGATGATCGGCGCCGAGACTCTGGCGAAGAGCGCCACCAGGTTCAGCGCCGTGCGAACCACCACCGCGGCGCGCCCCGGATCGGTCTTGATCGCGGTCCAGGGCGCGGCCTCCTGCAGGTACTCGTTGCCGATCACCCAGAGCGCGCGCAGGGCCTGGGCGGTCTTGCGGATCTCGATCGCCTCGAACTGGGCGGCGAGGTCCTCGAGCCGAGCACCGACGTCGGCGTAGAGCTTGTGCTCCAGCGGCCCGGCCTCGCCGCCGCTTGGGACCACCCCCTCGAACCGGGTCTCGCAGAACTTCAGGATCCGGTTGACGAAATTGCCAAGCACGTCGGCGAGGTCGCGGTTCACCGCCGACTGGAAGAGCTCCCAGGTGAAGGCGCTGTCGGAGTGCTCGGGACTGTTGGCCGTGAGATACCAGCGCCAGTAATCGGCCGGCAGCAGCTCCAGCGCGGCGTCCATGAAGACGCCGCGCTTCTTGGACGTGGAGAACGGGCCGCCATACCAGTTGAGCCAATTGAACGCCTTCAGCACGTCGACGCTCTTCCAGGGCTCGCCAGAACCCAGAATGGTGGCCGGGAAGCTCACCGTGTGGAACGCGACGTTGTCCTTGCCCATGAATTCGACATAGCGGACGTCGGTCGCGCCCTTGTCGGTTCGCCACCAGCGCTCCCAGTCGGCGCCCACGGAGTCGGCCCACTCTTCGGTCGCGGCGATGTACTCGATGGGCGCGTCGAACCAGACGTAGAACACCTTGTTCTCGAAGCCTGGCCTGGGCAGGCCATGGCGGGTCACCGGCACGCCCCAGGCGAGGTCGCGGGTGATGCCCCGGTCGATCAGGCCCTCGTCCAGGTGCTTCTTGGCGATCGAGCGGGCGAGCGCCGGGAAGCCGGGCTTGGCGTCCAGCCACTGGCGGACCGGCGCCTGCAGCTTGCTCTGCAGCAGGTAGAGGTGGCGCGTCTCCCGGACCTCGAGGTTGCGCGACCCCGAGATCACCGAATAGGGCTCCTTCAGGTCGATGGGGTCCAGCAGGCTGTCGCAGTTGTCGCACTGGTCGCCGCGGGCGTGCGGATAGGCGCAGACCGGGCAGATCCCTTCGATGTAGCGGTCGGGGAGGAACCGGCCGTCGTCGATGGAGTAAACCAGCTTGTCGGTCCGCTCTTCGATCAGGCCATTGTCCTCCAGCACGTCGGCGAAGTGCTGGGTGAGCCGGCGGTTCTGGGGCGAGGACGAGCGGCCCCACCAGTCCCACGAAAGTCCAAACGCGGCGCCGACATCGTGCTGCAGCTTGTGCTGCTCGTCGCAGTAGGTGCGCACGTCCTGGCGGGCGGCGGCGGCGGCGAGTTCGGCCGGCGTGCCGTGCTCGTCGGTGGCGCAGATCAGCAGCACCTCGTTTCCCCGCGCGCGCTGGAAACGGGCGTAGACGTCGGCCGGCAACTGCGAGCCGGCGAGGTTGCCCAGGTGTTTGACGCCGTTGATGTACGGCAGGGCGGACGTGATCAGGATACGGGCCATGTGAGGTCCCCTGTACTAGGTCTTGGCGATGTTGCGGAAGGCCCGGCGCCGCCGGATGGGGCGCCGGCGCGTCCTTCTCCCCTTGCGGGAGAAGGTGGCCTGCGGATGCAGGCCGGATGAGGGGTCGAACTGGCGGTGGCCGGGCAGCTTGAGGAGCTAGTCGGACGAGCGGGCGTGACCCCTCATCCGGCGGGCATTCGCCCGCCACCTTCTCCCACAAGGGGAGAAGGGAGGTGATCGCGGCCGTGGCTCGGTGCGAAACGCATGACTCAGATCCCTAGACGGCGGCTCATATAGCGCGGGCTGGTCAATCGCCCAAGCCCTCGGCCGTCAATTCCTCCAGCGGCCGCCCGTCGGCGCCGCGCAGGGTCCAGCCGCCGCGGCGGCGCAGGTAGAAGCGGTAGTAGGCGGCGGACGCGGCCATCACCGCCAGGTTGGCGATCAGGCTGGGACGGCCGACGTCGGGGTCCAGGAGATCGGCCAGGACGATCCCCGCGACGCCGGCCAGCGAGAGCACGGGCGCCAGCGGGAAGAGTGGCATCCGGTAGTGCGCGTGCGCCGTGGTCCCGTTCCGCCGCCCCGCCAACGCCGCCAGGGAGACGCCGGCGTAGAGCACCACCAGACCCGTGCCGGTGACCATGACTAACAGGTTGAGGTCGAGGAAGCAGCAGCCGAGCGCGCTCGCGCCCATGATCAAAGTGGCCACCCAGGGCGAATGGAACCTGGGGTGCACCGCTGCGATCGCCCGGTTCCAGGCCAGCGGCCAGGCGCCGTCCCTGGCGCTGCAATAGAGCTGGCGCGCGTTCATCAGGCCGATGGCGATCATGGCGTTGACGATGGCGAAAGCGACGCCAAGGCTGACGGCCTTGTCGAACCACGGCCCGCCGGCGGCCAGCAGGAACGCCGGCAGCGGCGCGTCGGCCGAGAGGATCGCCTTCAGATCGCCCGCTCCGATCAGCGCGGCGGTGATCGGCACGAACTCGGCGACGACGGCGATGGCCAGCGACCAGAACACCACCCAGGCGAGCCTGGTCCTGGCTTCATACATCTCCTCGCCGAAATAGACCGCCCCGCCGTAGCCGTTGAAGGCGTAGATCGCCCCGGCGGTGGCCAGGCCGATCACCGCCAGCGGCGTTGGCGTCAGCGCGCCGCCGGCGATCATCACCGGATGCAGGGCCAGCTCTGCCAGCGAATGGTGCGGATGGATGACGCCAAGCGAGGTCATGGTCCCCAGAGCAAGCAGTTCCACCACCAGAAAAGCGCCGGTGATCAAGGCGTTGAGCCGGATATTTAAGAGCGTGACGAGGGTCGTGCCGACGGTGACCATCAGCGCTGTCGGCAACGCCGGCAGGCCCGGGATGACCACGCCCAGGTACGCGGCCAGGCCCAGCGCCGTCACCGCCTGACCCAGGGCTCCGCCGAAGATGTTGAGCCCCAGCGCCATGAACCCACCGGCTGGGCCGATGGTGCGGCCGATGATCGAATACTCCCCGCCGGTGAGCGGAAAGGCCGAGGCCAGCTCGGCGTAGACATAGGCGGTGGTGAGGCTGAGAAACGCCGCCCCGGCGAAGGCTAGCATGGCGCCGGTGCCGGCCTGGTGGATCACCTCCTGACCCATGATGAACACCGAGGCCGCCGGCGTGATCCCAGAGACGGTGATCAGCAGCGTGCCGATGTGGCGCAGGCTACGTCTCAGAGGCGTCGCCGCCTGAGCGGTCATCCGGCGCCGTTCGGTGAAGTGCAGAGACCGAGCTTGAACCAGGGCAGCGTCAGCGCCCCTGGGTGCAGCGTCATGCACACGTTGTCGCCTTCGTTGAGCGCCGCATAGGTCGACGACGAGACCTGCACGGAACTTGGCGCCGTCGTCGGCCCCCAGGGACCCAGCCGCAGATGGTAGCCGGTGGACTTGCCGTGGGTTTCATACTTGCTGAGCACCGGCGCCTGGATGACGCTGCCGGCCGACGGATCGAACTGCACGTCGGCCAGCCTGACCGCCGAATAGCCATAGAGCCCGCCGAAGATCGCGGTGAAGACCAGCAGCGTCATCGGCCCAGCCAGACCCGGCCGCTTGACCGCGGTGAAGCCCAGCGCCAGCGAGACCGCGGCGAAGATCGCCGCCGGGATCATCAGCCAGTCGGGATCGATCAGGTCCTGTTCGACGGCGACGATGAAAAGCCCCAGGAGCGGCGCGCCAAGCAGCGGATTGAGCCCTCGACCCGACCCGCGCCGGTTCGCCACCTCGAAGGTCGTGGGCATGTAGAGCGCCAGCGCCAGCACGATCGGCGGAACGGCCAGCAGCGCCGCCGCGGTCAATGTGTCGGGCCGGAACAGGTCGAGAAACCCTAGCCCAAGGCCCAGCGCGGCCAGCCCATAGCCGGTCCACCGAACCAGGCCCGGATCGACCGAGGCGGCCCCCTCCTCAACGATGCTCATCGGCTCCCTCCCGTCCGCTCGCGGGCAGAGTCTCGTTCAAGCAGTTGAATAATGTGCTTCGCTCGCCCCGCAACCCAGCTTGGACGCCAGGCCGAGCCCCGCGCCCTC
>JBIOEF010000180.1:0-4959 GCA_044445785.1 Caulobacterales bacterium
CCCCTGCGCCGGCAAGGCCCTCTGGCCCTGGCCGGTGAGGATCCAGGGCGAGGATGTGGTGGCTGGGTGAAGAGCGAAGGTTTTAACGCGGAGGACCCGGAGGAGGCGCGGAGCGCGCAGAGAAAGAAACCCTCAATCTCACGACGACCGCCCTTGAGGTCGGCGCTCCGCGCCCTCTGCGCCTTCCTCCGCGTCCTCTGCGGTGAATCCTCTTCTAGGGCCTACGCCGTCGGCCCAGCCTCCGCCCCGAAGGCCTTCACGTCCTCGATCAGGCCCGCCGCCGCCAGCTTGACCAGTTCGCCGCCCTTTTCCGGGGTCGCCAGGCCAGGGTCGCTGCCCATGCGGCCGTCGGCGAAGCGGGCGCGGAAGTCGGAGGCTTCGCGGATCGGGCCGGTGGGGGCGATCTGCGGGGCGTAGTTGGCGGCCTTGATCGAACCCGGATAGGCCCATTGCGTCACCGCGATCTCTGAGGGCGTGGCGTGGCTGCCGTGGCCGGCGGGGAACTGCTGTTGCGCCAGCCGCATGACGCCTTTCAGGTCCCACCAGTTCTTCAGGCGGCAGGCGAAACCGCGCGGGCGACTGGCGAAGCTGGCCTCGGCGTAGAGCTCGGAGAACGCCGCCTCCATGGTGGCGACATTGCCGCCGTGGCCGTTGAGAAAATAGAGCCGGGTGAAGCCGTGGTGCGCCAGCGAGCGCGCCCAGTCGCCGATAGCGGCCATGAAGGTCGAGGGCCGCAGCGCGATGGTGCCGGGGAAGTCCAGATGGTGCTGGGCCATGCCGATGTTGAAGGTCGGCGCCACCAGGATGTCGGGATCGGCCTTGTGCGCCTCGTGGGCGATGATCTCGGGGCAGAGCCAATCTGTGCCGAGCAATCCTGTCGGCCCATGCTGCTCGTTGGACCCGATGGGAATGACCACGGTCTTGGAGCGCTGGAGAAACGTCTCGATCTCGGCCCAGGTTGAGAGGTGCAGCAGCAAGGGAAAGCTCCGAATCCGCCAAGCAGGTGGCGGCGCGATACTAGCGCCTTGCTCGCCTCAGCGCCCAAGCGCTTCGAGGCTATGCGGCGCGCAGTCCCAGCCCGTCGATCTGCGCCACGCGCTCGCTCTCCAGCGGGCCGGCGGCTTCGGCGTCCAGGCATTGCTTGAGCTCGGCGCGGTTCTTGACCCCCAGGACCACGGTGTCGACGCCTTTGATGCCGAGCGCGTAGCGGTGGGCGACGTAGGCCGGGTCCTCGCCCCACGTCGCGCAGAGGGCGCGGAACGGCGCGGCGCGGGCGTAGTCGCGGCCGTCGGGATTGTTGGGCGAGACGCTGCGGTCGATCTGGCGGGTCAGCGCTCCGGCCTGCACCGCGCGGATCCCCATGACGCCGGCGCCGGCGCGCTTGGCCGCGGCGATGATCTCGCGCGGCCGAGCCGGGCCGCCGAAGCGGTTGAGGGCGCCGGGGCTATCCAACAGGTTGGCGATCGCCTGCACCGCCTGCGGCTTTGGGTCCAGCTTCAGCGCCTGCAGGATCGCGTCCGGGACGCCGATGCCGGTGATCCCCCAGGCGCCGATCCGGCCCGCCGCCTTCATCGCCTCCATCGTCGGAACCACCTCGTGGACATAGAGCGACCAGCGCGTGGCCGTCTGGTCCTGGCGCTCGGCGCCGTGGGCGTAGACGAAGTCGTCGCCGCAGATGTTGGTGTGCAGGAAGAAGAGGTCCACGCGCGGCAGCCGCATGGCCTTCAGGCTGGCGTCCAGGGAGGCGTTGAGCCGGGTGGCGACCTCGTCGGCCGGGACCGTCCCCAGCGAGTGCTTGGTGGTGACCTTGACCCCGGCCGGCAGACGTCCGCCGAACACCTCGCCGATGAAGGTCTCGCAATTGTGGTAGCCGGGCGCCGCGTCCAGCACGTCGATGCCGCCGTCCAGCGCCGCGGTCAGCGTCGCCTGCGCCTCCTCGCGGCTGGTCTCGCCCCACAGCTGGCCGATGCCGCCGCCGCCAAGCGTCAGGCGGCTGACCTTGCCGAGCGGGCCGAGCTTGGCTTGCTTCATCGCGGTTCTCCTTGGGATGGCGGCGGCTGACGCTTGGTCAGTCTGGCCTTTCGCCGCGCTTGGGGCGATCATCGGCGCAATTGCTCGAAACGACAAAGGGAGACACAGCCCCATGCGCACCAACGGCATCAACCACCTGGCGCTCGTCTGCCGGGACATGGCCGAGACCACCAAGTTCTACACCGAGATTCTGGGCATGCCGCTGGTGAAGACCGTCGCCCTGCCGGACGGCGGCCAGCACTTCTTCTTCGACTGCGGCGGGGGGAATCTGCTGGCCTTCTTCTGGTGGGAGAACGCGCCGGCGGCCGCGCCGGGCATCGCCTTCGTGGAGGACTTCCCGTCCAAGCCTCTGAGCGGGATCGGCTCGATGAACCACGTCGCCTTCACCGTCGAGGAAGCGGAGCTGGAGCCCTGCCTCAAGCGCCTGCAGGACGCGGGCGTGCCGGTGCTGCCGGTAGTGGTGAACCATGACGACAGTCCAGGCGGGGTCAGCCGCGAGATGCACCCCGGCGTCTTCGTCCGCTCGGTCTATTTCCGCGACCCCAACGGGATCATGCTGGAGTTCGCCACCCTGACC
The DNA here is from genome assembly GCA_044445785.1 of Caulobacterales bacterium. Lineage (GTDB taxonomy): Bacteria > Pseudomonadota > Alphaproteobacteria > Caulobacterales > Caulobacteraceae > Acaudatibacter. The sequence continues at coordinate 2,609 of JBIOEF010000180.1, forward strand.
CGCGCGCTCGACCGCCCCGAGGACGTTCGCCATACGCCCGCCAGGGCCAGAGACAAGACCGCCGCCAAAGCGGACGCGGTGGCTTAAGGGTCATGCCGCGCCTGAGAGAGATTCCCCGCTCGGAGGTCACCTCCGAAACGATCCTGCGCAGCTACAAGCTGCTGTTCGGCGATCGCGACCCGGTGGCCGAGCCTGGCACGGCCACCGGCACCCGCGGCGACTGGTGGACGGTGTTCGCCAACTCGCCGGACGTGTTCGACCACGCGGTGCGCGGCTTCGCCCTCTACCGGGGCGAGCGCAAGCTGGACCCGGTGCTGCGCGAGCTTGGCCAGACGCGGGTTGGCTGGGCCAAGGGCAGCCAGTTCGTCTTCTCCCAGCACTGCAAGTCGCTGCGGGGCCTGAAGGTCTCGGAAGAGAAGATCGCCGCCATCCCGTATTGGCAGGCAGCCAGTTGCTATTCGGAGCACGAGCGGACGGTGCTGGCCTACGCCGACTGCCTGGCGCTCTCGGGCGGCCGCACGCCGGAGGGATTGTTCGAGAAGCTGAAGAGCTTCCTTTCGGACGAGGAGATCCTGGAATTCACCTACATCGTCTGCCTCTACGACATGCATGCGGTGATGGTGCGCGCGCTGCGCCTGGAATTCGACGACCGCGACGATCCCATCGTCGAGATCGCCGCGCCGAAGGACTTCTCCGCCCGCGATTTCCTGGACACCGGCCGGCGCTAGCCGCACCGCTGCGGGACCCTTTGGGTTTGGCCGCTAGTCGCCGTAGCCGAAGGCGCGGCGCCCCTCGGCGGTGAGGGCGTTGACACGCTCGGTTTCCTGGGCGGAGATCGGCCGCTTGTCCGGTGTCGCGCCGGCGACGACGCCGAGGGCGAGGTCGGGATCCAGCGCCAGGTCCAGGCGCCGGCCCAGGCCCGCCAGGTCGACCCGACCGGCGGTGATGTCCTCGTAGCGGATCACCGTGGCGTCGAGAGGCTCCGACGCCTCCGCCCAGCTGAGCGCCAGTTCGTTCCAGTACGACGCGTAGTCCTTCAGGCCGTTCAGGCGGCGATCCGGCCGCCGGACCCAGAACCCCGGACCGCGCGCTTCGAGGCCGAGGACCTTCATCGAGGCGTAACAGGCCACTGGATGGCGGGCGATGACTACGAACCGCGCGGATGGGTAGAGCCAACGAAGCAGCCGCGCCTGCTCTCCGGACCAACGGGTCTCCTTGACGCCCCATCGCGCGAAGCCGTCGCGCCGGGCCGGCTCGGCCAGCCAGCGGTCGAATAGACCGCGCAGGCCAGCCCGGAAGTCGCTGGCGTCCGGCGAGAGGTTGGTGACGAAGTCGGCCGTGCGATTGACGCCGGGGCGGTGCGTCAGCCAGTAGTATGAAGGCGGCCAATCGGGGCCGATCAGGCTGGTCAGGTCGGTGAGCCGGCTCAGCACGCCCAGATGGTCCAGCGGCTCGCCCCAGACGAAGATCCTGGGGTCGGTCATCAGGATCCGCTGCAGCAGGGTCGAGCCACTTCGCCAGCCGATGGCGCAGAGGAAGATCGGATCGTCGGGCGGCAGGTCCGGGGCCAGCCGGGCCGCCTCTTCCAGCGACCGCAGGGACGCCTCGATCTTCGAATAACGCTCACGCGCCGCGCGGATGTCCGATCGCATCGATCTGCCGCTCGCTTGCCCCCCGACAAGCCTCGCCCCTCCGCTCGCAGAGGACAGGTGCGCGGTCAAGCCTCGGCGACGCCAGGGCGGGCGACGCAAATCCGCGTTGGTTCCTTGCGCTGGCGCGCGCCCTCCGCATACTCGGCTCCAAGAACAAGGGAGTACGTCCATGAGCGAAGGTCAGATCTTTCCGGTCCCGCCGGCATGGGCGAAGCGGGCGCACATGGACGCCGCCGGCTACGACGCGGCCTGCAAGCGCGTGGAGGCCGATCCGCAGGGGTTCTGGGGCGAGGTCGCCGGGCGCCTCGACTGGATCAAGCCGTTCAGCGTGGTCAAGGACGTCTCCTTCAAGCGCGACGACTTCCACATCCGCTGGTTCGCCGACGGGGTGCTGAACGCCTCCGTCAACTGCCTCGACCGGCACCTGCCGCACCGGGCCAACGACGTGGCGTTGATCTGGGAAGGCGACGACCCGAAGGACTCTCGCACGGTGACCTACGCCGAGGCCCACGCCGAGACCTGCCGCATGGCCAATGTGCTCAAGGCCCATGGCGTCAAGAAAGGCGACCGGGTGACCATCTACCTGCCGATGATCCCGGAGGCCGCCTACGCCATGCTGGCCTGCGCTAGGATCGGGGCGATCCATTCGGTGATCTTCGGCGGCTTCTCGCCCGACTCCATCGCCGGGCGGATCCAGGA
>JBIOEF010000181.1:0-4878 GCA_044445785.1 Caulobacterales bacterium
CGTCGCCTACCTCGACGACGACAACTGGTGGGCGCCGACCCACCTCAGCGACCTGCTGGCGGCGATGGAGGGCCGCACCTGGGCTTACTCCCTGCGCTGGTTCGCGCACCCCGCCAACCGCCGCCCGATCGCCATCGACGTCTGGGAGTCGGTGGGGCCGGGCAAGGGCGTCTTCCAGCCCAGGTTCGGCGGCTTCGTCGACCCCAACTGCCTGATGATCGACAAGCTGGCCGCCTGGGAGTGCGTGGTCCTGTGGAATATGCCGCTCAGGAGCGACAGGTCCGGCATGTCGGAAGACCGCAATGTCTTCAACTTCCTGCGCAGCCAGAGCCAACCCGGGGAGACTGGCGAGGCGACGTCCTTCTACGTCATCAATCCCAAGGATGGCTTGCATTCTATGCGGCTCGAGCACCTCGGCGAGCGCTACGACCAGGCCGGCGCCGCGCCCGCGACCTGACGGCGTTGCAAGAGCTGTGCGGCGAGCCGATAGTCGCCGGACAACCTAGGGAGCAGGGCGCGTGACCGCTGAGCCTCATCGCAGCCTTCTGGCGCGCCTCTGCGCGGTGCTGAGCGTTTTGGCGCTCGCCGCCTGCTCGCAGACGCCGACGGTGAAGGTCCAGCCCGCGCCCGACACCGACTGGCCGTTCTACGGCGCCGACGCCGGCGGCCAGCGGTACTCGCCCGCCGCCCAGATCACGGCGGCCAACGTCCGCGCGCTGAAGGTCGCCTGGACCTGGTCGACCGGCGAGCTTGCCGCCCAACCCGAAGCTATCAACCGCGCCGATTCCGAGAACACGCCGATCCTGGCCGGCGGCCGGCTCTATGTCTGCTCGCCGCTGAACCAGGTCGCCGCCCTGGATCCCGGAACCGGCCAGCCGTTCTGGCGCTTCGATCCGAAGATCGACCCGACCGTCCGCTACCCGAACAGGTTCGCCTGCCGCGGCGTGGCCTATTGGCGGGATCCCGCCGCGCCGCCCGCCGCGCCCTGCGCCGAGCGGATCTTCCTCAACACCAACGATCGCCGCCTCTTCGCGCTCGACGCGGCCACCGGGAAGACCTGCCAGGGCTTTGGCGCGGGCGGCGTCGTCGACGTTGCGGCCGGCGTCACCTTCGCCCGCAACGGCGAGATGCAGATCACCTCGCCGCCGGTGGTGGCGCGTGGGATCGTGGTGGTCGGCTCGTCGATCGACGACAACCAGCGGGTCCGCGAAGTCTCAGGCGCGGTCCGGGCGTTCGATGCGCGCACCGGCGCGCCGAAGTGGAGCTTCGATCCCCTGGCCGGCGCCAATCCGCCGATCGTCGCCGGCGCGGCCAACGTCTGGGCGCCCATGTCGGTGGACGAGACGCGCGGCCTCGTCTTCCTGCCCACCACCAGCCCGAGCCCGGATTTCTGGGGCGGCTATCGGCCGGGTGACGACGGTAACGCCGACTCCGTGGTCGCCGTGCATGCCGAGACCGGCGCTGTCGCCTGGGCGTTCAAGACCGTGCACCACGACCTCTGGGACTATGACAATCCGGCTCAACCGACGCTGGCGATGGTCGGCTACCACGGCCAGCTCCAGGCGGCGGTGCTGCAGCCGACCAAGCAGGGCCTGCTCTTCACCTTGAACCGTGACACCGGCGTTCCGATCATCCCGGTGGAGGAGCGCCCGGTTCCGCAGGGCGGGGCGCCAGGCGAGGTGCTCTCGCCTACCCAGCCGTTCCCGATCGCCCCGGCGCCGCTGGCGCCCAATACTATTTCGCCGAAGGAGGCGTTCGGCATATTCCCCTGGGAGAAAGATGGCTGCGCCAAGAAGATCGCCGCCGCGCGCCATGAGGGGCTCTTCACGCCCCCGTCGCTGCAGGGGACGATCCTCTACCCGTTCACCGGCGGCGGCGTGAACTGGGGCGGGCTGGCGTTCGATCCCACGCGCGACGTCGTCTATGTGAACACCTCCAGCGCCATGCACCTCGTCACCCTGATCCCGGCGGCGAAGGTGAAGGCGGCGCAGGACGCCGAGCCGAACGTGGAGATCTCGGCCCAGGAAGGCGCGCCGTACGGCATGCGCCGTCAGGTGATGACCTTCGGGATCGGTCTGCCCTGCAATCCGCCGCCCTGGGGCCTGCTTCACGCCATCGACATGCGCGACGGCCACCAGCTGTGGGCCGTACCGCTAGGAACCACCGCGGATAGAGCGCCCGGCTCGCAACTGCTGCTGCACAACACCGGCGCTCCCAATTTCGGCGGGCCGGTCGTCACCGGCGGCGGGCTGGTGTTTATCGGCGCGTCGTTCGACAACTACCTGCGCGCCTTCGACGCCGCCAGCGGCAAGGAGCTCTGGCGCGGCCGCCTGCCGGCCGGCGGCCAGGCGACCCCGATGACCTATGTCTGGAAAGGCCGCCAGTACGTCGTCATCTCCGCCGGCGGCCACGCCATGTCGGACAGCAAACGCGGCGACCAGTTCGTCGCCTTCGCCCTCAACGGCGGCTAGAGCCTTTTAGCCTCAAGTGGAATCACTTGAGGCGGCCAAAAGGCTCTAAACTCAAGAGTCTTAGAGCGCGATGGCCACCGAAAGTAGTACCCACTTTCGGCTATCGCGCTCTAGCGCCGCCGCCCGACGTTGACCTGCGTATCGCTGACCCCGATGGTGACCGCGCCCTTGTCGCCGATCGGCTTGCAGACGACCGCGCTGACGTGCCGGTAGCCGCTGGTGCCGACGCCCACATCGACCACCCCGTGCGCGCTCTGGTCCGGTTTGCCGTCCTTCGTCGGGACATAGGGGCCGCAGGGGCCGACGCGCACGTCCGGACCGTCGGCGTCGTCCGGATCCTGCGCCTCGCCGAGCGGCGGGGGGATCGCGCTCGTTGGCGCACGCTGGCTGGCTGGCGTGGCGCCGGCGCTGGTCACCGGACCGTCGGCCCAGGCGCCGCCCGCCGCAAAGATCAGCGCCAGGACGATCGGTGGAACGAGGCGCATGCGGAACTTCCCTTCGCGACGAACCTCGCCGCGCACCTGGGCCAAAATAGGCCGGCTCTGTTTCATCAGCGCTTCGAAGCGGACTTAAGGCAAGACAAACCGCGCCGCCGCTCGCCTCAGGCGCGGGTCTGTCCCAGCGCCAGGGGATTGGGGGTCGGCGCGGCGATCCTGGTCAGGGTGTTGCGATCCTCGTGGTGGAACGGCTCGGACTGGCCGCGGACCAGGAGCACCGTGTCCTCGTAGTAGCTCCACTCGCCGCCCGGATGCAGGGTGACCTCGATCCGGTAGGACTCAGTGCGGAACGCGTGCTCCAGGAACGCGGTGGAGAGGATGCCGGAGCCCATCTCGCCGCGGGTGGCGGTGAGCGTGAAGCTGGTCGCATCGGCGCTCGCATTGCCAGAGGCCATGGCGATCTGGCCGCGGGGGATGGTCAGGGTCTGCAGGATCAGTCCGCTCGCCGGCTCCCAGAGCCAGTAGCCGATCTGATCGTGGTAGGTGCCGGTGTCTTCCGGCTGGATGATGTGGGTGTGATAGCGCAGGCCGTAGAACAGCTGCGGGCCGTTGGTCTGGGGATCGATCGGCTGCAGCTCGATGTGCTCGACGAAGTCCTTGCGCTCGGGCCCGGCGGCCTTGGGATTGACGTCCACGCCCTTGCGTCCTTCCCAGACGCCGGCCATCCGCGTCAGCGGGCCGAGGTTGGCCAACGTGTCCGGATCGACGTTGGCGGGCTCGGTGAAGATGTCGGCGGGGAACTCGGACATGGGGATCCCATTTCGTCGGCTGGCAGCGACGGCCAACCAAGCCACAGAGCGCGCGCGACGGCTAGTAAGGGCTGACACTGAGGCTGAATCGCCGCTATCTGGCGTAGCGGCGCCTGGGAGTCGGTCAGGCGCCGGGCAGGAGGATGCATGGCGCAAGTCTGTACGGCCGGCGTCGACACCGGCTTCGTCGCGCTTGGCCCGCTGAAGTCGGCCTTCCTTGGCGTGGTCCAGGGGGTCACCGAGCTGATGCCGATCTCGTCGACCGCGCACATGCGCATCGTGCCGGCTCTGCTGGGATGGCGCGATCCTGGCTCGGCCTATTCGGCGGCCATGCAGCTGGCGGCGCTGGCGGCGGTGCTGACCTATTTCTGGCGCGATGTCTCCCAGTTGGCGACCCGGTCGGCGAGCGCTCTGGCCAGGGGCCGGTTCGACGACCGGCAGCTGCGCCTGGCCGTCTGGATCGTCATCGCCACCGTCCCGATCATGCTGGGCGGGGTCCTGCTTTCGAAGCTCCTCAACACCTGCAACTCGCCCCTGCGCGGCGTCGCGGTGATCGGCTGGGCCTGCATCGGCATGGCCGCGCTGCTGGCTCTGGCCGAGATCTTCGCCAAGCATTTGCGCAAGATCGAGAACGTCACCTTCTTCGACGCCCTGGCGGTGGGCGTGGCGCAGGCGGGCGCGCTGATCCCGGGCGTCTCGCGGTCGGGTTCGACGCTCACCGCGGCGCTGGCGCTCGGCTTCAACCGCGAAGAGGCCGCGCGCTTCTCGTTCCTCCTCGGCATCCCCGCCATCGCCGGCGCCGGCGCGCTGGAAATCTGGAAGCTGCACAAGGCGCACATCGGCGCCTACGGCTGGGAGGTGCTGATCGTCGGGCTGGTGGTGGCGTCGATCTCGGCCTTCGCCGCCATCTGGGGCCTGATGCGGATTATGGAGCGCTTCGCCGCCTGGCCGTTCGTCGCCTACCGCGCGGTGCTGGGCGTGGGGCTGCTGGTCGCCGCGCGGATGGGCTGGATCACCTGACGCTAGTGTGCTGGATTTGAAGTTCGCCCGCGCATTGGGTCGACCACTGTGCGAACTTCAAATCCAATAAGCACACTAGGATTCAATACGTTGCTAGTGTGGCTCTTGATTCAGACGTTCGCTCTGCGCCCTCCACAAGCA
>JBIOEF010000182.1:0-4876 GCA_044445785.1 Caulobacterales bacterium
GTCGGGGACGGGCACGCGGGCCAGGCTGAGCTCCAGTTCGCCGTTCTTCTTCACCAGGGACCGCAGCTGCAGTCCCGTCGTTTCCGTGTCTGTCGCCACCGTCGCGTCTCCCTCTGATCGGCGCGGATCGCCGCGCGCCTTCTCGATATGTAGCCCGGATGGGGCCGCTCAATAGCTCTTGGGCAGATCCAGCACCTTCTCGGCGATGAAGCTGAGGATCAGCTGCTCGGTGATCGGCGCCAGGCGCGTCAGCGCAACTTCGCGGTAGAGCCGCTCCACGTGGTATTCCTTCGCGTAGCCGAAGCCGCCGTGCGTGGCGATGGCCTGCCAGGCCGCGTCGTGCCCGGCCCGGGCGCCCAGGAACTTCGCGGCGTTGGCCTCGGCCCCGCACGGCTGGCCGTTGTCGTAGAGCCAGGCGGCGCGCAGCACCATCCGCCAGGCCGACTCCAGGTACATCCAGCGCTCGGCCAGGGGATGCTGGATTCCCTGGTTCTGGCCGATGGGGCGGTCGAACACGATCCGCTCGCGGGCGTACCGCGCGGCCCGGCCGAGTGCGTCCTGGCCGATGCCGACGGCCTCCGCGCCGATCAGGATCCGCTCGGGGTTGAGGCTGTGCAGGATGTAGGAGAAGCCCCTGCCTTCCTCGCCGATGCGGTCGGCCTCGGGGACGAACAGGCCGTCGATGAAGATCGCATTGGAATCAACGGCTTTGCGGCCCATCTTGGGAATCCGCCGCACGTCGATCTTCGCCCGGTCGAGATCGGTGTAGAAGACGGTTATGCCGTCCGTGGGCCGCGCGCAGTCCTCGTACTTCGTGGTGCGGGTGAGCAGCATGATCTTGTTGGCCACCTGGGCGGTGGAGGTCCACACCTTCTGGCCGCGCACCAGGTATCCGCCGGGCGCCTTCTCGGCGAAGGTGGTGATGCGGGTGGTGTTGAGGCCGGCGTCCGGCTCGGTGAAGCCGAAGGCGCACTGGTCCTCGCCGGCGATCAGGCGGGGCAGCCAGCGGGCCTTCTGGTCCGGCGTGCCCACCACCACGATGGGGTGCGGGCCGAACAAGTTGATGTGCACGGCCGACGCCGCGGCCATGCCGCCGCCGTGGCTCGCCGCCTCGTTCATCATCACCGCCGCTTCGGCGACGCCGAGGCCAGAGCCGCCGTAGTCCTGCGGCATGGTGACTCCCAGCCAGCCCCCCTGCGCCATCGCGCGGTGGAACTCGAAGGGAAACGCCCCGTCTTCGTCGCGGGCCAGCCAGTAGTCGTCATCGAACCGGCTGGCCACCGCGCGCACGCCCTCGCGGATCGCCTGATGGTCGTCGGTCTGCGGCATGCCGGGCGCTCTCCGATGTTGGCCACGCGCGACATCCATCAGCCAAATCGCCGACGTTCGCCAGAGACGTCACGCAGAGACCTCGCGCCGGTACGTCGCGCCGGCTTCATCACGCCGCGCCGGCGGATTAATGTCTCGTCGACGATGCGGCGGGGCAGGGCGGCTTGGGCGGGACGTCAACCAGATATGCAGCCGCGCCGGCCCCGAACCGCCCGGCGCTGGCGGTGCGCGTCGGCTTCTCCGGCCACAGGTCGCTGGAGCGGCTCGGCGACGAGGCGATGCTGCACGCCAATCTCGACGCGGCGTTCGACCTCGTCGCCCGATCCGTGCGCGAGGTGGAGACGACTGGACTGGAGCACCTCGGCGAGACGGTGGGCGACACCTTCGCGGCTCCGGCGCGGCTGCAGCTGGTGACCGGCGTCGCGCCCGGCGCCGACCGCGAGGCCATCGGCCGATGGCGGGCCCGCAGGCTCGGCCGCATCCATGCCCTGACGCCCTACCTCGACCCCCGGACCGGCGGCCCCCTCACCGACGCGCCGGGCGACGCCAGGGCCGACGACCATGTGACCGACCTCGCCGGGTTCGAGGGCTGGACCTGCCTCGACGCGCGCGCACACGGCCGGCACGGCCACGCGGAGCTGGCCCGTTGGATCGTCCGGCACAGCGAGGTCGTGGTGGCCGTCTGGGACGGGCTGTCGCCGACCGCGCCGGGCGGCGCCGCCACGCTGGTGCGCCTGGCCCTCGCCAAGGGCCTGCCGGTGCTTTGGATCGCGCCCGGGCTCGAGGGCGTTCGTCTGCTGGGCGCGGTGCATATCTGGCGCGACGACGGCGTGGTCGAGGCCATGGAGGATCCGGCGGGGCACGCGTCGCCCGCCACCGCGCCAGCCCTCTGCGCCTTGCTCTTCCACACCCTCGCGCCGCCCGCGCACGTGTCGGCGCGCCGCGAGCCGGAGACGCGACGGCTGGATCCGGAGACCATCGCCCGGCGCGACTATACGCGATGGAACCCCAACCCCGCAGCCGACGGCTGGGGCGCGCGGGCCTCGCGCCTGTGCGATCGGACCCTGTGGTTGAGTTTCAACCTGTTCAAGCAATGGCTCGGGGGCCCGGCGCCCGCGTCGCCGGCCCAGACGTCCGTGTTGCTCGGCGAGGCGTCCGGCCAGCCGGGATTCGCGGCGCTGAACCTGGCGTTCACCCAGGCGGACGACCGGGCGGACCGCTTGAGCAATGCGCACCGCTCACAGCAGCTGATCCTGCTGGTGCTGGCCCTGCTCGTGGTTTTCGTGGGCGTCCTGCCGGTGTCGACGGCCAGGCCGGATCTGCACCTGCTGGCGATCTGCGTCGAGCTGGTGCTGGCCGTGTTCATCTACTGGCTGTGGTCGACGGCGCGGCGCGGCCACCGGCATCGGCGCTGGAGCGACGCGCGGCGGCTGGCCGAGCGTCTGCGGGCGGCGCGGGCCACCTTCCCGCTGGGGTTCGACGTGGCCGACCAGCACGCCGGTCCGGCGCAGACCTGGACCGAGTGGCGCGCCCGGGCGGTGATCCGCGACGCCGGCGTCAGCGGGGGTGTGCTCAACGCGGACGAGGTCGAACGCCGCGTCGCCTGGGCCAAGGCCGAGGTCATCGACGGCCAGCTGCGCTACCACCGGCGCGAAGCCGTCACCGTCGGGCGCATAGCCCGGCGCCTGCACCTGTTCGAGAACCTGATCTTCGCGGCGCTGATCGTCGGCGTGCTCTGCGGTGGCGCCGCGGCGGCGAGGATGTGGCTGAACAAGCCCGCCGATGTGCACCTGCAGTCCGTCCTGGAGCTGATCATGCGGCTGTCGACGATGGTCAGCGCCCTCGCGCCCGCCGCGGGCGCGGGCGTACTGGCGCTGGACGCCACCAACGGCTTCTCCGAACTGGCCGAGCGCAGCGCCCAGCTGGCGCCGGCCTTCGAGGAGTTCGAGGTCCGCGTCACGGCCGACGCGGCATCGTCCCTGGAGCGGGCGCAGGAGGTGTTGCGGGACGCCGCCACCTTGCTGGTCAGCGACGCCGATTCCTGGCGCGAACGGCTGGTTCGCAGGCGCCTGGTGCGCGGCGGCTAGGCTCGCGCAGTCGTGACCCGATATTCGGCCGCGCGAGCTTGGGTTCGCCGCGCGGCGCCACTATCTAATTCACACCACTTTGCATGCGATTGAGGCGCCGGACGGACGCGTGCGCGACCGGGCCGGGCTCGGCAATCGCCGGTACCCGTGAGTTGGGCCGCACGCCCGCCCCGATTGACTTGCATCAACGCGGCGAGGGGCGACGCGGCTCAGTGGAACAGTAGGGGCGCGCCCCGCGTTTACGGCGCGCCGGTTGGTTTGTCTTCGCTTCCTCGCTCCGATTTCCAAGCCGATCGCGGTGGAACGCCATGATCATTTTCAACGTCGTCAGGGAAGAGCATGGCTGGGCCGTCCAGATGGGTGAGCGGATGACCACGCCGTTCCGTTCCCGTGACCTGGCGATCCGCGAGGCCAATTGCCTTGCCGACGCCATTCGGCGCCACGGAGAGTGCGCGGAAGTCATCGTCGAAGGCATCGAGCCGGGCGAAGCGCCCAGGCGCATCAAGGGATCGTCTTCGGCGCGGCTTGACGCATTGTTGCGCGGACTCGCCCAAGGCCCGCTGTAAGATGGGCCGAATTCGGGCGCAGTGAGGGGTCCAGGCGACGATGCTGCTTGAGGCCGAGCCTTTCACGCGCGGGGCCCGATCCTTCATCCGCCCGGCGGCGGCGCCCTTGCGCCTCATTCTGCAGAGGGCCGCCTCGCGCCCGCCCTGGGACGACGGCGCGCCGATCCGCGCCGAACTGTTCAGCGCCGAACGCCTCGAGGAACACGCTCGCAGCCTCGCGGCCGCCCAGCCGGTCACGCCGAGGGAGATCCGGGGCGCCTCGCTGGTCAGGCGCCTCGCCGACAACGAAGCCGTGCTGCTGCGGGCCTATCGCGACACCGCCTCGGCGATCGACGCCGGCGCGGCGATCACGCCGGCTGCCGAGTGGCTGATCGACAACTTCCACCTGGTCGAACGCCAGATCCGTGAAGTGCGCGCCGACCTGCCGGCGGGCTACTATCGCCAGCTTCCCAAGCTCGCGGGCGGCCCGTTCGCCGGATATCCGCGAGTGTTCGGCGTGGCCTGGGCCTTCGTCGCCCACACCGACAGCCTGTTCGATCCGGAGATCCTGCGCCGATACCTGCGCGCCTATCAGGAGGTGCAGGCGCTGACCATCGGCGAGCTCTGGGCCGTCGCGATCACCCTGCGCATCGTGCTGGTGGAGAACCTGCGGCGCATCGCCCAGCGGGTCATGGACAGCCGAGGCGGGCGCGGCGAGGCGGACGTGATCGCCGACCGGCTGCTGGGCGCCGGCGGGCGCGCGCGCGAGGCGGCGGAGGGCGTGCTCGCGGCGCAACGGGCCGCCAGCTTCCCGGACGCCTTCCTGGTCCAGCTGGTCCACCGCCTGCGCGACCAGGACCCCAGCATAGCGCCGGCCCTGGAATGGCTGGACGAGCAGTTGGCGCGCCAGGGAAC
>JBIOEF010000183.1:0-4836 GCA_044445785.1 Caulobacterales bacterium
CTTTCGTCAGCACGGGTGAGTACTACCTGCGCTACCGCTTGCCCTACCCCGAGGCGCTGCTGAGCGACCTGGCGGCCCGCGCGCAGCTCTCCGGGCGCGGCCGGCTGCTGGACCTCGCCTGCGGTCCCGGCCGCATCGCGCTAGATCTCGCCCCGCGCTTCGCCGAGGTCTGGGCGCTCGACCTGGAGCCGGAAATGATCGCCGTCGCTCGCGAGGAGGCGGCCCGCCGCAATCTGGACGGCGTGAAGTGGCTCGTCGGGCCCGCCGAAACCCTCGAAGCGCCGGCGGGCGCGTTCGAACTGATCACCATCGGCGAGGCCTTCCACCGGCTGGACCAGCCCTTGATCGCCGCCCGCGCCCTTGAGTGGCTCGCGCCCGGCGCGCACATGGCCACCATGGGCGGCCATGGCGCCACCGTTGGCCCCGAGCCCTGGCAGCAGGCCGCCCGCGACGTCGTCCGCCGCTACGCGCGGCATCAGTCGCCAGGGGACGGACCGCCGCCGGGCTGGGAAGAGCAGGACGAGGGCCTGCGCCGCGCCGGTTTCGAGGACGTCGCCGGTTATCAGTTCACGGTCGCGCACGAGTGGACCGCCAAAGCGATCGTCGGCCACCTCTATTCCACGTCCTATTGTTCGAAGGCGGTCCTGGGTGACCGCGCTGGCGCTTTCGAGGCGGAGCTGACGGCGGAGCTGCTGGCGCTGGACCCTACCGGCCGGTTCCGTCAGGAAATGACCTTCGGCTACACCCTGGCCCGGAGGCCAAGTCTCACCCCGTAGGGGGGAGTGGCGGCCCGGACATCGTCCGGAACGACGAGGAGGGTCTGGTCGAGAGCCCGTGCTCGCCGGCGTACCCCCTCCACCGCTGCGCGGTCCCCCTCCCCCTGCGGGGAGGATTATTTGGCCATCGCCGCCTGGAAAGCCGGGCGGGCCTTCAGGCGCGAGAAGTAGTCGACGATCACCGGCGGATAGGGGGCGACGCCGACGGATTGGCCCAGGCCCAGCGCGTAGCCCACCGAGATGTCGGCGGCGGTGAAGTCGCCCGCCAGGTAGTCGCCCTTGCCGAGCTGCGCCTCCAGCGCCTTCAGGCGGCCGGAGAACATGCCCCGGGCCATGTCGACGGTGAAGTTCTGCTTCTGATCGTCCGGCGCCCGGAACTGGGTGGCGAGCACCGGGTTCATGAACGCCGCCATCGAGGCTTCGCCGAAGATCACGAACTGCAGATAGTCGGGATAGCGCGGATCGCCGAGCTTCAGCGCCAGCGGCGTCGGACCATAGCGCTCGGTGAGGTAGAGCAGGATCGCCGTGGATTCGCCCATGTGGACGTCGCCGTCGACGATGCCCGGCAAGGCGCCCAGCGGGTTGGCGGCGAGGAACGCGGGACTGGGCTGACCGAACTGCTCGGGCCTGATCTCGTAGGGGATGCCCATTTCCTCGGCCAGCCAGATCACCCGTACGGACCTGGTCCTCGGAACATGGAAGATCTGCAGCATGGCGCCCTCGCCGTCTGGTCCCCTAGGTGTTCATCGACTGGAAGAATTCGGCGTTGTTCTTGGTCTGCCGCAGCTTGTCCAGCAGGAATTCGATGGCGTCCTGCGAGCCCATGGGGGCCAGGATCCGGCGCAGCACGTGCGTCTTGGCCAGCTGGTCCTTGGGCGTGATTAGCTCGTCCTTGCGGGTGCCGGACTTGAGGATGTCGATGGCCGGATAGGTGCGCTTGTCGGCGACCTTGCGGTCGAGCACGATTTCCGAATTGCCGGTGCCCTTGAACTCTTCGAAGATCACCTCGTCCATCCGGCTGCCGGTGTCGATCAGCGACGTGGAGATGATGGTCAGCGAGCCGCCTTCCTCGATGTTCCGCGCGGCGCCGAAGAAGCGCTTGGGCCGCTGCAGGGCGTTGGCGTCGACGCCGCCGGTGAGCACCTTGCCGGACGAGGGGACCACGGTGTTGTAGGCGCGGCCGAGGCGGGTGATGTTGTCCAAGAGGATCACCACGTCGCGCTTGTGTTCGACCAGACGCTTGGCCTTTTCGATCACCATTTCAGCCACTTGCACGTGCCGCGTGGCCGGCTCGTCGAAGGTCGAGGAGATCACCTCGCCCTTCACCGTGCGCTGCATGTCGGTGACCTCTTCCGGCCGTTCGTCGACCAGGAGCACGATCAGGTAGCACTCGGGGTGGTTCACCGCGATCGCCTTGGCGATGTTCTGCATCATGATCGTCTTGCCGACCCGGGGCGGGGAGACGATCAGGCACCGCTGGCCTTTGCCGAGCGGGCAGACGATGTCGATCACCCGGCCGGACTTGTCCTTGATGGTCGGATCGTCGATTTCCATGTTCAGCCGCTCCTCCGGGTAGAGGGGCGTCAGGTTGTCGAACAGCACCTTGTGGCGGACGTTGTCGGGGTTCTCGAAGTTGATCTGGTCGACCTTGGTGAGGGCGAAATAGCGCTCGCCTTCGCGGGGGCTGCGGATGCCGCCCTCGACGGTGTCGCCGGTGCGCAAGCCGAATTTGCGGATCTGCGAGGGGCTGACGTAGATGTCGTCGGGGCCGGACAGATAGTTGGCCTCGGGGCTCCGCATGAAGCCGAAGCCGTCCTGGACGACTTCCAGCGTGCCGGAGCCGGAGATCTCGACGCCTTCTTCGGCCAGGGTCTTCAGGATCGCGAACATCATGTCCTGCTTGCGCATGGCGTTGGCGTTTTCGATGTCGAGCTGCTCGCCGAAAGCCAGCAAGTCGGCGGGCGACTTCTGCTTCAGCTCCTGCAGCGACATCTTGGTGAGGCCGAGCTCGGCGATGGCCTTGCTGGCGGCGGTGGGTTCGCCCGGCTCGGCGGCGCCGTTGGCTTCGAAAGCCTGTGCGCCCTCGGCCTCGAGGTCGGTGGGTTCAATTTCGGTGATATCAGACATGTTGACTTTATGGGGTTGGGCTGCGGACCTCTAAGGTCCGGCAGCGGGTCTTTCGTTGGCGCCGCGATGGTCCCTTCAGGGGCATAACGCGCGGCGATGGAGCAAGGGGGCCGGCCGATCAGCGCCTTCTAAGGCGGCGGTCCGGAAGAGAGGCGGGAGAAGCGGGACGGCGATTCGACTCGCTCCGGACCTCAGCGGAACCACATGGCGCGGTCCGCGTCAAGCAAGACCGCTAGGCCTAGGTCAGAACGCAAACTTGGTGGTGATGGCCAGGACCATGACGATCGCGGCCAGGAACGGCAGCTCGTTGGTCATCCGCCAGAACCGCTGGGAGCGGTCGCGGCGGCCGTCGGCCAGACCCTTGCGGGCTAATCCTAGATAGTGATGCCAAAGGGTTAGGAAAAGGACACCGGAGAGTTTGACGATCATCCAGGGGGTCAACAGGAACCCCCAGCCCCACTTCTCCCGCGTCGCGTCGAACCAGATCAGGGTGAGGCCCAGCACCCAGACCGCGACCATCGCCGGGTTCATGATGATCCGCAGCAGCTTGGCTTCCATGACCTGGAAGGTCGCGTCCATCTCCGAGCCGACGGCGGCGGCGGTGTGGTAGGCGAAGAGGCGCGGCAGGTAGAGGAGCCCCGCCATCCACGCGATCACGGCGATGATGTGCAGCCCGATCAATAGGTTATGGTAGAAGTTGAGGTGGCTCATCGCCCCGCCTCCTTGAGCGCGCACCGCCGGAAGTCGTCAGGGCACGCGCCGCCGCCGGGGCTGACGCCCGTGCGCTGCAAGGCGTCTCGCACCCGCTGCGCCAGGCCCTCGATGAAGAGGGCCTCGGTCCCCAGCGCCGGAACCCGCAGGTAAGGCTCGACCCCCGCCGCCTCGGCGAACTCGGCATAGTCCCGGTCGAGCTCCACCAGCGTCTCCACGTGCTCGGAGACGAAGGCGATCGGGTCGATGAGGACGCCCAGGCCCTCGCGGGCCGCCGCCTCGATCGCCTCGACGGTCGAGGGTCCGATCCATTTCAGCGGCCCGACGCGGCTCTGGTAGCAGACTTGCCAGTCCCAAGCCCCGCCCAGTCGTTCGGCCACCCGCGCGCAGGTCGCTTCCACCTGCCAGCGGTAGGGATCGCCGGCGGCCGAGGTGCGCTCCGGCAGGCCGTGGGCGGAAAAGAGCAGCCGCACGCCCTTGGGGGCGCCGGCGGCCTGCCACGTGCGATCGATCAGCGCCGCGTGCGCCGCCACCAGCCCGGCGTCGTCGAAGTAGCAGCAGACCGTGTGGCTGCGCCCGCCGCCCTTGTAGGCGCCGCGCCAGGCCGCCAGCGAGGAGGCGGTGGTGGTGGTGGAGAACTGCGGATAGAGCGGCAGCAGCACCACCTCGTCCGGCGCGAACGCCGCCACCGCCTGGGCCGTCTCCTCCGTCCGCGGCCGCCAGTGGCGCATGGCGACGAAGCTCTCGACCTCGTCGCCCGGCAGCGCGGCGGTGAGCGCAGCGGTCAGCGCCTGGGCCTGGGCCTGCGTCTCCGCCAGGAGCGGCGAGGCGCCGCCCATGACGGCGTAGTTGGCGATGGCGGTCTTTTCCCGCCCGCGCGAGATCGCCTCGGCCAGTAGCCAGCGCAAGGGCTGGGGCGCGCCGATGATCGCCGGGTCGCTGAAAAGGTTCTTTAGGAACGGCCGCACCGCCGCCGGCGTGTCCGGACCGCCCAGATTGAAGAGCACGACCGCGATCTTGCTCATCCGGCTGCGCTCCCCACGCAACCACGGGAGACCCCTCTTCCCGCCAATGAGACAATGGCCAGGAGAACTCGACCCTTCCCCTCAATGGGGAAGGGGCAGGGGTTGGGGTGTTCCCACCGGTCTGGCCGCTGGGGGCGTTGCTGGGCGTCGGCGCCACGCTTTGCCTTCGCTTCAATCCCCGCGAGACACCCCCACCC
>JBIOEF010000184.1:0-4782 GCA_044445785.1 Caulobacterales bacterium
GTGCTGGCGCCGACGCTGGACGCCGGCGACCTCGCCCGCGAGAAACTGGTGGTGGGCCAGGAGATCGCCGAGGCCGCCGACACGCCGGACGACTTCGTCTTCGAGCTGGCCCAGGCCACGGCCTTCGCGGACCAGCCGCTCGGGCGGCCGGTATTGGGGACCGCCGCCAGCATCGCCGCCGCCGATCCGGCGAACCTGGAGGCCTGGCGCGCCCGGCTCTATGCGCCAGACCGCCTGGTGGTGAGCGCGGCTGGCGCGGTGGACGAGGACGAACTCCTGCGCCTGGCCGAGCAGCTGTTCGGCGGAGCCGAGCCGGCGGCGGGCGCGGCGCCGGCGCCGGGGAGCTTCACCGGCGGCCGGGCGGCCGAGCGGCGGCGGCTGGAGCAGGCTCACCTGGTGCTGTTCCTGCCGGGCGTGGGCGCCACCGATCCCGACTACTTCGCCTTCCGCCTCTTCGCCGAGGCGCTGGGCGGAGGGATGTCGAGCCGGCTCTTCCAGGAGGCGCGCGAGAAGCTGGGCCTGGCCTACGCCATCGACGCCTTCGCCGAGTCCTACGAGGAGACCGGGCTTCTCGGGATCTACGCCGGGTGCGCGGCGGGGGATGCGGAGAGGCTCGCGCAAGTGACGGCGGCCGAGATTCTCAAACTCGCCGAGACCGCGCTGCCGGCCGAGCTCGCCCGCGCCAAGGCCCAGTTGAAAGCCGCGCTCTTCATGGCCCGCGAGTCGCTCACCGCCAGGGCCGAGCAGGGCGCCGGCCAGCTATTGGTGTTCGGCCGGCTGCTGACCACCGCCGAGATCGCCGCCTCCATCGAGGCGGTGACGCCAGCCGACGTGCGCCGCCTCGCCGAGCGCCTGCTGGCCCCGCGCCTGGCCGCCCCCGCCGTCCTGGGCCCGGCCAAGGCGATGGCCGCCGCCGACGGCTTCCACCGGGCGCTGTTCGGTTAGAAGCTCCCTCTTGGCAAATTCGCCCGCGCCGGGGCAAAGTCGTCCGATGGCCTTGCTTGACTGGATCTCGTCCGACCATGAGCTGCGACTCGACGGCGAGGGCGTGCGCCTGCGGCCTCACCGCAGCGGCGACTTCACCGAGTGGGCGATGCTGCGCTCCGGCTCGCGCGCGTTCCTGCAGCCCTGGGAGCCGACCTGGCCGGCGGACGATCTGACGCGGGGCGCGTGGCGCCGGCGGCTTTCCGCCTATTCCCACGACATGGAGCGGGGCCTGGCGTTCCCGTTCCTGGTGTTCCGCCAGGGCGACGGGGCGATGGTCGGCGGCATCACCCTTTCCAACATCCGCCGCGGCGTCGCCCAGATGGGATCGATCGGCTACTGGGTGGGCGAGCCGTTCGCCAGGCGCGGCCACACCGTGGCGGCGGTCCGGGCGGTGACGAAGTTCGCCTTCGGGCGCCTGGGCCTGCACCGGGTCGAGGCGGCCTGCATCCCCTCCAACGAAGCCTCCCGGGGCGTGCTCCTGAAAGCCGGCTTTGTCCAGGAGGGGATGGCGCAGGCTTATCTGAGAATTAACGGTATGTGGCGAGATCATCTCCTGTTCGGGATGCTCTCGCCGGCCCCCGCCAGCGAGCAGAGAGGCGAGGACGTGATGGTCTGACTCTTCGGGCCATCGCGCCTCGTGAGTCAGGGAGGGGCATGGCGCCCGCGGACAGGCTCGTTTGGGACGCCACGACGGTGCTCGAGGCTTTGGGCGCCGCCGATGTGGCGCTCTGGCTGTGGGAGCCGGAGCGGGACCGACTGCGCCTGAACGGCGCCTCGCGCGCGCTCGGCCTTGGACCCTTGGCCCCGGAAGCCGCCTCCGCCGCCCTCCGCGCCCTGGTGCTGCCCCAGGACCGCGCCGGCGCCGAAGACGTCCTGCGCGTGCGCGAGCCCGGCGCCGAGGTCTCGGCGCGGATCCGCATGCGCGGCGGCGAGGTATGCCTCTGGCGCGGCGTCTGGCTCGAGGAGGGGCTGAGGGCCGCCGGCGTGGTCGCCCGGGAGCTGCGCTTCACCGCCTCCGAAAAGGACCCGCTTACCGGTCTGCTGGATCGCCGCAGTTTCGTGGTCCGGGCGCGCGAGCGGCTGGCGACGCCGGGCGCCTACGAGCTGGTGGTGGCCGACCTCAACCGACTGCGGCGGCTGAACGAGGCGCTGGGCCACGAGCGCGCCGACCTGGTGCTGGCGGCGCTGGGATCGCGCCTCTCGGCCGCCTTCTCCAGCGAGGCGGTGGCCGCGCGGATCGGCGAGGACGAGTTCGCGGTGCTCGCGCCCAAGGGCGAGACCGACGCCTCGGACGTGTTGCGCGCGGCGCTGGAGCAGCCGTTGCGGGTCGCCGGCTTCGACATCCATCCCACCCTCGCCATCGGCGCGGTGGCCGTTGACGGCGGCGACGACGCCCAGGAGGCGGCGGAGCTGTTGCGCCGCGCCGAGCTGGCGGTGGAGGCGGCCAAGACCGCCGGCCGGGGCGGGCAGGCGACGGCCTACGGCCGGGCGCTGGAGACCGACGGCCTCTCGCGGCTGGCCCTGGAGGCCGATCTGCGCGGGGCCATCGAGCGGGGCGAGATCTCGGCTTTCTTCCAGCCGATCGTGCGGCTTTCCACGGGCGAGCTTTCCGGCTTCGAAGCCCTGGCCAGGTGGCGCCATCCCAGGCGCGGCTTCCTCGCGCCCGACGATTTCCTGACGCTGCTCGGCGAGATGGGCCTGATGGCGGAGCTTGGCGCGCACATGATGCGCAACTCGGCCCGGCAGCTGGGCGCGTGGCGCCGCGCCCACCCGGCGGTGGATCACCTGACCTGCAGCGTCAACCTCTCCACCGGCGAGATCGACCGTCCGGGCCTGGTGGACGAGGTGGCCGACCTGGTGCGGGAAAACCAGCTCCGGCGCGGCTCGCTGAAGCTGGAGATCACCGAGAGCGACATCATGCGCGATCCCGACCGCGCGGCGGTGACTTTGCGCTCGTTGCGCGACGCCGGCGCGGGCCTGGCGCTGGACGACTTCGGCACCGGCTTTTCGTCGCTCTCGTACCTGACGCGGCTGCCGTTCGACACGCTGAAGATCGACCGCTACTTCGTGCGCACCATGGCCGCCAACGAAGGCTCGGCCAAGATCGTCCGCTCGGTGATCAAGCTCGGCCAGGACCTGGCGCTGGAGGTGGTCGCCGAGGGGGTGGAGAACGGGGTGATGGCCAGGGCCCTGCTGGACCTCGGCTGCGACTACGGCCAGGGCTACGGCTACGCCCCGGCGCTCTCGCCGCAGGAGGCGGAGGTCTATCTCAACGAGTGCTACGCCGACGGCGCGGCGCCGGTGAAGGCGCGGGGCTAGGCACTCCCTTCCCCTCTGTGGGGAGGGTGGCCGACTCCCGCGAAGTCGGGAGGAGGTCGGGTGGGGCTGTCCGACGCGTCAACGAACGCCAGCGCGTTTCACCAGAGTCCCCCACCCTGACCGCTTTGCGGTCTGTCCCTCCCCACAAGGGGAGGGAGTCTTCAGGCCCGTCCGGCCTGGGACGAGAGGTGGTCGGCGGAGACGCCGATCTTGGCCAGCGCCTGCGACCACTTGTGCTCATGGTCGTCGCCGAAGATCAGCCGCTCGTCCGGGTCGCAGATCAGCCAGGTGTTCTCGCGGATCTCCCGCTCCAGTTGGCCCGCCTCCCAGCCGGCGTAGCCAAGCGCCATCACCGCCTTGCGCGGGCGGCTGTTGTGACCGGCCAGCGCCTCCAGCACCTCGCGCGTGGCGGTGAGGCTGACGCCCGGAATCACCGCGAGGCTGGACTCGGAGGAGGCGTAGTCGTCGGTGTGCAGCACGAAACCGCGCTCGCGCTCCACGGGCCCGCCCATCAGCACCAGATCGTCCGGCGCCTCGATGGTGGATTTGACGCCAAGGCGCTTGAGCAGGCTGCCGACGCTGAGGCCCTCCACCGGCCGGTTCACCGTCAGGCCCATGGCGTGCTCGGCGTTGTGCGCGCACAGGAAGATCACCGCGCGCTCGAACCTCGGATCGCCGATTCCGGGCATCGCCACGATCAGCCGTCCGGTCAGGAAGGCGCTGTCGCTGTCGGACATGGACCTATGATCGGGGGGCGGGGCGGCGCTTTCAAGCCCAACTTTGGGTGCGGCGTCTTGGCGCGGCCGATCGCCTAGCCTATGTGCGTCGCTCAAAGCCCGAAGGAGCAAACCGAAATGACCATCAAAGTCGGCGACAAGGTCCCCAGCGCCAGTTTCACCACCTTCGGTCCGGATGGGCCCAAGCCGATCACCACCGACGAGCTCTTCGCGGGCAAGACCGTGGGCCTCTTCGCCGTGCCGGGCGCCTTCACCCCGACCTGTTCAGCCAAGCACCTGCCGAGCTTCAAGGAGCACGCAGCGGCGCTGAAGGCCAAGGGCGTCGACACCATCGCCTGCGTCTCGGTGAACGACGTCTTCGTGATGAAGGCCTGGGGCGAGAACCAGGGCGTGGGCGGCGACATCCTGATGCTGGCCGACGGCAACGGCGACTTCACCAAGGCCGTCGGCCTCGAACTCGACGGCTCGCGTTTCGGCATGGGCCCGCGCTCGCAGCGCTATTCCATGATCGTCAAGGACGGGGTGGTGAAGGAGCTGAACGTCGAGACCGGCGGCGAGTACCGGGTGTCGTCGGCTGAGTACATGCTGGCGCAGTTGTAGCGTCGCCTCCCTCCCCTTCATGGGGAGGGTGGCCGAGCCGAAGGCGAGGTCGGGTGGGGACCCTGCCGAGTCACCGACGTCGGCGCACCTCACCTGACATCCCCACCCTGACCGCTTCGCGGTCTGTCCCTCCCCACAA
>JBIOEF010000185.1:0-4765 GCA_044445785.1 Caulobacterales bacterium
AGCAACGGCGAACGTCTGAATCGCCACACTAGCCGCGTTCGCGCCTATATGGGCTCTGACGGACGAGGAGCCCACGATGACCAGGATCACCTACGAGATCGTCCAGCACGATGGCGGCTGGGCCTACCGCGCCGACGGCGTCTATTCCGAGACCTTCCCCACCCACGACGACGCCCGCCGCGCCGCCGAACGCGTCGCCCGGGAACAACGGGCGCCGGGGGAAACGACCGGCATCACCTGGGAAGACAAGGACGGGCGATGGCGCCAGGAGATCTCCGACGGCGACGACCGCCCGACCACCGAAGTCGAGGGCTGACGCGCCGGACTCGCCCCAGGCCCGATCGGTTGAGACGTATCAAGACGCGCACGGGGCCGATGAACTAGGTATTGGGACTTGAACCTCGGGACCGGCCTCATGACCCGCCACACGACACCCTTCGGCATCGAAGCGCCGCTCAGCCCGAGGCTGGACCGGCTGCTCAGTTATTGGCGGGGACTCCTGCGGGGCGAAGCGACCATCCCGTTCGCAGACGACATCGACATGGCCGCCGCCAAGGGCCTGTGCGGCGAGACCTTCCTGCTCGGGGTCTTCGCCAAGCCCGAACGGTTCCGCTTGGAGCTGGCGACGACCCCGTCCGCGCCTCAAGTCGAGGCCGACCTTGTGGGCCGGTTCATCGACGAGGTGGATCTGCCGACGCCGCTGGAGTTCCTGCGCGCCCAGGCCGACTCCACCGTGGAGAGCCAGGCGCCGACGCTCTACGAACATCGGCCGACCGGCGGCGAGAAGTCCTACGGCCGTCTTCTGCTCCCCGGTTGGGGCGAGGGCCAGGTCAAGATGCTGCTGGGCGCGGTGGAGTGGCGCTAGGTGCGCGGCGCTTCAGAGCGGGCTGACGCACACGCGCTCCAGCAGGCGGCGCACATCGGCGGCGCGGCAGAGCTGGGTGCCTGGCGCGAGCAGGGCCGCTGATCCGGCGGCGACGGCGCGGCGCAGGGCCTCGGCCGGCGCCGCGCCCGCATGCAAGGCCCAGGTCAGAGCGGCCATGAAGCTGTCGCCGGCGCCGATGGCGCTGAGCGGCGTCAGCGCTGGCGCCTCCGCGCGCCAAGCCTCGCTCGCCGAGACGAGAAGGGCGCCTTGCGCGCCCATGGACAGCGCCACGATTTCAGCGCCGCCGTGGCTCACGATGGCGCGGCAAGCCTCGAGGCGGCTCGCCATGTCTGGCAGCGGATGGCCGGTGAGTTCTTCCAGCTCGCGCAGGTTCGGCTTCACCAGCCAGACGCCCGCCGCCAGGCCATAGCGCAGCGCCGGTCCAGCCGCGTCGAGCGCCAGCCGGATCCCGGTGCTTCGCGCGCTCATCGCCAGCCGGCCGTAGAGGCCCGCGGGCGCGCCAGGCGGCAAGCTGCCGCTGGCCGCCAGGATCGCGGGCGCAGGATCGAGCGTGGCGACCGCATCGAGCGCAGCGGCCCACTCGGCCGGCTTCAGCCGAGGTCCAGGCATGACGAACCGATACTGCTCGCCGGTCAGATGGTCCTGGGCGGTGAAGTCCTCCCGCGTCTCGCCGGCGATGTCCAAGCTATGGAACGGCGTCCGCTCAGCCCGCAGCATGGCCTTCAGCCGCTCTCCAGGCGCTCCGCCGGCCGGGAAGATGGCGACGGCCCGGCCGCCCAGCCGTCGGATCACTCGGGCGATATTGATCCCGCCGCCGCCGGGGTCGCGGCGCACGTCGTAGCAGCGCAGCTTCCGCGTTGGCTCGATGCGGTCGACGCTGGCGCAGAGGTCGACGGAGGGATTGAGGGTCAGGGTCGCGACCGGGCCGGCCCGCCCGGGCCTAGGCATGGACTGGCTGGCGCGCCGCGGGGCCCTTGAGCTCGGTCTCCACGGTGGCGATGAGGCCCATCAGGCCAAGCGCGCTCGCCGGATTGACGCTGATCGAGTCGATCCCCTGGCCGACCAAGAACCTGGCCACCTCGGGATAGGTCGCCGGCGCCTCGCCGCAGATGCCAACGTGGCGGCCGTTGCGTCTGGCGCCGGCGATCGCCTGGCGGAGCATCTCGGTCACGCCCGGATCGCGCTCGTCGAAGTCGAAAGCGACGATCTCGGAGTCCCGATCCACGCCAAGCACCAGCTGAGTGAGGTCGTTGGAGCCGATCGAGACGCCGTCGAACAGCTGGCAGAAGGCGTCGATCTGGATGACGTTGTTGGGAATCTCGCACATGACGAAAATCTCCAGCCCGTCTTCGCCGCGCTTGAGGCCATGGGCGGCCATGGCGTCCAGCACCCGCTGGCCTTCATCGATGCGGCGGCAGAACGGGACCATGATCTTCAGGTTCTTCAGGCCCATCTCCTTGCGGACCCGCGCAAGCGCCCGGCACTCCAGGGCGAAGCCGTCGGCGTAGGCCGCGTGCGCATAGCGGGCGGCGCCGCGGAAGCCGAGCATGGGATTGGACTCGTAGGGCTCGAAGGGGCGACCGCCGAACAGGGCGGCGTACTCGTTGGTCTTGAAGTCCGAGAGCCGCACGATCACCGGCCTCGGATAGAAGGCCGCGGCGATGGTCCCGACGCCCTCGGCGACGCGGCCGACGAAGTAGTCCGCGGGCGAGGCATAGCCGGCGGTGAGGCGGTCGATCTTGGCCCGATCGCGCGGCGACGGCAGGCGTTCGGGATGGGCCAGCGCCATCGGATGGGCGCCCACGTGCTGGCGGATGATGAACTCCATCCGCGCCAGGCCCACCCCGGCCACCGGCAGCAGCGCGGTCTTGAAGGCAAGGTCGGGATTGGCCAGGTTGACCATCGCCTTGACGCGGGTGGGGGCCAGCGCCTGGGCGCTGGTCCAGGTGACGGCGAAGGCGACTTTGCCGGCCAGCACGCGGCCGGCGTCGCCCTCGGCGCAGGAGACGGTGACGGTCTGGCCGTCCTTCAGGCGCTGGGTGGCGTCGCCGGTTCCCACCACGGCGGGAATGCCGAGTTCGCGGGCGAGGATGGCCGCGTGGCAGGTGCGCCCGCCCCGGTCGGTGACCACCGCCGCGGCGGTCTTCATCACCGGCTCCCAATCGGGGCTGGTCATGGCCGCCACCAGCACTTCGCCGGGCCGGAAGGCCGCCAGGCCCGCCGCGTCGCGCACCAGCCGCACGGGCCCGGCGGCGACCTTCTCGCCCACCGCCTTGCCGGCGACCAGGGTTTCGCCCTCGCCGGTCAGCCGGTAGGTGTCGAATTCGCCGATCGGCTTTCGCGAGGCCACCGTCTCTGGCCTGGCCTGGACGATGTAGATCCGGCCGTTCAGCCCGTCCTTGGCCCACTCGATATCCATGGGCGTCGGCGTTCCCGCGCGGCGGGAGAAGTGCTCCTCGATCTTCAGCGCCATCTCGGTCAGTTGCAGAACCTCCTCGTCGGTCAGGCAGTAGCGCTGCGCCGTGGCCCGACTGACCGGCTCCTCCTTCAGCTTGCCGCACTGTTCGATGATGAGGCGCGTCTGCTTGGCGCCCAGGGAGCGACGCAGGACCGAGCGGTAGCCGGCGCGAAAGGTCGGCTTGTGCACGTGCCACTCGTCCGGATCGATCCGGCCCTGGACCACCAGCTCGCCAAGGCCATACCCGCCGGTGACGAAGACCACGTCGCGGAAGCCGGACTCGGTGTCGAGGGTGAAGACGACGCCGCTGGACGCGAGGTCAGATCGGACCATCTGCATCACCCCTACCGAGAGGGCGACGCTGAAGTGGTCGAAGCCGTTGGTCACCCGGTAGACGATGGCGCGGTCGGTGAACAGCGAGGCGAAGCAGCGGCGGCAGGCCTCGATCAGGGCCTCGGCGCCGCAGATGTTGAGGAAGCTCTCGTGCTGGCCGGCGAAGCTGGCGTTCGGCAGGTCCTCGGCGGTGGCCGAACTGCGCACCGCCAGGCGCAGCTGTCCGCCGCACCGTCGCTGAAGCTCCGCGCAGGCCGCGCGTATCTGGTCCTGCAGCGCCTCGCCGTTCACCGCCTCGTAGACGATCTGGCGCGCCAGCGCCGCCCGGCGGGCGAGCTCGGGGATGTCGCGTGCGTCGAGGCCCTCCAGCAGCGCGCGCAGTCGGCGCCCGGCGTCGCCGGCGCTCAGCGCGTCACGGTAGGCGTCCGCGGTGATCACGAACCCGACCGGCGTCTCCACGCCCGCGGCGCTGAGGGCGCCCTGCATTTCGCCCAGCGCGGCGTTCTTGCCGCCCACCAGCGCGATGTCCTGGATGCGGACGCCGCCCAGCGGGCGGATGTAGGATGGGGTGGCTGCCATGACCGTTTGCTCCGGCCACAGACTGGACGGACCGGGCCCAAAGCGCCTTGCGGCAGATCAAGCCGGGCGGGGGCGAAGCGCTTCCTGGCCTAGCCGTAGACCTGCGCCTTCCAGGCGGCGAACCGCCCGGTTGACTCGTCGGCGCCGAGCCTCGGCTCGAAGGTGCGCTCATAGGCGACGAACGCGGCGGCATCCGCACCCGTCAGCAGGCCAACGCCCAGTCCCGCACAGATCGCCGCGCCGCAGGCGGTGGCCTCGCGCACCGCGTGGCGGCGAACCGGGCGGCCAAGGAGGTCGGCCTGGACCTGCAGGAAGACATCGCTGGCGGTGAGACCGCCGTCGACGCCCCGCGCCGGCGCGGGCGTCATCCCGGTCAGCGCATAGAGGTGCTCGAACACCTCCCGCACGCGGAAAGCGACGCCTTCCATCGCCGCGCGGGCGATGTGGGCGCGGCTGACGTCCGGGGCCAGGCCCCCGACCGCGCCCCGCCGCGCCGCATCGCCGTACGG
>JBIOEF010000186.1:0-4549 GCA_044445785.1 Caulobacterales bacterium
CAAGGGTAGCGATCCGATCCGCGGCTTCTCCGTGGAGACGTCCACGGGCGTGCACCGGCTATACGACTTGGCCAAGACTGGCTTACTCTTGGCGCCGGCCATCAACGTCAACGACAGCGTCACCAAGTCGAAGTTCGACAACCTGTACGGTTGCCGCGAGAGCCTGGTCGACGCCATCCGCCGCGGCACCGACGTGATGCTGGCCGGCAAGGTGGCGGTGGTCTGCGGCTACGGCGACGTCGGCAAGGGCTCGTCCGCCTCGCTGCGCCAGGGCGGCGCCCGCGTGGTCGTCACCGAGATCGACCCGATCTGCGCGCTGCAGGCGGCAATGGAGGGCTACGAGGTCCAGACCCTCGACGACGTGGTGGAAAACGCCGACATCTTCGTCACCGCCACCGGCAACAAGGACGTGATCACCGTCGACCACATGCGCGACATGAAGAACAACGCCATCGTCGCCAACATCGGCCACTTCGATTCCGAGATTCAAATCTCCGGCCTGCGCAACTTCAAGTGGGACGAGATCAAGCCCCAGGTCCACCACGTGGAGTTTCCGGACGGCAAGAAGATCATCGTCCTATCCGAGGGCCGCCTGGTGAACCTCGGCAACGCCACCGGCCACCCCAGCTTCGTGATGAGCGCCAGCTTCACCAACCAGACGCTCGCCCAGATCGAGCTCTGGACCAACGGCAAGGCCTACGGCCACAGCGTTCACACGCTCCCCAAGCACCTCGACGAGAAGGTGGCCATGCTGCACCTGGAAAAGCTTGGCGCGAAACTGACCCAGCTCTCGAAGTCCCAGGCCGACTACATCGGCGTCCCCGAACAGGGCCCCTTCAAGCCGAACCACTATCGCTATTAGGGCTCACACCGCTGCGAGCACGTAGCGCCCGACTGCCACGAATCCTGCGGCCCTCCGCTCCTCGCCGGCATCGTGCAGCCCGGCGGCGAGCGCGTCGCAGAAGTCCGCCTTGTCTTGCTGACTGGACTCGTCCCGAATCGCCGCTGTCAGCATTTCGATGCCCTGCGCGGCGTCACCGCCCTTCAGCAGCCAAGCCCCGCGCGTTGCCCGAATGGCAGGCGGGGTCGGCGCCGCCTCCAAGGCGAAGCGAGAGTATTCGTCGATCATAGGACCGAGGTCATTGCGGTTGGCCCGGAGCGCCGTCCACGCCACCGAGCCTTGCAGCCAAGCGCGTCTCCAAACCCCGTCTGGCTCCGAAATCGGGGCCACCTTGTCCAAGTCGAAGCCGCTCGTCAGATACCAGTCAATCGCAGACGAATCTCCCCTTGCGCGGGCAATGCAATCAACGGCCTGGGCGATGAAAAACGCTTCGAGCTTGGCGCCTGGCGCCGTCGCCAGGGCCAAAGCCGCGGCTTCCTCGAAGCGCCTCTGGCGGCTCAATGCAACGACCTGCCAGACTCGCCGGCCTTCGGCTTCGAGGGGCGTCTCGGAGCGGAGAAGTCGAAGAAGTAGCCTACCGTCAGACGACACGTTCTCGTCGTCGCCAAATCTCCTGGGGATCAGGTTGAAGAGCGCCGTGGCGGCCTGAGAGATGCCGATGCCCGCGAAGGAAGCTGTGGCCAAAAGGGCTTGGAGCGACTGGGCCGTGCTGAACTCGATGCAGAGCCAGAACGCCAGCGCGGCGACGATGGCGTTGGCGGCCGGACCGGCGGCGATCATCACGCCCTCCCGCCAGCGAGACCGCCGTTCGCGCAGGTCGAACGAGTGCATACGGCCGCCGGCATAGGCGTAGCGCCGCACCTCGACCCTCGCGGACCCAAGCTTGAAGGCGAGGATGGACGGTCCCCGACCCATTGTGACCTGCCAGACCGTGCGGCCGACCGCGACCGCGGCCAGCGCATGTCCCGCCTCGTGCACGATGATCCTCAGAGGCAGTGTGACCAGCGACGCGATCAGAATCGTGAGGAGGCCCAATCCTTGAGATGAATCGCTACTAAAGACCCATCCAACCAGCGGGATCCACATAAGCTGGGAGATGATGAGATTGGCGGTGACGCGCTTCTCGTAACGGGTCGGCTGGTATGCCGAACAGGCATCGCAGACGGTTTCGCGAAGACCGAAGAACCCGCCTTCCTCCCGACGAAAGAAGAGGCGATCGTCCGATCTGAACCCGCACCGGTTGCAGCGCAAGGTCACACGATGTTCTCCCATGGTCGGCCAAGAAACGTCTGAGGCGAAGGTTGAAGCTTTACGCGAACGCGCGCTAGAACCCCACCGCCACGCCTTCGCGGCGGTCGTCGGCGCCGCCTTCGTAGCCGGCGGGGACCTTCATGATCCCGTGCAGGCCCGAGCCCTCGGCGCCCGAGGCGCCCTGGAAGGTGACGCCCTTGGCGGTCAGCGCGTCGACCACGCCCGGCGCGAACCGTCCGGGCTCGGAGTAGAAACCGGCGCCGCGCGCGATCAGGTTCGGCAGGTCAAGCGCCTGCTGCATGGGCAGCTTCCAGTCGATCACCCCGACGATCGCTTTCAGCACGAAGGAGGGGATGGCGTTGCCGCCGGGCGAGCCCATCGCCGCCACGAAATGTCCGTCGCGATCCAGGATCACGTTGGGGGCCATCGACGAGCGCGGCCGCTTGCCGCCGGCGACGGCGTTGGCGACCGGCGCACCGCCCGGCTCGCGTGGGCTGAAGGAAAAGTCCGTGAGCTGATTATTGAGGAAGAAGCCGTCGACCATTCGTCCGTCGCCGAAGATGCTCTCCACCGTGGTGGTCATCGAGACCACGTTGCCGTCGGCGTCGACGATGACGAAGTGCGAGGTGCCGCCGGGTTCGCGGGTGGCGTCGGCGGCGTAGACCGGCGCGCCGGCCGGGTGGCCAGGTTCAGGGGTCGGGCCGGCGTGGTCGCCGATCAGCTTGGCCCGCGCCGTCAGATAGTCCGGGTCCAGCAGGCCCTTGAGCGGAAAGTCGACGAACGCCGGATCGCCCTCGTACTTGTCTCGGTCGGCGTACATCAGCCGCTCGGCCTCGGCGATCTCAAGCCAGCCCTGCGCGTCGGCGGGGCCGCGGCTGGCGATGTCGGTGTGTTCCAGCAGGCCCAGCTCCAGCAGCAGCGCCGGGCCGCCGGAGGGCGCCTGCGCGGTGCAGACCTGGTAGACCCGGTAGGGGCGGCAGAGCGCCTCCGACTCGTGGGGCCTGTAGGCGGCCAGGTCCGCCAGGGTCATGGTCCCGGGGAGCGGCCCTTCGGAGAGGCGCTTTACGATATCGGCGGCGATCGGTCCGGTCAGCAACGCGCGCGGGCCCTGGGCCGCGATCAGGCGCAGGGTGTTGGCGTAGGCGGCGTTCTTCAGCACATCGCCCGCGTGGTACTTGGTCCCGTCGGCCTTGGTGAAATAGCGCACGGCGTCGGGCGCCTTGGGCTGGGGGGCGAACGGGGCGCCGATCATGAACGCCAGCCGCGGGCTGACCACGAAGCCGTCGTCGGCGAGCTTCTCGCCCTCGGCGAAGAGGCCGCTCCAGGCCCGGCGCCCGTGTTCCTGGTGGGCCAGGTAGAGCATGGCCACGGCGCCTGGCGCGCCGGCCGAGCGGCCGCTGAGGATCGCCGCGCCGAAGTTCAGCGGCTTGCCGTCGGGTCCTAAGAACATGTCCGGCGTCGCGCCCTTGGGCGCCGTTTCGCGGCCGTCGTAGGCGGTCACCCGATGGGTCTTGGCGTCGTAGTAGACCATGAAGGCGCCGCCGCCGACGCCGGAGCTCTGCGGCTCGACCAGGCCCAGCACCGCCTGCACCGCCACCGCCGCGTCCACCGCCGAGCCGCCGGCTCGCAGGACGGCCAGGCCGGCGTTCGCCGCCAGCGGGTTGGCGGCCGAGACCATCGCGTGGGGGGTGATCACCGGCGCCGAGGCGGACCGCTCCTGGCCGGCGGCGGGCGCAGCCGCGGCCGGCTGGGCGGCGAGGGCGGCCGGAAGGGCGGAGATTGCGAGGAGAACGAGGACGCCGGCGAACCAGGACTTCATCTTCGGAGACTCGATTGCGAAAGGCCACGCACCATAACCCCCGCGCGGGCGTGGACAACCAAGTCGAGGCCGTGCGAGCAAGGTTCATGAGCGCCGCGCGGCCGGGACCCCTCAATCTGATCACCGACGTGCCCGGCCTGAAGGTCGGCCAGTCTGAGGACCTGCGCGCGCGGAGCGGCGTCACCGTCATCCTGCCGGACGAGCGGGCGGTGGCCGCCTGCGACGTGCGCGGCGGCGCGCCCGGCACGCGCGAGACCGACGCTCTGACCTCCGACACCGTGGTCGATGCGGTGGACGCGGTGGTGATCGCCGGCGGCTCGGTCTATGGCCTGGCCGCCGCCGATGGCGCCACGGCGCTGCTGGGCGCCGCGCAGCGCGGATTTCGCTTGGCGGGCGCGCCGGACGCCCCGGTCTCGCCGGTGATCCCGGCGGCGATCCTCTACGACCTCGCCAACGGCGGGGCGAAGGACTGGGGCATGGCGCCGCCCTATCGGGCTCTGGGCCTGGCCGCGGGGCGGGCGGCGAACGAGCGGTTCGATCTCGGCACGGCTGGCGCGGGCTACGGCGCCATGCCCCAG
>JBIOEF010000187.1:0-4481 GCA_044445785.1 Caulobacterales bacterium
GCCACAGGGTGCGCGCGTCGACCTCGCGCACCACCTCGTGCGTCTTCGGCGAGCGCAGGCCGAAGGGCGCGCCGTCGCGCACCGCCTCCATGACCTCGTCGGTGATGCACACGCCGTGGTGCAGGTTCAGGCTCTTGCGGTTGAAATCGCCGCTGGGTTTGCGGATCTCGACGAACTCCTCGATCTCCGGGTGCCAGACGTCGATGTAGACCGCGGCCGAGCCGCGGCGCAGCGAGCCCTGGCTGATCGCCAGGGTCAGGCTGTCCATCACCCGGATGAAGGGAATGATGCCGCTGGTCTGCCCGGCGCCCTTCACCTTCTCGCCGATCGAGCGCACGCCGCCCCAGTAGGTGCCGATGCCGCCGCCGTTGGCGGCCAGGAACACGTTCTCGTTCCAGGTGCCGACGATGCTCTCCAGCGAATCGCCGACGGCGTTGAGGAAGCAGGAAATCGGCAGGCCGCGGTCGGCGCCGCCGTTGGACAGCACCGGCGTCGCCGGCATGAACCAGAGCCGGGAGATGTAGTCGTAGATGCGCTGGGCGTGGTCGGCGTCGTCGGCGTAGGCGGTGGCCACGCGGGCGAACATGTCCTGGTAGCTCTCGCCGGCCAGCAGGTAGCGGTCTTCCAGGGTGGTGCGGCCGAAGTCGGTCAGCAGGGCGTCGCGCGAGCGGTCGATCTCGACCTTGCGCACCAGCTGCAGCGGCGGCCGCGCGGCGGGCCTGACCCGCGGCGGCGGCGCTACATCCAAGGTCGCCTTCTTTGCTTCGCTTGCGATCATCACCCGCACCCACCCCCAAAAGAACCGAAACGCCCGCGGGGCCGTTGGCCGCCCCTTGGTCATCTACATATTGTGGCCCACTGGCCCTGAAAGCCCATGATATGGGGACATATGGTTGCCAGATGGTCAACGGCCGTCGACGCGAGCGGCGCCGATTTTTCTGTTGATCACCCCGATTTCAGACAGGCGAACCCAGCCTGATCAACGCTTTGCGCCGATCGTCGCGGCTTTGGTAACACGACTGTGACAGGCGGGACCGTGGCGGTCGGTCCGGCGCCGCCGAATGTCGGCGCAGCTCAGATGAATAAATTTTAAGGGGCGAACTTGCCCGCGAAATGCTTGGAGCGGAGGCATCCCCTTGCAAGCAATCGGCGAGACTCGATGAAGACACTTCTTGGCGCGTGCGGCGCGGCGCTGGCGCTCAGCTTCGCCTCCATTTCGTTCGCCGGCGATCCGCACTTCCCGCCCTGGGGTTTCGACCTCGCCGGCCGCGATACGTCCGTGACGCCGGGCGCCGACTTCTACAGCTACGCCGACGGAACCTACGTCAAGAACCTGCAGATCCCGCCCGATCGCGCCCGATTCGGCAACTTCGACGCCCTGCAGGCGCTGTCCGAAGACCGGCTGCACACCCTGCTCGACAAGGCGGCCGGCGATTCGGACAGCCTGGGCGAGGCCGGCAAGGTCGGCGCCTTCTACCGCGCCTTCATGGACGAGAAGCGGGCCGAGGCGCTGGGCGCCAGGCCGCTCGCGCCCGAGCTGGCGCAGGTCAGGGCCGCCGACAGCCGCTCGGCCATCGCCGCGCTGATGGGCAAGGGTTCGAAGAGCTTCTTCGGCAGCGTGTTCGAAGCCGACATCGGCGTCGACGCCAAGGACCCGCAGCACTACGCGGTCTACCTCGGCCAGGGGGGCCTCGGCCTGCCGGACCGCGACTACTATCTCGAGCCCAGCTTCGCGGCCCAGAAGACCGCCTACCAGGCCTACGTCGCCCAGGTGCTGCGCCTGGCCGAGTGGCCGGACGCGGACGCCCGGGCCGCGGCGATCGTCGAGATGGAGACCCAGATCGCCAAGGTCAGCTGGTCGATCGCCCAGGAGCGCGACCCCACCAAGACCTACAACCCGATGACGCCGGACGAGCTGGCGATGGCCGCGCCCGGTTTCGACTGGGCGGCGTTCCTGAAGGGCGCCGATCTCGCCTCCGCCAAACGCGTGGTGGTGGCCGAGGACACCGCATTGCCGGCGATCGCCAAGATCTTCGCGGGCACCCCCGTGCAGACCCTGCAGGCCTGGGAGGCGTTCAACGTGGCCGACTCGGCCGCGCCCTACCTCTCGCACGACTTCGTCGACGCCCGCTTCCAGTTCCGCAGCCAGACCCTGAGCGGCCAGAAGGCGTTGCGCCCGCGCTGGAAGCGGGCGGTCGGCGCGGTCGACGCCAACATGGGCGAGGCGGTCGGCAAGCTCTACGTCGCCGCCTACTTCCCCGCCGACTCCAAGGCCAAGATGGAGGCCCTGGTCGGCAACATCCGCATGGCGCTGAAAGCGCGCATCCAGCGCGTGGCCTGGATGAGCGACGCCACCAAGGCGCGGGCGCTGCAGAAGCTGTCGATGTTGACGGTCAAGATCGGCTACCCGTCGAAATGGCGCGACTACACCGCGCTGCAGATCTCCGAAGCCGACCTCTTCGGCGACGTCGAGCGCTCGGCCGCGTTCGAGTGGCGGCGCAAGGTCAAGCGGCTCTATCAGGCGGTCGACCGCACCGAATGGGGCCTCACGCCCCAGACCGTGAACGCCTACTACAACCCCACCCTCAACGAGATCGTCTTCCCCGCGGCGATCCTGCAGCCGCCGTTCTTCGATCCGGCGGCCGACATGGCGGTGAACTACGGCGGCATCGGCGCGGTGATCGGCCACGAGATCACCCACGGCTTCGACGACCAGGGCCGCCACTACGACGGCGCGGGCGCCCTGGCCGACTGGTGGACGCCGGAAGACAACGATAAGTTCGTCGCCCAGACCAAGGTCCTCGGCGCGCAGTTCTCCGCCTACGAACCGATCGCGGGCGTCCACGTCAAAGCCGACCAGACCATGGGCGAGAACATCGCCGACCTCGGCGGCGTCTTGCTGGCGCTGGACGCCTACCACGCCGCTCTGAACGGCAAGGCGGCGCTGGCGGTTGACGGCCTGACCGGCGACCAGCGCCTGTTCCTCGGCTTCGCGCAGATCTGGCGCAGCGCCATCCGCCCCGACGCCCTGCGCCAGCAGATCGTCTCCGATCCCCACTCGCCCGAGATCGACCGCGTCAACGGCTCACTGCGCAACGTCGACGCCTGGTACGACGCCTGGAACGTCAAACCCGGCGACGCCCTCTACGTCGCGCCGGATCAGCGGGTGCGGATCTGGTAGCCGGGCCTGAGCGACGGCAAGGCCGCCCAGCCGACGGCTGGCTTCCATCGCGTGATCCAGCGCGCCGTGATCCACGTGCGGTCAGCGGGTCGCGACGAGGTGACCGGCGCGAATGTGTTGGTGGCGATCTTCTCCGAAAGCGAGAGCCGCGCCGCCAACTTCCTTCGGCAGCAGGAGATGACCCGCCACGACGCGGTCAGCTTCATCGCCCATGGCATCCGGAAGGATGGTGGAAGGGCGGCCTGAAAGCCGCGCTCGCGGCTATCGCGAACGTCAGCTTTGGGCGAAGAGGTGGACGTCGCGTCCCGCGCGAAATCGATGGAGGAAACGGTGGCCCGCTTGATCTTTACCGTCGCGCTGGCGCTCGCTGTAGGGCTGGCGGTGGCGTCGAACGCAAAGCCTCCCCATTGCGCGAAGGGGACGATCCCCTGCGGGAGCACCTGCATCCCGAAGGCGAAGGTCTGCCACGCGGGACGTTCCAAGGCGTTTTTCGATAACGGCGGGACGCAACTGTACGTGAGCCGCGTCTACACCGCCGCGCCGCCGGCCAACTCCATCGCCGGAGCGACCACCGTCGCACCCCCTAAGCCCTAACGGGCGATCGTCTCACGCCTTTGAGGGTCCACGGAGCTGGCGGGATCGCTGCGGGTCGAAGGCCGTCGCCCCCTTACGCCTAGGCGAGGCGTGCTTGACTTAGGTCAAGGCGCAACAAGCCGGACTGTGCAAACTGCAATCCATGGTCAGTCTCCCGGCATATGGCCTCGGGGGCGTTATGCCACGAGCAAGAGCGCGCAGGGCGCGGCCCTGGGGAGCGCCGCTCCCGATTGTGCGCTTCGACCTGCTCGCTTTCGCCATCGGGCTGACAGTCGCAATCGCTGCGGAAGCGCTTGTCAGCCTGTTCTTGTGAACCGGCCTGCGGCCGCCGACGCGCCGTCTGGCGCCGGTTGCGCGTCTTGATTTACGGGCCCAGGCCGATGGCTTGGTTGAGCTCCGCGTCACCCTTCGCCGTCGCGATGTCTCTCGCGCTCTCGCCCGCGCTGTTCTTGCGGTCCAGGCTGGCGCCGTGGCGGCGCAGCAGGGCGGCGGCGGCGGGGTGGTCGGCCTGGATGCTCTTTATCAGGGCGGTATTCCCCTCGGCGTCCGGGGTGTCGACGGGCGCGCCTTGTTCCAATAGGGCGTCCATTTCGGTGGTCCGGCCGGCGGCGGCGGCGGCGCGCAGTCGCGGGGCCGGGGGAAACCAAAACCCGCGCCCCCCCCAGAAAGCGGAGATTGGGGCGGGGGCGGGCGGCCCGCGCCCCAC
>JBIOEF010000188.1:0-4454 GCA_044445785.1 Caulobacterales bacterium
ATGTAGCGGACCTTCCCGGCCCGCACGAAGCCGGCCAGGGCCTCCATGGACTCCTCGATCGGCGTATCGGCGTCGTAGTGGTGCATCTGATAGAGGTCGATGTAGTCGACCCCCAGGCGCTTGAGGCTGGCGTCGAGGGCGCGGGTGAGGTGCAGACGCGAGAGGCCGACGTCATTGGGACCGGGTCCCAGCGCGCCCCTGGCCTTGGTGGCGATCACCACCTTGTCCCGCTTGCCGGCGACCGCGCGGCCGACGATCTCCTCGGACTGGCCGCCGGTGTAGACGTTGGCGGTGTCGATGAAGTTGTTTCCGGTGTCGAGGAAGGCGTCGATGATCCGCCGCGCCTCGGCCTCGTCGCAGGGCGCATTCTCCGAGGTCCCGAAGTTCATCGCGCCCAGGCACGCGCGGCTGACCTTGAGGCCCGAGCGGCCAAGATTGACGTAGTCCATGAGCTGATTTCCTCCGCGGTTGATCCCCCGGACGCCAGGGAGTTTCGCACGCGGCAGGGTGGCCGGCCAGAGCCTAGGCCGGCTGAGCGGCCAGTCGTTTGTCGAGGTAGGCCCCGACGCGCTTTTCCACGTCCGGCAGGTGCTGGGCCCAGAAGTGGCCGGCGCCGTCCACCAGGTCGTAGTCGATGACGATGCCCTTCTGCGTGCGCAGCTTGGAGACCACCCGCTCGACCTCGATCGGCTGGGTGATGGTGTCGGCCGAGCCGTGCAGGATCAGGCCAGAGGCGGGGCAGGGGGCCAGGAAGGAGAAGTCGTAGGTGTTAGTGGGCGGGGAAACCGAGATGAACCCGTCAGTCTCGGGCCGGCGCATCAGCAGCTGCATGCCGATCCAGGCGCCGAAGCTGTAGCCCGCGACCCAGCATTGCGAGGCGGCCGGGTTGGTGGTCTGCAGCCAGTCCAGCGCGGTCGCCGCGTCGGCCAACTCACCGATGCCGGCGTCGAACTCGCCCTGGCTGCGGCCGACACCCCGGAAGTTGAACCGCAGCACCGAGAATCCGCGCTTCATGAACAGGTGGAAGAGCTGCACGGCCACGGGATTGTCCATATGGCCGCCGGCCCGTGGGTGCGGGTGCAGGATCAGCGCGATCGGCGCGGTCTCCTCCTTGCGCGGCGAATAGCGGGCTTCGATACGGCCGGCGGCGCCAGTTAGAACCAGCTCAGGCATGGCTTCCTTTGTGAAGTCGCCGGGCAATAGTTGACCGCAGCGCTTGGTTTTCCTACATGACCCGTCGGAGGCGCGAAACAGGGGCGCCAGCGAAGGGCGGCGGCTTGTAGCAAAAGCCGCCAGCATTTTGCGAGAAAATAGCGACAGGCCGAGACAATGCAGCTCAGCACCAAGGGACGCTACGCGGTGATGGCGATGACCGACCTGGCTGGCCGGCCGAGCGACCGCGCCATCGCGCTCGCCGAAATCGCCGAGCGCCAGCAGATCTCGCTGGCCTATCTCGAGCAGCTGTTCTCCCGCCTTCGCCGGCGGGGGCTGGTGACCTCCACCCGGGGGCCCGGCGGCGGCTATCGCCTGGCCAAACCCGCGACGGACCTCAGCGTGGCCGATGTCGTCACCGCCGTGGACGAACCGCTGCGCGCCATCCGCTGCGGCGGCGGACCCGCCGGCTGCATGAAAGGCGGCGCTCGGTGCCTGACGCACGATCTCTGGGAAGAGACCGGCCGCCAGATCCAGGGCTATCTGGCCAGCGTCTCACTGGCCGACGTAGTCGCCGGCCACCTTCACCGCGAACCGGCGAGGGCGGCGTGAGCGCGGTCTATCTCGACTACAACGCTACGGCCAAGGTCCGCCCCGAGGCGGCCGCCGCGGTGGCGCGGGCGCTGGAAGCGGGCGGCAATCCCTCCTCCATCCACGCCGCCGGCCGCGCCGCGCGGGCGCTGGTGGAGACGGCGCGCGCCGACGTCGCCGCGCTGGTCGGCGCTTCGCCCGCTTCGGTGACCTTCCTCAGCGGCGGCACCGAAGCCAGCGGTCTGGCGATCGAGAGCGCGGTGCTGGCCGGCGTGCAGCGGATCATCGTCGGCGCCACCGAGCACGAGGCGGTGGTGGAGACGGCCAACGTCGCCGGCCTGCCGCTGGAGACCCTGCCGGTGGACGCGAACGGCGTCGCCGACCTTCCGTGGCTCGCCGGCGCCTTGGCTGGCGGGCCTAAGGCGCTGGTCTGCCTGATGCTGGCCAACAACGAGACGGGCGTGATCCAGCCGGTGGCGGAGGCCGCCGCCCTGGTCCGGCGCGCGGACGGCTGGCTGCACGTGGACGCGGTCCAGGCCGCCGGCAAGATCGCTGTCGATTTCAACGCGCTTGGCGCTGACACCATGGCGCTCGCCGCCCACAAGCTGGGCGGCCCGCAGGGCGTCGGCGCTCTGGTCGCCGGGCCCCGATCCACCATCGCCCGGCGCGTGCACGGCGGGGGACAGGAGCGCGGCCTCCGCTCGGGCACCGAGAACATGCCCGGCATCGCCGGCTTCGCCGCCGCCGCCCGTGTCGCCGCGGCCGAGCTCGATCGACTGCAGGCCCAGTCGGCCTGGCGCGACGCGCTGGCGGCGACGCTGACCGCCGCCGGCGCGGTCGTCCTGGGCGAGGGCGCGCCGCGTCTGCCGCAGACGCTCTGCTTCGCCGTCGAAGGGTTCGGCTCGGACCTGCAGGTGATGGGGCTGGATCTGGCCGGGGTCATGGTCAGCGCCGGGGCCGCCTGTTCGTCCGGCAAGGTGAAGGCCAGCCGCGTCGTCGAGGCCATGGGCCGGCCGGACCTCGCGCCCTTCGTCGTGCGCGTCAGCGGCGGCTGGGCGAGCACCGAAGCCGACTGGATCCGCTGCGGCGAAGCCTGGTCGGAGATCTTCCATCGTCACCAGGCGCGCCGCCGCGCCTCGGCGGCCGCGTAAGGGTTAAGTCATGGCCGCCGTCAAGAAAACCATCGAGCACGTCGA
The DNA here is from genome assembly GCA_044445785.1 of Caulobacterales bacterium. Classification (GTDB taxonomy): domain Bacteria; phylum Pseudomonadota; class Alphaproteobacteria; order Caulobacterales; family Caulobacteraceae; genus Acaudatibacter. The sequence continues at coordinate 2,940 of JBIOEF010000188.1, forward strand.
GACGCTGGAGCGCTACAAGCACGGCTTTGTCACCGACATCGCCCAGGACTTCGCGCCCAAGGGCCTCAGCGAGGCCATCGTCCGCTACATCTCCGCCCAGAAGAACGAGCCCCAGTGGATGCTGGATTGGCGCCTGGCCGCCTTCGAGCGCTGGCTGGCGCTGGAGGAGCCCACCTGGGCGCGGGTCAAGTTCCCGCGCATCGACTACCAGGACGCCTACTACTACGCCGCCCCCAGCCAGAAGGTTGGGCCAAAGAGCCTGGACGAGGTCGATCCGGAGCTCCTGGCCACCTACGCCAAACTCGGCATCCCCTTGAAGGAGCAGGAGGTTCTGGCCGGCGTCGAGGGCGCGCCCAGATATGCGGTGGACGCGGTCTTCGACAGCGTCTCGGTGGTCACCACCTTCAAGAAGGAGCTGGCGGCGGCCGGGGTGATCTTCTGCTCGATGAGCGAAGCGATCCGCGAGCACGGCGATCTGGTCCGCCAGTACCTCTCCACTGTGGTGCCGGTGTCGGACAACTATTTCGCCTGCCTGAACAGCGCGGTCTTCTCCGACGGCAGCTTCGTCTACGTGCCGCCGGGCGTGCGCTGCCCGATGGAGCTCTCCACCTATTTCCGCATCAACGCCGCCGAGTCCGGCCAGTTCGAGCGCACCCTGATCATTGCCGACAAGGGCGCGTACGTCTCCTACCTGGAGGGCTGCACCGCCCCGATGCGCGATGAGAACCAGCTGCACGCCGCGGTGGTCGAGCTGGTGGCGCTGGACGACGCCGAGATCAAATATTCCACCGTCCAGAACTGGTATCCGGGCGACAAGGAAGGCCGGGGCGGCATCTACAACTTCGTCACCAAGCGCGCCGATTGCCGGGGCGCGCGCTCGAAGGTCAGCTGGACCCAGGTGGAAACCGGCTCGGCGATCACCTGGAAGTACCCCTCCTGCATCCTGCGAGGCGAGGGTTCGAGCGGCGAATTCTACTCCATCGCCATCACCAACAACCGCCAGCAGGCCGACACCGGCACCAAGATGATCCATCTGGGCGCGAACACCCGCTCGCGGATCATCTCCAAGGGAATCTCGGCCGGCCATTCGTCGAACACCTACCGGGGCCTCGTCTCAGCGCACCCGAAGGCCAAGGGCGCGCGCAACTTCACCCAGTGCGACTCCCTTTTGATCGGCAAGCACTGCGCCGCCCACACCACGCCCTACATCGAGGCGCGCAACGGCTCGGCCCGCTTCGAGCACGAGGCCACCACCACCAAGCTCTCCGAGGACCAGCTCTTCTACGCCATGCAGCGCGGTCTATCGCAGGAAGAGGCTGTGCAGCTGCTGGTCAACGGCTTCGTCAAGGACGTGCTCCAGGAACTCCCGATGGAGTTCGCGGTGGAGGCCCAGAAGCTGGTGGCCATCTCGCTGGAAGGGAGCGTGGGATGAGCGGATATTTTGGAAATGCCGGGGGTGTGTCGTGACCCTCGAAACCATCGATCACGTTCAACTGGCGATCCCCGCCGGCGGAG
>JBIOEF010000189.1:0-4383 GCA_044445785.1 Caulobacterales bacterium
GGCCGATGGTGACGGCGACGCCGACCAGGCTCTGCGCGTTCTGCAGCTCAAACATCGGCGCCCCCGCTTCGGCGCGATTGGGCATGAGGACGCGCCGCGGCGCAAGCGCTGGCGCTCACCCCGCCGACTGTGGCTTCAGGATCAGGATGGAGACGTCGCTGGCGGGGCGGAAGTTAGTGTGGCGGACCTCGAACTGGGTGGGGCTGATCTTGCGCACGCCCTCGCCGCAGAAGCTGACGATGTTCGCCGCATCGCCCTTGTCCACCACCATGTGGAAATCGCCGATCGGCGATTTCCAGTTGGCGCCGGAGGAGAGGATGTATTCGATCCGCGCCTCGGTCAGCGGCGCATAGTCCTCGCCGGGCTTCTTGGAGCGCTCGACCGAACGCAGGAAGTCGTCGTCGACGCAGTAGTGGCGGCGGCGCTCGCCGAACGAGGGGTCCTTGGCGAAATCGGGCGAGCCCCAGGAGGTGCCGGCCGACTCGCCCACCGAGGGCGTGTAGCGGTGCTCGACGGCCAGCTCCCGGCCAGCGGGGAAGGTCTGGCGCCAGAAGTAGGTGGTCTTCAGCGTCCAGGTGGCCTCCCAGTGCTTGGTCATGCCGTGACCGACGTCGTATTCATCGACCACCGCCAGGCCCATTCTGACCAGCTCGTCCTTCTTGGCCTGGGGCAGGCGGTCGAGGACCTTGTTGGTCGACTCCAGATGCGGAGCCAGCGGCACGCCCAGCGCCGTGAGGTAGGCGGTGCGGTCGACGCCGTTCTTGATCGCCTTCTGCTCGACGTTGGCGACGACCGGCGCCCCGTCGATGCGGGTGCTGAAGCCCAGGATGTTGCGCGGGTCCTGGGTGGGGATCGAGATGACGTCGTCGACGCCCTCGGTGGTGATGTCGGGCATGGGGAAGGCGACCAGGATGGTGACGTCCCTGGCCGTGGTGTTGAAGAAACGGTAGCTGACGCGCACCTCCTTGGCCGAGATGTAGAGGTCCTCAGAGCGCATCTCGATCGCCGGGTCCTTGGTCAGCACCAGCCCGCCGGCCGCCAGTCCGGCGCTGGAATCGTTGCCGCTGGCGGGCGCGCCCAGGCCAAACGCCAGCAGCAGAGCCGCGCCGGCCGTCGCGCACGCCGTTGAATGCTTCATCCGCCCCCTCAGCGCCCCGTCAGTTCTTTCACCAGGTCCTCGCGGCCGTAGACCTTGTCCAGCGCCTCGGTGATGGCGGCGGTGGAGACCGCGACCGTGCGGTTGAGCGCTCCATCGTAGCTGAAATCGCCGGCGATGGAGTGGATGTTGCCGTCGAACGCCGTCCCGACGATCTGTCCCTTGGCGTTGACCACCGGCGAGCCGGAACTGCCGCCGGTGATGTCGTTGGTGGTGGAAAAGTCGAGCACGATGGCGCTGTCCAGCTTGCCCTGCGCGGCCATCCAGCGCGGCGGCAGCGCGAAGGGCGCGGCGCCAGTGGCCCTGGCGTAGAGGCCGGCGATGGTGGTGAAGGGTTGGGTGTCCTGTCCCTGGTAGGTCCAGCCGGCCACCTTGCCGTAGCTGAGGCGCAGCGAGAAGGTCGCGTCGGGGTAGACGCCGGGCCCATCCAGCGCGTAGCGCGCGCGAGCGATGCGCTCGGAGGCGAGTTCGGTGGGGCCGACGATCTCTTCCTCCCAGACCTGGCGCGCGGCGCGGGACAGGGGGTCGGTGCGCAGGACGAACTGGATCATCGGATCGTTGGAACTGGTGATGGCGGCCATGCCGCCGTCCCACAACTGCCGCCGCACGGAGGGTTCAGCCAGCCGGCTGCCGGCGACCAGGCGGCTCGCCAGGCCCTCGGGGCTCTCCTTGCCGAGCAGGATGGTCACCGCCGGTGCGTCGGCGCCCAGCAGCTCGCGCGTCTTGGAGAGCCAGAATTCCAGGTAGAGCTTCTCGAGCGCCGGGGCCACGGGCCTGGGGTCCAGCACGGTCTTCTCGACCAGCCCCATGCGCGAGTCGGAATATTCGGGCAGGCGCTGCCCGGAGGGCTTGGCCCGCTCGGCGGCGGCGCGGACCAGGTCGCGGGCGTAGCGGTAGAGGTCCGATCCGTTGCCCGCCCCGACGTCCAGCTGGCGCCAGACCACGAACTGGCGGGCGTAGGGGCCCTGGGTCGCGGCGATCTCGCTCCAGGGATCGCCGATCTGGGCGGCGAGCGTGGGGTTGGCGGCGAGCCTGGCCTTCAGGTCGGTCTCGTCCTTGAGCCGCGCGGCCATGAAGTCCTGGTCGTGCAGCGCCGCCTCGCGGCCCTGCAGCACCTTGTAGCCGTTCTCGTCGGCGAAGAGGGCGTCGATGGCGATGCGCTGCATCTCCTGGCCCTCTTCGCCCAGCTCGATCAGCCGGCCGCGCAGTTCGGCGTGCTGCAGGGCCAAGAGCGGCAGGGCCACATCGCGCAGGCTCTCCAGCTGGGCCACGGTCAGTTGGCGCTCCGTGGTCCCGGGGCTGCCGGAGACGAACACCGGTTCGCCCGCGGTGGGCGCGGCGGTGGACCAGGCCAGGAAATCCGGCGTCGCCGCGGGCTTGCCGCCGTCGTAGAGGCGCAGGAAGGCGGCGTCGAGATCGAACCTGGGGAAGTTGAAGTTGTCCGGATCGCCGCCGAAGAAGGCGGCGTTGAACTCCGGCGCCAGGACCAGACGCACGTCGGCGTACTTGCGGTACTTGTAAACCTTGAACTGGCCGCCCTGGTAGAAGCTGATCACCTGGCAGCGCAGGTGCGGATCGCCCGCGCACGCCTCCTTCTCGGCGTCGGCGAAGGCGGCCGAGCGGGCGACGGCGAAGTCCTCGCCGAACTTGCCGGCGCCGGCGGCGAAGATCGGGGCGGTGACGTCGGTGATGCCGACCAGCACCTCGGCCTGGACGCCCGGGCAGGTCCGCTCCTCGTCCCGCCCATCGGCGAAGAAGCCGTCGCGCACATAGTCGCGGCTGGGATCGGAGAGCTGCTGGGCGCAGGCGACGATGCAGTGGTGATTGGTGAGCACCAGGCCCTCGTGCGAGACCACCGAGGCCGAGCAGCCGCTGGTCAGCCGCACCGAGGCGTTGCGCAGGTGGTCCAGCCAATGGCTGTCGAGGCTGACGCCCAGCGCCTGCTGCACGCGGGCCAGCGGCGCCTCGTCGAACGGCCACATGCCCTCGTCCGCCGCCGCTGGCGCCGCCGTCGAGACCGCGGTGACGGCGCAGAGCGCGCCAAGGAGCTTCCTAAACATCCTGCGCAAATCCTAGGCGCCGATTCCTTTCCCGTCCACGCACGTCGCAGTCAGAGGCGGGCCGATCGCCGGGAAGTCAGCGGCGAATCTCGAACCGGAAATCGCCTTGGGTGACATGGGTGTCCACCGACACCACGCGCCAACGCACCTGGTAGCGGCCAGGCGGCAGGGCGTGCGGCAGGGCGAGGACGAACTCGCGCGGGTCGGCCGGGTCCAGGCGCGGTCGATCGGCGCTCACGGGTCGTCCGGCCCCGTCCAGGAGGCTGAAGCTGCTGAAGAGCGGCGAGACGGCCTCGGTGAACCAGAGGCGGATCTCGACCGGCGAGGTGGTCAGGGTCGACCCGACCGCCGGCGAGGCATGGTCGAGGAACGCGTGCGCCTGCGCCGCGACGGGGGCGAGCATCAGGCTTAGCGAGAGAGCGAAAGCGCGGATCATGGCGTCACCAGATCGGCCGGCCGAGGCTGCGCGGGAAGAGGTCGTCGAGGAACCAGTGCACCTGGACGATCGCCCCGACGCCGCGGCCGCTGGCGGCGTTGATCGGCACCATGGCCTCGGCGCCGAACTGCACGATACGGCCGTACCAGAGGACGCCGGTATTCACCGTCCCGGTGACCCCCGCGCCACGCCCGTTGGCGAGGGGCGTGGCGAGCGACACCTCCACCAGCGGGGTCAGCTGGTTGATGACGCTCGGCAGGCCAACGTCGCGGACGTGGGAACTCAGATAGCGGAGGCTGTACTCAAGGGCGAAGCCGGTGCTCAGCGTCTGGGCTTCGCCGGCCTTCGCCGGAACGGCGTAGCCGATCACCCCGGTTAGCGCGAACGGCCGCGCCCAGCTCAGACTGTCCGGCAGGTCGCCGGCGCCCTGGCCGAAGTAGAGCGTCGGCGTCAGCGTGCTGGTCGGCGCGGCACCGACTCGCCCCGCGCCTGTCCCGCCCCACTCCACGCCAAGACCCACCGAGACCATGGTCTCGTGCGGCGCGCTGGCGAACGCCTGGTACTTGAGCGTGGTCGCGACATTCTGGAACCCGCTGACGGCCGGCTGGCCGGGCGTCTGGACCTCGGTCCAGCCGAAGTCGAACGAGACGCCGAAGCGCGACGTCAGGCGCTTGGACCATTCGCCGGTGACATCGGTCTCCGTGGCGGGCGGATCGTCGGCGGTCTGAAAC
>JBIOEF010000190.1:0-4322 GCA_044445785.1 Caulobacterales bacterium
TCCCCATCGAGGGGAAGGGTCCAGTGAAGCCGGCGGCGATGCAGTCTTAGCGCGGCGCTTCGCCGGCGATGGTGGTGCGGTAGAGTTCGCGGCGGAAGCCGTCGTAGTCGTTGAACGCCTGGTGGACGCAGATGCGGTTGTCCCAGGCCACGTACGTCCCAGGCGCCCAGCGCAGGCGACAGGTGAAGGCGGGCTGGGTGATGTGGCCCGCCAGGAACTTCAGCAGCGGCTCGGCCTCCGCCGCCGTCAGCCCCTCGATCCCCGCCGCATAGACCTCGTCGCAATAGAGCGCCTTCTCGCCGGTCACCGGATGGGTGCGGACCAGCGGATGAACCGAACCCCTCACCTTGCGGACGATCTCGTCGGGCAGCTGGGCCATGGTCCGGGTCGCCGCCACCCGGCCAAGAGCCGTATCGTCCGGCTGCTGATGAGTCTGCGCCGTCTCGACGACGCGGCCCATGGACATGCGCACCTTCAGGGGCGCGATCATCGCCTGCATCGTTGGGCTGAGCATCGCATAGGCCAGGGCCGAGTTGGCCCAGAGAGTGTCGCCGCCGTAGGGCGGGACCTCGACGGCGTAGAGCATGCTGATCGCGGGTGGTTCGGCGAGGAAGGCGGAGTCGGTGTGCCAGCCGGCGCCGAACACCATGCCGACCTCTTCGCTGGCCTCCTTGATCAGCGGCTGGACGTCGGGGTGGTCCGGCACGCCCTGGGTGTAGGCGTCCTCCGCGAACGGACCGAACCGGCGGCTGAACGCTTCCTGGTCCGCGTGGGTGATCGACTGGTCGCGAAGGTAGATCATCTTGTGCCGAAAGAGCGCCGCGCGGACTTCCGCGAACTGATCGTCGCTGATCTTGGCGATGTCGACGCCGACGATCTCCGCCCCCATGGCCGCCGCCAGCGGCCGCACCTCGATGAAGCGGTTCGCCGCCGCCCGGTTGTCGAACTTGCCCGTCGGGTGGACGATCATGCCAGGTCCTCTCGTGCGCCCAGCCAGGACACTCAGCGCCGAAGCGCGCTTTGGCAACGTCGCTTCAGAAGAACAGCTTGCGGAAGCCCAGCGACACCGTGCGCCCGACCGGGTCCAGATAGGCGCCCTGGTAGCTGACCGGCGTCGCCCCCGTCCCGTCGCGCACGCGCTGGCGCTCGTCGAAGAGGTTGTTGATGGCCAGACTCACGCGCGCGCCGCGCAACCATCGATAGCGCTGCACCACCGAACGCTGCTGGCCGAGGTTGTCGAAGAGCCGCAGATTGATCGTCCCGATGTCGGAGAAGGTCAGCGACCCGGCGGGGCCGAACCCACCCACGACCGTGGTCCCGCTCTTCCAGTCGGCGCTCAGCCGCGCGCCAAAGCCCTTCAGGGTGAACCCCGCCTGCGCCTCGATCTCCTGGCGGGGCTGGCCGCCGGTGGCGCCGGCCGGCGAACCGTTCAGGAAGTCGAGCGCCGGGCCGCCCGGCGCCACCAGGATCCGGTCGACGAAGATCACCGTGTGATAGAGCGCCAGCTGCAGTCTGCCGCCGGCCGCGAACCCGCCGAACCCGCCAAAGCCGCCGCCAGGACCGCGCGGCCCACCGCCGCCGTCGGGCGGACCGCCGGCGGGAAAGGCGTCGGCAGGTGAAGCGGCCGGCGCGTCCGGTCCGGGCGGTCCCCCGCCGTCGGGTCCGCCAGGCGCAACCGACCCGTCGGGCCGCCGGCGCTGACCCCCGCCGCCGAAGCGGCCCGCAGGCGGCCTGGGCTGGGGTCCGATCGGCCGGGAGTAGTTGAACCCCCAGCGGATCTCCTGCCGATCCTGCCGCGCGAAGTTGAGCGGTCGGTCGTCTTCCTCGATGAGCTGGCCCGATGCGTCGCGGATGAAGCGGCTGGGGAACGCCGCCTCGATCGCCGCGTCCGCCGCCGGCAGGGTGGCCAAGGGATTGTCGATCCGGCTGGCGATGTAGCTGACGGTGATGTTGAGGTTCTGGCTGGCGATGGGCTTCAGCGTCAGGCCGATCTTGGTGACGTTGCGGGTGTCCTTGGTCAGGCTGGGGTTGCCGCCGGTGATCAGGGTGACGTCCACGGTCTGGCCGGTGGCGTAGTCGAAGATCCGCACGCCTGGCGTGGCGAGGATCGGACCGGCGAGCTGGGCAGTGCTGGGCGCCGCGTGGTCGGTGGTGTGGGAGACGATGATGCCGACGCCGGTGAGCGGCGTCCAGTTGACGCCATAGCCCACTGTCGTCAGCAGCCCGAAGTCGGAGAGCTCGTCGACGGCGATATTCCCATTGACCGAAAGGTCGCCCACGAAGCCCAGCACATGATGGGCCCGGCTGGTGAGCGGCAGGTCGAAATTGAGCTGGGCGTTGGCGTCGTTATGCGATGCGCCGAGCGCTTGGGTGAAGCCAAGGCGCTGCGACGTTGAATTAAGCCAGCTCTGCGTGTCGCCGATCTTGGCGCTGACATAAAGCTCGCCCGCCGGCAGCTTCAGCGCCGGCCCGTTGGCCAGGAACTGCACGGTGGCGGAGTCGGAGATCGAGTGGGCCCGGTTCTGAGGCAGGAGGCTAGGAAGCCCGCTCGGGAACGGCGCGAACGGATTGAAGGTCGCCGAGCGGCCCGCGAGCAGCGTCTGCAGCGGCGCGGGGTCCACGCCCGCGTCGCTGGTCGTCTGGCTGTCGGCGTGGTCATAGGCGTCGTTGAGCGAAAGGCGCCACTCGCCGAAGTCGCGGTTCAGGGTCGAGCCAAGGTGCGCGGTCCAGCTGTCGGCGCGCTGGTGCAGGGGTCCGAAACCACTCACGTAGCGGTCGACCATCACGTCCGACCCGAACGGCGAGAAGGGATCGCCGGCGGGGACGATCAGGCCAAGGCTGGGAAGGCCTTGCAGCGTGTCGCTGCTGCTGGCGCCCAGCGTGGCGTTCAGCGTCGCCCGAAGGCCGCCGAAGATCGGCGCCGCCCACACCGCGTTGGCCGTAACCTGCTGCGTCTCCGGCGTCAGCGTGCGATCGGCGCGCACGTCGGTGACGTTGGCGACGCCGGCGGTGGGGACGAAGTCGGCGAGGGTGGGGCCGCTGGCGGGGGCGCCGGCCGGAACCCCGGCGATGGTCACCGGCCGGCCCACCAGCGCGCTCAGCGCCGGATCGATCTGGCCGCCCGGCGTCGTCGAGAGGACATTACCGGTCAGGTCGAAGGGCTCGCCCGAGGCGATGGAGACCAGCGGCCGGTCCGCTTCGGTGAGCGCGGCGCTGGCGTGGTATTTCAGATCGAGGTTGAGGCGGGCGTCGCCCCGCAGATGCAAAAGGTTGGCTTCGGCCTGGCCGTTGGCGGCGCCGCCCTCGGTGGCCCCGCCGCCCTCGAGCTCGCCGGTGATGGCGCGGAAACGCCGGCGCAGGACGATGTTCACCACCCGTTGGTTGGCGGTGTAGCCGTACTTCAGCGCCACCTCCTCGGGCAGAATGTCCACCCGCAGGATCGCCTCGGTGGGGATGTTCTGGATCTCCGCGAAGCTGGAGATGCGCCGCCCGTTCAGCAGCACCACCGGCGGCTCACCGCCGCGGCCGCGGTCGCTGCGGATCTGAGGCGCCAGCTCGGTGAGAAGCTCGGTCACCGAGCTCACGCCATAGGACTGGATGTCCGCGGGCGCCAGCTGCAGCTCCGGCTTGATGTCGCCCACGACGGCGCCCGGCTGGGGCGCGGCCTTCTGGGCGGCGACGGTGATCGATTGAACGGTGGCCTCGTCCTCATCGTCCGAGCTTGGCGGCTGCGTCTTCGCCGGTGGCGGCTTGATGGGGCCCGCCGTCTGCGCCAGAGCCGGCGCCGCCAGCGCCAGCAGGGCGACCGTCGCGCTAACGAAGGCCGGGCCAGAGCGCCAAGGCGCCGGGCCGCCACCACCGCGCCGCAGGGCGTACCGCATCATCCCACTCACTGATTCCGACCACACGCGCTCCGTCCATTTCACGCCTAGTTTGCAAATTGATGCCGGTCGAGACATGGCTCTGGCGGGCGGCGGTGTTGGTGAGGCGGCTTGCCCCATGACCCAGTCTCTGGGCTCAATGGCGAACCCTGAGAGGCTGGCCCCTTGCGGGGCCTCCAGGTGAGGAGCGATCTAAGGTGAGCGAGCGAAGTCTGCGCGGCAAAGTGGCCGTCGTCGGGGTTGGAGAGACGGCGTACTACCGCCACGGCCAGGCGCCCGATCCGGAGATGGTCCTCTGCCTGAAGGCGATCCTCGCGGCCTGCCGCGACGCCGGCCTGGATCCGACGCAGATCGACGGCTTCGCCTCCTACAGCAACGACCGCAACGACGGGGCGACGCTGGCGACGGCGCTGGGGGTCAAGGAGCTGCGCTTCTCGAACA
>JBIOEF010000191.1:0-4320 GCA_044445785.1 Caulobacterales bacterium
CGCCGCTGGCGCCCAGGAGGACGAGGCGTCGGCTCACTGCGCCGCCAGCGCCTCGCGTCTGAGCGCCTTGAGCGCGTCGATGGTGTCTTTGCGCAGCACGTTGCGCACCAGGAACGCCGGCGCCTTGAACGGCGAGACGATCCAGCTTTCATAGGTCACCCTGACCGCGCCGCCGGGCTGCAGCTCCAGGCGCCACTCGCCCTGGCAGGCCTTCACCTCGCCCCCGTCAACGCAGCGAAAGCTGATGCGCCGGCCGACGTCGTACTCACTCCGGTACCAGCGCCGGACGTGGGGCAGCGGAAAGCCGTAGTCGATCGCGTCCTGGCGCACGTCCCAGGCGCCGGCCGGATCGGCGGACATCACCTGGCAGCCGGTGACGAAGGTGGCCATGCGGGGAACCTTGGCGCAGGCGCGCAGCGTCTCCCAGATCTTCAGGGGCGGCGCCGGGATATTCACCGCGCCGTGGATCAGCGCCGTCGAGCGGCCAGGATCGGGCGCGACATCGACCACCAGGCCTGCCCGCGCCAGCTGCGCCTCCTGTTTCGGGGTCGGGCTCCAGCCAGACGCGTCCGCCGACGCCGCCGGGGCGATGAGCAACGCGGCCAGGGCGACGGCTTTCATCCTGCCACGCGCGCAGTTCCCCTCAGTCGGCGAGCTTGACCAGCATCTTGCCGGAATTGGCGCCCTGCATCAGCCCGATCATGGCCGCGGGAGCGTTCTGGATCCCTTGGAGAATGGTCTCCTGGTACTTGATTCGTCCGTCCTTCAACCAGCCGGCCATTTCGGCGCGGAACTGGTCGTAGAGATGCATGAAATCGGGCGCCACGAAGCCGCGCAGATTGATCCGTCCGTAGATGATGTTGGAGAGATTGCGCACCGCCGTGCGCGAGCCGGCCTCGTTGTAGCCGCTGATCATCCCGCAGACCGCCACGCGGCCGAGCGTGTTCATGCTGGCCAGCGCCGCGTCCAGAGTCTCGCCCCCGACATTGTCGAAATAGACGTCGATGCCCTTGGGCGTCGCCGCCTTCAGCGCCGGGCGGATCGGTTCTTTCTTGTAGTTGATCGCCGCGTCGATCCCGGCTTCGTCGAGGAGCCAGCGGACCTTCTCGTCCGAGCCGGTGGATCCCACCACATAGCAGCCGTGGATCTTGGCGATCTGCGCCGCCATCGAGCCCACCGCGCCGGCCGCCGTCGAGACGAACACCTGCTCGCCGTCCTTCAGCTGGCCGATGTGCAGCAGGCCGCCGTAGGCGGTGAAGCCGGTGCCGCCCAGCGCATGCATGTGCACCGTGAGCGGCAGGCCAGGCTCCGCCTTCAGCGGCTGCAGGCCCTTGCCGTCGGAGAGGAAAGCCTCGCGGAAGCCGTAGCGGTTGGAGACGAGGTCGCCCTCCTTCAGCGTCGGATTGCGCGACTTCTCGATCCGTCCCAGCGCCCCGCCGCCCATGGCTTCGCCCAGCGCCTGGCCGACGCTCATCCTGGGCCGCATGGCCGGGTCAACCGACATGTAGAGATTGCGCACCAGCACCTCGCCCTCGGCGGGATCGGCGACTTGCGTCTCCACCATGGCGAAGTCCTCCGGCGCGGGCGGACCTTCGGGACGCTTGACGAGGTGGATCTCGCGGCTCGCGGTCGGCATCTCAGCTCTCCAGGCGGAAGGCGGCGCCGTCGCGACGCACATGGCCGGCGGTGGGCGCGGCGAAGTGGGTGCCGATGACCAGGATCGGCTGGTCGGCCACGTCCTCCAGCACCCGGCGGCGGGTGACCGCCGAGGCGGTCTTGTCGCTATCGAAGTCCGGCGACCAGTCCGGGTGCGCGATCTGGCAGGGGTGGTGCATCATGTCGCCGGTGATCATCGCCCGCTCGCCGTCGGACTCGATCATCACGCTGACGTGGCCAGGCGTGTGGCCGGTCGTGGGCGTCAGGCGGATCTCCGGCGAGAGGCGGTGGTCCATCTCCACCAGCTCCACCAGGCCCGCATCGAAGATCGGCTGCACGGAATCGCCGAGGATCGTCTGCTGTTCTTCATCGCCCTCGGCCTTCCAGTGCGCGTACTCGATCCGGCCCAGCAGGTAGCGGGCCTTGGGGAAGGTCGGGACCCACTTGCCGGCTTCGAGCATGGTGTTCCAGCCCACGTGATCGACGTGCAGGTGCGTGCAGACCACCGCGTCCACCCCCTCGCGCGACCAGCCGGCTTCGGCCAAGTGTTCCAGGAACGGCGTCGAGAGCGGGCGCTTGCCGGTGATGCCGCGCGGCCGGTCGTTGCCGATGCAGGTGTCCACCACCAGGCGCAGTCCGGGCGCCTCGACCAGCAGCGCATGGATCGAGACCCTGAGCGCGCCCTCCTCGGTGACGAAGTTCGGATAGAGCCAGGGCGAGGCCTTCAGCGCCTCGGGTTTGGCGTCCACCAGGAACGGCCGCCGCTCGTCGTAAGCCGCGGTCATCTCCATCTCGACGATGCGGCTGATCTTCACCCGCCCGACCTGCCACGTCAGCATGCGCATCTCCTCCCAAGGCTTGTTGGCCCAAACCCTTAGGCTAGGCGCGCGCGGGCCGCCAGCGCCTAGGGGCAGAGGACGTGGAGGTCTTTCGGCGTCGGATCGGGGGTCCAGCCGCCCTCGCCCAGGCGGTAGGTCTGGCGGCCCTTCCAGGCGCCCGAATAGCGGACCTCGAAGGTCTGGTCCTGGACCAGCGGGACGATCTTGCCGCTGATCTCGCACCCCCGGCCCCCGCCCACGCTGTTGGTGTAGCTGACCGGGATGTCCTCGGCGACGGTCTCCACGTCCTTGATCGTCGGACCCAGGCTCACGAGGTAGGCCGAGCCGTCGCCCTCGCCCATGTTGAAATAGGCGCTCTCGACCTCAAGCATCGGCCAGCGGCTGACGCCGGTCAGCAGGGTCACCTGCGGCGGCGCGCCGAACCCGCCCATAGTCCCCTGCAGGATGTAAGGCTGGCCCTGCAAAGCCAGCGGCGGGCCGGCGACCAGATAGGTGACGCTGGCGTAGCCGCCCAGGGCATGGAAGCTCTCCCCCTGGTTCTGGCCGGCGCTGACGAGCGCGAAAGTGTCGGCGGAGATGCGATAGAGCCCCTGGGGCGAAAACGTCACCATATCGGCGCCCTTATCGGTCGGGACCTCAACCTGCGCCTTCGGATAGGCGAGCGCGAAGGCGGCCGCCAGGGTGGGCATGGGCTGGGCTGGACCGCTGGCGACGGGCGGCGAAGTCGGAGCGGCGGCTGGCTTCACGCCCGGCGCGGGATGGGGCGCCGGCGCGCGTCCCACGAACCGCGAAACCCCGAACGCCAGCGCGATCAGCGCCGCCGCCGTCAGCGCCGGCCGCAGCAGGTTGCGCGGTATGAGGCCGCCGGCCGGCCGTTCCTCCTCACCGCCGCTCACGCCGGCGCTTTCGCCCCCGCGCGGTTCTTCACCAGGTCGTCGACCACCGCCGGGTCGGCCAGAGTGGTGGTGTCGCCGAGGTTGGAGATGTCGTTCTCGGCCACCTTACGCAGGATCCGGCGCATGATCTTGCCAGAGCGGGTCTTGGGCAGGCCCGGCGCCCACTGGATCACGTCCGGCGCGGCGAAGGGGCCGATCTCGCGGCGCACCCACAGCACCAGCTCGCGGCGCAGCTCTTCACTGGGCTGGCTCTCGGCGGTGAGGGTGACGTAGGCGTAGATGCCCTGGCCCTTGATATCGTGGGGGAAACCGACCACCGCGGACTCGGCCACCGTGTGGTGGGCGACCAGCGCGCTTTCGATCTCGGCGGTGCCCAGGCGGTGGCCCGAGACGTTGATCACATCGTCCACCCGCCCGGTGATCCATAGTAGCCGTCCTCGTCCCGCCGGCAGCCGTCGCCGGTGAAGTACTTGCCGGGGTAGGCCGTGAAATAGGTGGTGATGAACCGCTCGTGGTCGCCATAGACGGTGCGCATCTGCCCCGGCCACGAGTCGGTGATGCAGAGGTTGCCGCTGTCGGCGCCCTCCAGGACCTGCCGTCGACGTCGACCAGTTCGAGCTTCACCCCGGGCAGCGGCCTGGTGGCGGAGCCTGGCTTCAGCGCCGTGCCGCCCGGCAGCGGCGCGATCAGGGCCCCGCCGGTCTCGGTCTGCCACCAGGTGTCGACGATCGGGCAGCGCTCGTCGCCGACCACGCGGTGATACCAGAGCCAGGCCTCGGGATTGATCGGCTCGCCGACGGTCCCCAGCAGCCGCAGCGACGTGCGCGAGGTCGACTTCACCGGCGCCTCGCCCTCGCGCATCAGGGCGCGGATGGCGGTGGGGGCGGTGTAGAAGATCTCCACCTGGTGCTTGTCGATCACTTCCCAGA
>JBIOEF010000192.1:0-4116 GCA_044445785.1 Caulobacterales bacterium
CCGTCTTGGGGGTATTGGGCGGCGGGGTATCGACCTTCGACGCCGGGGGGGGGGTGGCTTTGTATAATTTCGCAATGGGGTTGGGGATGGGTTACCCTGGGGTTGGGGCGGTGTTGGCGGTGGGGGGGTTTTGTTTGGTCGATCCCAGGCGGCGCATGACCCCGATGCCGGCGACGTCCAGCAGCTGGCAATGGCCGCCGCTGACCAGCAGCAGCCGGCACGGGGAGGGGCGGTCCGCGGCGAGCCGCGCGGTGACGGCGTGGCCTTCCAGGTGGTTGACCGCGATCAGCGGCAGGCCGCGGGCCAGCGCAATCGCCTTGCCGAACGAGAGCCCCACCATCACCCCGCCCACCAGGCCCGGTCCCGCCGTGGCGGCGACGCCGGCGATGTCGTCCAGGGTCCGCCCCGCTTCGTCCAGCGCCCGCCGCGCGACCGGCTCGATCAGCTCGACGTGGGCGCGGGCGGCGATCTCCGGCACTACTCCTCCGTAAGGAGCGTGATCAGCGACCTGGCTCGCCACCACCGATGAGAGCACCTCCGCGCGACCGCCCGCGTGCAGGCGCACCACCGCCGCGGCGGTTTCATCGCAGCTGGTCTCCAGGCCCAGGATGGTGAACGGCGGAGTCATCTAAGTTGCGGCTAAGGCCTAGCGCATCGTAGCGGACGGACGATCCGTCCGTCCGTGGTCCGATGCGCTGCTTTCTCGATTGGTGGTTCGATTCAACAAACGGATGCTAGAGCATCCGTTTGCATCGAACCACCGGCCCGTGTAGCAGGCGCGGCGACGCCCCCATGAAGCCCCGCAGCTAGTCCCTTCGACGTGACCTCGCAACCGCTCGTCCGCATCGGCACGCGCGCCTCCAAGCTGGCGCTGACCCAGTCCGGGCTCATCCAGGCGCGGATCGCCGCGGCGCTGGGCGCAGCGCCGGAGGATGCCCAAAAGGTCGCGCCGCTCGTCCACATCACCACCTCCGGCGATCGGATCCAGGACCGGCGGCTGCTGGAAGTGGGCGGCAAGGGGCTTTTCACCAAGGAGATCGAAGAGGCGCTGCTGGATCGGCGGATCGATTGCGCAGTGCATTCGCTGAAGGACATGCCGGTCGACTCGCCCCTCGGGCTGATCATCGCCGCCATTCCCGAGCGCGAAGACCCCCGCGACGCCTTCCTCAGCCACAAGGTCGACCGACTTGCTGCGCTGCAGCATGGCGCAGCATTGGGCACGGCCAGCCTGCGCCGCCAGGCCCAGGCGCTGCACCAGCGGCCCGACCTGAAACTCATCAACCTGCGCGGCAACGTCGACACGCGGCTGGCCAAGCTGGAAGCGGGCGATGCGGACGCGATCATCCTGGCGCTGGCGGGGCTGAAGCGTCTGGGCCTGGGCCATTTGCCGCGCTCGCTGCTGGATCCGGTCGAGCAGCCGCCGGCGCCCGGACAAGGCGCGCTGGCCATCGAGACCCGGGCGGAGGATGCAGACGCGTCCTGGGTGGCGGCGCTGCGTCATCAGCCCAGCGCCATCGCCGTCGCCGCCGAGCGCGGGGCGCTGGCCGCGCTGGAGGGCTCGTGCAAGACCGCCATCGGCGCTCACGCCCGTTTGCAGGGCGCCGGACTGATCCTCATCGTCGAGGCCTTGACGCCCGACGGCGCGCGGCGCTTCCGTCGCCAAGGGGAGACCGATCTTTCCGGGCCGGACGCCGAGGCGTCGGCCAGGGAGCTGGGTCTGAGGCTGGGCGAGGCGATCCGCGACGAAGGCGGCGACGCACTCGCTTTGAGGGACTGAGTGTGAATGGCGCGCGCCGTCAGTAAGTTGATCTTGAAGGCCGTGCATGGCCCAAGGACCGTCTGGGTCACCCGCACCCAGCCGGCGGCCGGCGCCACGGCCGCGCGGGTGCGGGCGCTGGGCCTGGAGGCGGTGGTCGAGCCTTTGCTGCTGGTGCGGCCGCTGAAGGACGTCAGCATCGACCTGGAGGGCGTCTGCGCCATCGTCTTCACCAGCGCCAACGCGGTGCGCGCCTTCGCCGAGCGCTCGCCAGCGCGGGCGCTGCGCGTCTTCGCCGTCGGCGACGCCACCGCCGAGGCGACCAGGGCCGCCCGCTTCGCCAGCGTGCTCTCGGCCCAGGGCGACGTGAAGGCGCTGGCCGCTGCGCTGGCGGCGCGCAAACGCGAGCTTCCGGGCGTCATCCTGCACCCCTCCACCACCGAGCCGGCGGCGGACCTGGTGGGCGCCCTGAGCGCCGTCGGCCTGGAGGTGCGCCCGGCGCCGCTCTACGAGACGGTGGAGGTCGAGCCTTCGGCGGCGCTGATCGAACGCCTTCCAGCCATCGACCACGTGCTGCTGCATTCGCCCAAGGCCGCGCGGGTGCTGGCCAAGTTCGTCAAGCGCCACCCCGCGCCGCACCTGGTGGCGCTGGCGCTCTCGCGCGAAGTGGCCCGGCCGCTGGCCAAGAGCGGGCTGGCCGGAGTCCGCAGCGCCGCCGCGCCCACCGAGGCCAGCCTGCTGGCCCTCCTCAGCCATTCCGACGCCAACTGAGGCTTTCTCGCAATTGCGCGGCGTCCGTGCTTGGGGCACTGGTGAGGGGCGATGAGCGCCGCGCCTGACCCTGTCGAACTGGCGCCGTCCCGCGATCCGGCGGCGTACGGACGGCGGCCGCTGTTCACCGCCACCTTCTTCGCCTGGGTCTCGCTTTGCCTGCTGTGCATCGTCGCCGGCGTGGCGGTGGGTCGTTTGCAGTTCACGCCGGCGGCGAGTCCCGCGCCCTTGAGCCTCGACGCCGCCCGCCGCCCTGCGAACGCCGAATCGGCCGCGCCGGCCGCCTTGGCGCCCGAACCCCTGGCCGCGCCGGCCGCCGGGTCCGCCGACGTCAACGCCCTCTCCGACCGGGTCGCGCGGCTGGAAGGAAGCTCGACCCGCGCCGCCGACGCCGCGGCCATGGCGCTGGCCGCCGCCTCGCTCTCCCAGGCCGCCCAGTCGTCCGGCCCGTTCGACCAGGACCTGGTCGCGTTCCAGCGCCTGGCGCCGACCTCATCCGACCTGAAGGCGCTGGGCCCCCTCGCCGCCCGCGGCGCGCCCAGCCGCGCCGCCCTCGCCGCCGCCCTCCCAGCGCTCGCGGCGGAAGCCTCGGTGGCCGCCCATGGACCGGCCAAGGGCGCGGGCCTGGTGCGCAAGACGCTGTCGCTGATCGGCCGGGTGGTGATGATCCGCCGCGTCGACCCGAACGGCGGCGGCGCTGACGGCGCGCTGGCCAAGGCCGAACAGCAAGCCGACGCGGGCGACCTCGAAGGAGCGGTCGGCAGCCTGCAGAGGCTTTCGGTCCAGGCCCGCGAGCCGCTCAAGGACTGGATCGACGCGGCCCAGCGGCGGATCGAGATCGATCGGCGGATCGAGGCCTTGCGGGCGCAGGCGCTGGCCGACCTCACCGCCGCCACCGGGGCGCGGTCATGATCCGCACGGCGCTCGCCATCATGGTCGTGATCGCGCTGGCGGTCATGGTCCTGGCCCTGCGCGGCGAGCCGGGATCGGCGGAGCTCACCTGGCTGCACTGGAACGTGCGCACCACAGCGGCGGCGGCGGTGCTGCTGATCCTGTTCTTCTCACTGGCGGCGACGATCTTCTGGAGGGGTCTGATCTGGATCGTCGAGGCGCCCCGGCGCGCGGCCCTGGCCAGGGCCGAGACGCGCCATCGGCAGGGCGCCGAGGCCCTCTCGCGCGGGTTCCTGGCGGCGGCCGGCGGCGACGGCGCCGAAGCCCGGCGCCAGGCGCAGCGCGCGGCCGGCCTGGTGGACGACTCCCCGGCCCTGGTGCGGCTGCTCTCGGCTCAGGCGGCCGAGCAGGCCGACGATCCGGTGGCCGCCCGCGCCGCCTACACCGCGATGCTCGGGTTTCCGGAGATGCGGCTGGTGGCGCACCGGGGGCTGATGCAGGCGGCCCTGGCCGAAGGCGACGAGGCCGAGGCCCACCGCCATGCCGCCGCCGCCTTCGCCCTGGCGCGCACGGCGCCCTGGGCCTGGCGCGCGGTGCTGGAGGCCAGGCTCGCCGCCGGCGACTGGGCCGCGGCCCTCGAGCTGATGCAGGGGGCGCTGGAGCGCAAGATCGTCTCGCCCATCGTCGCCGAACGGGCC
>JBIOEF010000193.1:0-4098 GCA_044445785.1 Caulobacterales bacterium
CCCAACACCCGCTCATCCCGGCGGAAGCCGGGACCCAGGCAAGACTCGATGCAGCGCGCAGGCGGGTCGGCCCTGATTCACCACGAAGCTCACCAAGGACACGAAGGGCGCGCTTCGCGCCCCGGCCAATCATCTCCAGCAGTGGGGACTAACCGCGCGCCGACGGCGCGCCTTCGTGTCCTTGGCGTCCTTGGTGGTGGACTTCAGCAACCGCTTGCCTGGGTCCCGGCTTCCGCCGGGATGAGCGGGGTCGCGGGATGAGCGACTTCGCCTTTGACCGCGATGTCGGCGAGCCGGGCCCGACCCCGCGCCGCCGCAACGCCACCCTCGGCAGCGCCGAGGCCGAAGAGATCTTCATGGCCTTCGACACCCGGATCGTCCGGCGGTTCGGCGGCTTCCTGAAGCCGCACCCCCGGTGGGTGACCGGGGCGATCGTCACCACCATCGTCTCCGCCTTCGCTCAGCTGGCGCTGCCGGTGATGATCGGTCAGGCGGTGACCGCGGCGGTCGGCGCGCACCTCAGCGGCCATCGCCTGGATGTGGCCGTGGCCGAGTTCCTGGGCGTCGTGGTGATCTTCACCATCACCTCGATCCTCTCGCAGTGGATGAGCACCAGGCTGGCGCAGAAGGTGATCTTTGACGTCCGGCGGGCGATGTTCGATCACTTCCAGTCGGTCGCCCTGTCGTTCATGGACAAGACCCACGTCGGCCGGATCATGGCCCGCCTGCAGGGCGACGTGAACGCGCTGCAGGAGTTCCTGGAGAGCACGACCTCGACGCTCGGCGACTTCGTCGTGCTGATCGGCATCGTCATCTGGCTGCTGCACATGGACTGGAAGCTGGGGCTGCTGACCCTGCTGGTGCTGCCGGCCCTGATCGGCATCCGGGCGATCTGGCTGCCGTACTCGAAGATCACCTTTCGCAAGGCGCGCGACGCGTCGTCGATCGCCAACGGCGCGCTGGCCGAGAACATCAGCGGCGTCCGCACCGTGCAGGAGACCCGCCGCGAGGCGATGAACTTCGAGCTCTACGAGGAGAAGGCACGGGACAACCTGAACGCCGCGGTCGAAAGCGCCGCGCTGGCCGGGCTGATGGCCCCGGCCGTCTCGATCCTCACGGGCTTCGCCATGGCGGTGATCATCGTGGTCGGCGGCGGCGAGGTGCTGAACGCCCAGCTGGAAGTGGGCGCGATGATCACCTTCGTGATCTTCGTCCAGCGGTTCTTCGAACCGGTGCGGATGATCTCCATGCAGTACACAGCGCTGCAGCGGGCGATGGCCGCCGGCTACCGCATCTTCGAGGTGCTGGACGTGCCGGTGACCATCGTCAACAAGCCGGACGCGCTGGAACTTCACGACATCGAGCCCACCGTCGAGCTCGATCACGTCACCTTCGGCTACGACCCGGCCCGGCCGGTGCTGCGCGACGTTTCGCTGAAGGTGAAGCCGCGCCAGGTGGTGGCGCTGGTGGGCCCGACAGGCTCTGGCAAGACCAGCATCATCTCGCTGGTGCGCCGCTTCTACGAAGTCACCGACGGCGCGGTGCGGGTGGGCGGCCACGATGTGCGCGACGTCACCCTGGAGAGCCTTGGCCGCACCATTGGCATGGTGCTGCAGGAGCCGTTCCTCTTCACCGGCACGATCGAGGAGAACATCCGCTACGCCTCGAGCGCCACCCACGAGGAGGTGGTGGCGGCGGCCAAGGCGGTGCGGGCGCACGACTTCATCATCCGCCTGCCGCAGGGCTATGCGACGCCGCTCGGCCAGCGCGGGCGCAACATTTCGCTGGGCCAACGCCAGCTGCTGTCGTTCGCCAGAGCGCTGGTGATCAACCCGCAGATCCTGATCCTCGACGAAGCCACCGCCAACATCGACAGCTTCACCGAGCTGGAGATCCAGCGGGCGCTGAAGGCGCTCTTCGCCGGGCGCACGTGCCTGGTCATCGCCCACCGCCTGGCCACGGTGCGCGACGCCGACGAGATCATCGTCCTGCAGCAGGGCCGGATCGTCGACCAGGGAACGCACGACGGGCTGATGGCCAGAGACGGCCTCTACGCCAAGCTCTACGCCTCCAGCCACGGCTCCTTCGACGACCTGCCGGGCGAGGGCGAGGAGCGCGCCGACCGCGAGGTGATGTTGACCTAGCCGCGAGCGCGCGCCATCGGTTCACGCAACCTTCGCCAAACCGTCACGCCGCCTTCACCGTCCCAGGGTCTTTCAAGAGAATGCCCAAGACCCGCCTCCTCGCCGCCCTGTTCGCCTTTCTCTGGATCGCCACGCCGGCGCTCGCCGCGACCCTGAAGCTCGAGCGGGTGGTGCTGGTGGAGCGCCACGGGGTGCGCCCGCCCACCCAGAGCAACGAGGCGCTGGCCAAGTACGCGGCCCAGCCTTGGCCCGCCTGGCCGGTGGCGCCGGGCGAGCTGACGCCCCACGGCGGCCAGACGGTGCAGCTGATGGGCGACACCCTGCGCGCCCGCTATGTAAGCGGAGGCCTGCTCCCCGCCCGCGGCTGCCCGGACGCCGCGAGCCTGGTCGTCTGGGCCGACGGCACGGATCAGCGCACCCGCCGCACCGGCGAGATCCTGATCGAGGCGCTGGCGCCCGGCTGCCAGGCCAAGGCGGCTTGGGGCGCGGCCTCGCCTCGCGATCCGATCTTTGGCGGCTCGTCCACCGAAGCCTGCAAGCTGGACGCGGACAAGGCCCGCGCGGCTCTGGCGGCGGCGGCCACGGGGCCCGAAGAGTCCGCCTCGCTCACCGCCGCTTTCGCGCGCCTGCAGGTGATCCTGGCGCCCAAGGCCTGCGCCGGGGGTCCCGGGACCTGCTTCGCCCCCGCAAGCACAGGCGCGCCGGCCGCCGGCGACATGGCCGGGCCCTTCCCCGCCACCGCCGCGCTGGCCGAGGACCTGCTGCTCGAATACGTTGACGACAAGCCGATGAGCGACGTCGGCTGGGGCCGCGCCAGCGCCAGGGACATCGCCGCGGTGATGCCGATCCACGAGCGCGCCTTCGCCCTGATCCGCGATGCGACCTACGTCGTCAGCCGGCGGGGGGCGGTGATGGGCCGGGTAGTCCTGGCGGGCCTCGCCGGATCGCCGGTAGCCGCCGGGCCGACGATAGGACCTGACGTGAAAGTGCTGGCTTTCGCCGGCCACGACAGCGACCTGATGATGATGGCGGGAGTCTTTGGCCTGCGCTGGGCGAACCTCGCCGGCCAGCCGGACGGCACAGCGCCGGCCACCACGCTGGCCTTCGAGGTCTGGTCCGATCCGGCCACCGGCGCCCGCTACGTGCGCCCGGCGCTCTACTACGAGACCCTGGACCAGCTGCGGACGCTGAAGCCGGCGCTGGCGAGCCGCCTCGACCTGCGCTTCGACGGCTGCGCATCCGGCCCCGGCGGAAGCTGCCCGCTGAACGACCTGCACGCAAGGGTGGAGGCGCTGATCCCGCCAGGCTGCGGCGAGCTCTGACGCGCCGGCTTTAGGGCGTTGATCAACAGGCTGGCGAGCCCGCCGGCTTGGTCCTAGTGTTCGCGCCGGCCGCCGCGAGCGGCGCTCTGACGTTCAGGATGGGTGATGACCGGGATCTTCAAAGGCGTTCTTCGCGCGCTCGTGCTCATCGCCGCGCCGCTCTCGCTGGCGGCCTGCGGCGTCAACGACATCCCGACCAAGCAGGAGACCGCCAAGGCCAAGTGGGCGGACGTCCAGTCCACCTACCAGCGCCGTGCGGACCTGGTCCCGAACCTGGTGGCGACGGTCAGCGGCGAGGCCCAGCAGGAGCGCGCGGTGCTGATCGGCGTCACCGAAGCCAGGGCCAAGGCGACGGCGATCACGGTCGACGCCTCGACGGTGACCGACCCGGCGGCGTTCCAGAAGTTTCAGCAGGCTCAGGACCAGCTCTCCGGCGCGCTCAGCCACCTCTTGGCGATCCGCGAAGCCTATCCGGACATGAAGTCGAACCAGGCCTTCCAGACGCTGATGTCGCAGCTCGAGGGCACCGAGGACCGGATCAACATCGCCCGGCGCGACTACAACGACGCCGTGCGCGACTACAACACCACCCTGCGCGTGCTGCCGACCTCGATCTGGGCCCACACCTTCTA
>JBIOEF010000194.1:0-4034 GCA_044445785.1 Caulobacterales bacterium
ACCCTGATCGTCTTCCTGACCCCTCCCGGCGCCAACAAGGGTCTGGTGTTCGCGGTGAGCAAGGCCGGCGCGGCCTGGGCGCAACTGGGTTTCACCGGCGACGAGCTCAAGGCGCGGGTGATCCGGCTGCGGGCGCAGATCGATCCGCTGGGCTACGGCGTCCAGGCCGCCGCGCCCGGCGTCGGTCTGACCCCGGGCCTCAAGCACGGCGTCTTCGACCGCCAGGCTTCCTATGAGCTCTACAAGGCGCTGCTCGGCGATCCGGCGATTCAGGCGGTGATCAAAGACAGGGGCGTGCTGCTCTTCGTTCCGACCGGACCGCTCACCAGCCTGCCGCCTGGCCTCCTGGTGACGTCGCCGCCGGTCGGCGGCGCGGCCGGCGATTCCGATCAGGCGATCCTGCGCGCGACGCCGTGGCTGCTGCGGTCCAAGGCGGTCGCGCTGCTGCCGTCGGTCGCCACCTTGCGCACGCTTCGCCAGCTGATGCCGAGCGAGCATGCGAGCACGCCAGATCCCCTGCTGGCCTTCGCCGATCCGGACTTCCGCGGCCAGGCGGCCAGCGCGCCGAAGCCCGTCGCCGTCACCGCCGTCCCCCGCGGCGTCGGCGCCTACTTCCGCGACGGCCGCGCGCTCGCCTCGGCGCTCAGCACCCTGCCGCGTCTGCCCGGAACCCGGGTCGAGGGCCAGGCGCTGGAACAGGCGCTGGGCGCGCCGCCGGCGAGCCTGCTCACCGGCGCCGACGCCTCCAAGGCTGAGCTGATGGCTCGCAACGCCGACGGGCGCCTGGCCAAGGTGCGCGTGCTTGAGTTCGCCACCCACGGCCTGGTCACCGGCGACGCCGGCATCGCCGAGCCGGCCCTGGCCCTGGCCGCGGGCGCCAGGCCCGAGGACGAACTCTTGCTGGCGTCGGAAGCCTCGACGCTGACGCTGAACGCCGACTGGGTGCTGCTGTCGGCCTGCAACACCGCCAGCCCGGACGCGCCGGAGGCCCAGGGGCTGTCGGGCCTGGCGCGCGCCTTCTTCTTCGCCGGCGCCCGCTCGCTGCTGGTCTCGCACTGGCGCGTTCGCGACGACGTCGCCGGCCGGCTGATCCCAGGCGTCGTGCTGGCCCAGCGCAACACCCCGGGGCTCAGCCACGCCCAGGCCCTGCGCCAGGCCTCGCTCGCCATCCTCGATGATCCGACGATCCGCGGCGGCGCCAATCCGTCCGCCTGGGCGCCGTTCACGGTGATCGGCGAAGCTGGGCCTTGAAGCTCAGGCGACCGCCTTGGTCGCGGCGGGCGCGTCGGTCTCGGCCAGCGCCTCGGCCACCTCGATATCCGCCGCCGTCCACAGCCGGTTGTCCGGCCGGATCGGACGCATCAGATGGCGCCGCGCCAGCTTGGTCTTGTAGTGACCCTGGTAGTCGACGAGGGTCATCGTCTCGACGGCCTCGGGGTCGTCCTCGACCCCGACCTGCAGATAGACGTCGAGGTTGGAGAGATCCGGCCGCGGCAGCTTTCCGCTCTGATAGTCCTCGCACATCCCGCGGTAGAGGTCCTCGAGGCGCGCCGCCAGCTTGGCGGTATTGAAGAGATCGCAGCTCTCCCGGCCCGCGGCCAACGCCGCCTTGTAGGCCTCGATCTCACCGCGGTTGGTCGCCAGCTCCACCGCGCGGTCGACGAAGGCCTTGGGGGTGCTGAAGACCAGGTCCTTGAGCCCGGCCGCCTGAACCAGGCTGCCGCAGACGCGCGAGGCGAAGCTGCGGCCCGACAGCGTCAGCACCGGAACGCCCATCCAGAGGGCGTCCGAGCAGGTTGTGTGGGCGCCGTAGGGGGCGGTGTCGAGGAAGAGGTCCGCCAGCGGGTAGCGCGCCAGATGGTGCGGGTTGGTGAGCTTGGGCGCAAAAATCAGCCGCTCGCGCGCGATGCCAGCGCCCTCGGCGAAATCCGCCAGGCGCGCTTGAGTCTCCTCGTCGCTGGTCAACAGCCAGAGCACGCTGCCGGGCGTGCGCTCCAGGATCTCCATCCACCGCTGGAAGGTGAAGCGGCCGATCTTCTGCGCGCCGTTGAAGCAGCAGTAGACGAACGCGTCTTCCGGCAGGCCCGCTTGCGCCCGCGTCGGGCGCTCCGGCGCCACCGCGCGCTTGCGGTCGTTGGGCTGATAGCACGGCAGGCGCACGACCTTCTCGGCGTAGTAGAGCTCGCAGTCGGGCGGGACGATCCAGTCATCGGCGACCATATAGTGGTGGAAGGGCGAGCCCATGGTCCCCGGAAAGCCCAACCAGTTGACGATGATCGGCGCCGGACGCCGGGCGAAGACGCCGGCCCGCGCGAACCGGGTATGACCGTTGACGTCCACCAGGATGTCGACGCCATCGGCCGCGATCTTCCCCGCCGCCGCGTCGTCGCTGAGGTCGTTGATGTCGGCCCAGTGCTCGATCGCGGCCTTGTACCGGTCATTGAGGCCGCCGCTGGCGGGCGGACCACAGTAGTAGGCAAATACTTCGATCTTGGACTTATCATGCAGCTCGAACAACTCGGCCATCAAGTATCCGATGGCGTGGTCGCGGAAGTCGGAAGAAACATAGCCGACGCGCAGGCGCCGTGATTTCAGGTCGATCGGCGCGTGTCGACGCTCGGCGCTGTGATCCGCAAAGCCGGCGTCGACGGCGGCTTCCACGTAGCGCACCGCGCTGGCGAACTGCAGCATCGGATCGTCGGTGAAGGTGGCCATGGAGAGCGGGCTGAACCCCGCCGTGATCGTCCGGCGATCCGTCCCCTCCCAGGGCGCCACCACCGGCCAGCGGCACTGCGCCAGGCGCAGCCCGATATACTGCTCGATGGCGTCGCGCTGCTTGGGATCGATCTCCAGGCACTGCTGCAGGAAGGCCTCGGCGGCGGCGGACCGGTGGTGATCCATCAGCACACGGCTGATCTGCTTCAGCGCCGTGAGCTTGTAGCTGACCGCCACCCCGGTGATCTGGTCCAGCCGATCCACCACGGCCTTCCATTGGGCCACGGCTTCGTCCAGCTCACCGGCGCGCTCGAGCACGCCGCCCAGGTTGATATAGCCCGGCCAGAAATCCGGCTTCAGCGCCAGTGCCTGCTCCAGCGCCTCCTTCACCGCCGGCTGGCGGTCGGGGGGCAGGGGCAGCGTGGAGCAATTGTAGTAGGCGGCGTAGAGCTGCGGGTGGTCGGGGTTGAACTTGATCCACACCCGGTAGACTTGTTCCGCGCTGGTGGGCGTTCCGGCGTCGCGCAGTCCGTCGGCGACATTGATCAGTTCGGCCAGCGTCAGCTCGCCGGCGGTGATTCGCTGTAACGTCGCCAGAACGATATTATCAGTCATCAGGTCTACAGGCAGACTCTTCACCAGGCAGCGCCACTCGCCGTGATCTTTACTGGTGGTGACAAGGTCAGCTCACCTTCAATACGGAAGACCAGCGGAAGAGGGTACGAGCG
This sequence comes from Caulobacterales bacterium, assembly GCA_044445785.1. Classification (GTDB taxonomy): domain Bacteria; phylum Pseudomonadota; class Alphaproteobacteria; order Caulobacterales; family Caulobacteraceae; genus Acaudatibacter. Next base: position 3,444 of record JBIOEF010000194.1, read on the forward strand.
TGCCATGACTCGCCAGGTTGGGCAAACGAGCGCGCCGTCACAGACTGTGCTGCGCGGCGGCGATCCTGGGCCGGCCTCGAAGTCCCGTCTGAAACTTCGAGGCCGTACGGACTAGGCGTTGGCGAGGTAGGTCGTGACCTGAGCCGGCGAGAGGCTGTCGACCTGGGTTGTGGTCAGGGCGTCGAGCTGGGTCGAGGTCAGGCTGTTGAAGGTGGTGCTGGTGAAGGCGGCGATCTGCGCGACCGTCAAGCCTGGCACCTGCGTTGCGGTCAGGGCGCCCGACTCGGTGGTGTTGAGCGCGGTGATCGCGGTGGTGCTGAGCGAGCCGACCTGCTTGGAGCCGAGCGCGGCGAACTGGGTGGCCGCCAGCTCATTGACCGTGGTGGAGGTGAGACCGCTCGCCTGGGTGGTGGTCAGGCTGCCGAGTTCGGTGGTCGTGAACGCCGCCAGCTGGGTGGTGGTGAGGGCGTTGAGGTTGGTGGTGGAGAAGGCGCCGACCTGGGCGGCGCTAAGCGCGCCGATCTGGCCGGCGGTCAGCGCGGTGTTGTCGGTGGCGTTGAGGCCCTTGATCTGGGTGGTGGTCAGGCCGGG
>JBIOEF010000195.1:0-4022 GCA_044445785.1 Caulobacterales bacterium
CTCCGGGATCAAGCTCGCGCCCTCGGAACTTGTCAGCGCGCCGCCGGCGACCCTGCCGTTCAGCGCCGCGGACCATGCCGCCGACATGCCCAAGACCGAGCCGGTGCGGATCCTCGACGAGCGCGGGCACCTGCGCACCCTGGAGGACATCGAGCACGACCTCATCCAGCTGGCCATCGAGATCTACGCCGGCCACATGAGCGAGGTCGCCCGGCGCCTGGGCATCGGCCGCTCCACCCTCTACCGCAAGGTCCGCGAACAGGGCCTGGAAGAAGGGATCAGGGAGACGGCCTAGCGGCGAAGGGTTCCTTCTCCCCTTGTGGGAGAAGGTGTCGGCGCAGCCGACGGATGAGGGGTTGCGCTGCGGGTCCCGTCATACTGAACCGCGGAGATCGCAGAGATACGCAGAGACATCGAGGCGCTGAACCATCTCCGCGCGTCTCTGCGATCTCCGCGGTTGCTCTTCTTGAAATCTCCCCGACCCCTCATCCGACCCGCTCCGCGGGCCACCTTCTCCCACAAGGGGAGAAGGGCCCACCTCGGCGGCGACTGTTCAGTTGGACGAGGACTTGAGCGCCTTATCCTCCGCCCGAATTCGCACCCAGAGAGCGATGGCGTTCAGCGCCGAGAACGCTAGGGCGTAGGCCCAGAGCCCGAACGCCAGGGGCAGGACCAGCACCTCGCCGGCGACGATCACGTAGTTGGGGTGGGCGAGGAACCGGTAGGGTCCGCGCCTCACCAGCGGCGCGCCCGGCAGGACGATGATCCGCGTCGTCCAGCGTTCGCCAAGACTGGCGATCACCCACACCCGTCCGGCCTGCAGCGTCAGATAGAGGGCGGCGAGGGGAAGGTTCAGCGGCCGGCTCCAGGCCAGCAGCCAAAGGCCCGCCAGCCAGGCGACGTGCACGGCGATCAGCCAGGGATAGTGCCCGGCGCCGGCCTCATAGCCGCCCTTGGCCTTCAGACGCCGGATGTTGCGTTGCGAGAGGATCAGCTCGCCCAGCCGCTGGGCGGTGGTGAGGGCTAGAAGGCCGACCTGGAGGATCAAGCCGCCAGGGTAAGGCAGGAGGCGGTGAAGCCCGGTCCCAGCGAGGTCATGGTCAGCCGCCCGCGCGGCTTTTCCGCCAGCACGCGCTCGAGCACGAACATCACCGTCGGCGCCGACATGTTGCCGTGGTCGGCCAGCACGTCCCGCTCGTGGGTGAGCGCGCCCTGGCCGAGGTCGAGCGACTTCTCCAGCGCCTCGATCACCTTGGCGCCGCCTGGGTGGCAGACGAACCGGTCGACGTCGGCCATCTTCAGGCCCATCCGCCCCAGCATGCCCTCCACCGCCGGCCGCAGATGCGCCTCGGCGAAGGTGGGGATGGAGCGGTCGAAGATCACACCGAAGCCCTGGGGATCGACGTTCCAGCCCATGATGTCCAGGCTGTCGGGCCAGGTGTGTTCGCCGCCCCCCTCGATTTCCGCCAGGCCGTCGCCGCCGGCGCGGACCACGCAGGCGGCTGCGCCGTCGCCGAAGAGGGCGGTGGCCACCAGGTTGGCGCTGGTCAACTCGTCCAGTCGGCAGGCCAGGGTGCAAAGCTCGACCGCCACGACGAGCACGATCGAGCCCGGCTGGCTCCTGGCCAGGCGCGCGGCCAGCGAGAGCCCAGTGACCCCGCCGGCGCAGCCGAGCCCGAACACCGGCACCCGGGCGACGTCCTCGCGAAAGCCGAGCCGGCCCATGGCGCGCGCCTCCAGGCTGGGCGTGGAGATGCCGGTGGAGGAGATGGTGACGACGGTGTCCACCTGGGCGGCGGACAGGCCCGCCCGCGCCAGCGCGGCCTCGGCCGCGGCGCAGAAGAGGTCGACCGCGCCGGCCAGATAGGCCCGGGTGCGGTCAGGCCAGCTGTGATCTTCGAAATACCACTCCATCGGCATCACGCCCTGGCGGCGCAGGATGCCGGTGTTCTGGAACACCGGCGCCAGCCGCTCGAAGTCGCGGAACCGGTGACCGAACAGGCGCCGCGCCTGGGCGGTGACCTCCGATTGCATGAATTCGTGCGGCGGGGACGCTGACGCCAGCGACAGCAGGACGGCGGACGTCGTCAATGGCAGACCTCATAGAGGGTCAAGAGACTCGCCCGTTCGGCGAAACAGCGCCCCATCGCTGCCCATCACTAATCCCGATCGGGCGTTTTCCCAAGCGCTCGTCGGCGGGTCAGACCCCGGCGCGGTTTCCCAGCCGCCTTGGCGCTGATCTCCTTCAGCTTGACGCCTTGCAGGTTCGAGAGGGCTTCGCCGGGCGCGCCCTTCTCAGGATCGCCGAAGGCGCGGCCGTAGGTAGCGACCCGCTCGGTGACCGAGCCCAGGAACTCGCCCTCCCAGGCCGACAGTTCGACCCCGGCGCGCTCGGCCGCGCGTTTGGCGCGTTTCAGCGCATTCAGGGCGGCGCGCTTGGCCTGCGCCCGCCGATCCGGCGCCGTTCGCTTCACAGGCCTCCGATGGCCGAGATGTAGAGCTCCAGGAGCGCTTCCTCCTCCTGGCGCTGGGCGGTGTCCTGTTTGCGGAACCGCACCACCTTACGCAGGATCTTGGTGTCGAAGCCCTCGCCCTTGGCTTCGGCGTAGACTTCCTTGAGATCGCTGGCCACGGCCGCTTTGTCCTCCTCCAGCCGCTCGATGCGCTCGACCAGGCTCTTCAGCTTGCCCTGGGCGGTCGTGTTCAGAACATCGATGTTGGAGGAATCGTCGGCCATGGGCGCACGCACTCGGCAAAAGAGGGAAGGTGGCGCGACCCTAGCCGGACGCCCGGAACCTCACAACAGCCCACGCGCCGCAAGGGCCGGACGCAGCGCCGCGGGGTCCGCGAAGAGCCAGGCGTCGAAGCCCAGCGCCCGGGCGGCTTCGACGTTGGGCGGGCTGTCGTCGACGAACAGCAGCTGCCCCGGCGCCATGCCGGCCCGCTCGCAGGCGATCTCGAAGATGCGCGGGTCGGGCTTGACCACGCCCTCACGCCCGGAGACGACGATGTCGGTCAGGCGCGCGAACGCCGGGCTCATGGCGAGGGTGGCCGCCACGGTCTCGTGCGACATGTTGGTGAGGCCGAACATGGGAACGCCGCGCGCGGCCAGCGCCTCGATGGCGGCCTCGGTCTCGGCGATCGCCCCGGAGAACATCTCCGTCCAGCGCTGCTCCCAGGCGTGGATGGCGCCGGCATGCTCGGGATAGCGTTCCAGGAGCGGACGGCGGTTCTTTGCGAAGCTGACGCCGGCGTCGTGGGCCGTGTGCCAGGCCATGGTGCAGACGTTGGCCAGGAACCAGTCGCACTCGGCGGGATCGGGGAAGACGCGGGCGTAGAGGGTGCGCGGGTCCCAGCGCACGATCACATTGCCGATGTCGAAGATGACGCCCTGAACGGCGCCGGACGCCAAGGGGCTTAGCCCTGCCTGGCCTTAAAGCGGGGGTTGGTCTTGTTGATGACGTAGATTCGGCCCTTGCGGCGCACGACCTTGCAGTCGCGGTGACGCGTCTTCAGCGACTTCAGGGAACTGCGGACTTTCATGACGGGCGCGTCTTCACTTCGGGTGGTTTTGGAGCGCGCGGGTATAGGGACCGGCCCTCGCGAAGTCAACCTGAGCCCGCTTGTCGCTCAGTCGGCCACGGTGGGCCGGGTGAGGAGGGCCAGGGTCGCGGCGGCCGCCAACGCCACCAGCGGCAGCACCGCCAGCAGCACCCGCTCGGCCCCGGCGCCGGCGGTGAGCAGGGCCGCGGCCAGCAGCGGGCCGACGATCGCGCCCACCCGGCCCACGGCCACGGTCGCCCCGACGCCGGCGCCGCGGATGATCACCGGATAGTAGTTCGGCGCCATGGCGTAGAGGATCAGCGGCGCGCTGGAGATGAAGAAGCCGGCGACGAAGCCCGCTGTTCCGGCCTGGGCGAGGCTCGGACCCGTGCGGGCCAGGACGATCAGGCAGGCGGCCATGGCGACGTACCAGACGCCCAGGATCCAGCCCCGCCGGCGCCGCTCGAGCAGCCCCGCCA
>JBIOEF010000196.1:0-3979 GCA_044445785.1 Caulobacterales bacterium
ATCGAGGACGAGGTTCCGGCCTATCCGGTGCAGAACCGGCTGACCCAGCCCCTGCGCGCCGCCGCCGCCAAATCGGGCGAGGCGGACCTGCTCTCGCTCTGGGCGGGGCAGGGGGTGAAGCTGGCGACGGCGGGACGCTCTGCTGACCTGGTCCAGCGCTGGTGGGATGAGGCGGTGCAAGTCGCCGACGCGCTCGCCCGGCGCACCGCAGATCGCCGCCGATAGGGGCTTGCCGCGCCGGCGCCGCCGTTCAAGACTGCCGCGTCGGCTGGCGTAGCGGTTGTATTCATGGATCGTAGACTTTTTCTCGCGGGCAGTGCGGCCCTGACCGCGGTCGCGGGCTCTGCGCGGGCGCAGGTTGACGATCTTCGGGCCGCTGCGCGCGAAGCCTGGCTCTACGGCCTGCCGCTGATCGAGACGGCGGGGGCGAGGGCGCGGGCGCTGGGGGCGCCCGGCGCCGCCCAGAACAGCTTCGTCCACGCGCGCAACCTGGCGACGCCCGCCAGCCGCGCCGTCACCACCCCCAATGTCGACACGCTCTACTCCAGCGCCTGGCTGAACCTCTCGGCCGGCGCGGTTACGGTCACCGTGCCGCCCACCGGGCAGCGGTACTTCACCCTGGCGCTGATGGACATGTACACCAACAACTTCGCCGTCTTTGGGGCCCGCACGTCCGGCGTCGACGGCGGCGAGTTCACCCTCATTGCGCCGCCTGGACACTTCGCGGTCGGCGACGTCAGCCTGCCGAGGCCCCGGCTGCCGCACCTGGGCCAGTCGGTGCATGCGCCGGGTTCCTGGGTGTGGGCGATGGCCCGCACGTTGGTGGCGGACGATCAGGACCTGGCGGCGGCGCACGCGATCCAGGATGGGCTCGCCATCCGGGCCAGGAGCCGGGTCACGACGCCGGTCACGCCCGTTCGTCGCGACGCGGCCTGGAACGACTACTTCTTCTCGGTCCAGCAGCTGATCGACGAGAACCCGCCGCCGCTGGCCGACGCCGACTTCTTCCGCCGCATCGCGCCCATCCAGCTGGGGATGCGCGATGGTTTCGAGAGGGCCAGGTTCGCCGACGCCGAGGTCGCCGACATCGAGGCCGGCGTCAGCGACGCGCGGGCGCTGCTCGCCGGGGCGCGGGGTCGGGCGAACATCATCCAGGGCTGGGTCTATCCGAAGGAGGACCTGGGCGACTATGGCCAGGATTTCGTCGGCCGCGCGGCGACGGCTCTGGGCGGGCTGGCGGCGCTGCCACGGGCCGAAGCGATGTACATGCGCGCCGCGGCGCCGGACGGCAGCCTGCTGTTCAGCAACGCCGGCCTCTATCGCCTCAGCCTTCCGGGACCGTTGCCGGTGGACGGCTTCTGGTCGCTGACGATGTACGAAGCCACGCCCGAGGGTCAGTTCTTCCTCACTGGGAACCCCATCGGCCGCTACGCCATCGGCGACCGCACGAGCGGCCTCTACCGCCGGGAGAACGGCGCCGTCGACATCTGGATCGGCCGCGAGGATCCCGGAACGCACAGCGCCAACTGGCTCCCGGCGCCAGCGCGCGGTCCCTTCGCCCTGGTGATGCGCGCCTATCTGCCCAAGTCGGACCTGCTGGAGGGCCGCTATCGGCTACCGCCGGTCGAGCCGGTCGGCGGCGAGTTCCGCAACCTCGGCCCGGCGGGCGATCCGCCTCGCCGCCGTCGCCGCCGGTAGCGCCGGTCTCGATAACCCTATGGTAGCACCTGGAGCCTAGCCTTCCTGCCGGGGAGGTGAGCCGGCATGACCGACTCCAGGGCTTCCGAAGCAGGAAGCGAGCAGGCGCGCGCCGATGTGGCCGCCGCCTCGCGCCTCTTCGTCGCCTCCGCCCGCAATATTCCGATCCGGCTTGGCACCGCCGCCGCCATCGCCGCTGCGGCGATGCCGCTGATGCCCTTGTGGCTGCCGCCGGCCTGGTGGTGCCTGGTGGCGTTGATGAGCCTGGTGGAGCTTCGCCTGGCCAGCGCGGCCAAGAGCGGCATGGCGCTGACGGTCTGGGAAGGCATGCCGGCGGCGGCGATCGGCATGAGCATGATCACCGGTACGCTCTACGCCACGTTCATGGTCCTGCTGTGGGCGACCGGCGATCCGATCGCCCGCAGCTTCGCCATCGCCCAGACCTGCATCTCGCTGCTCTATGTGCTGCTGCAGTACTACGCGCGGCCGAAGGTTTTCCTGTGTTCAGCCTCGCCCTACCTGATGGTTGTGGCGTTCGGCGCCGGCTCGATGTCGGCCGAAGCGGTCCGTCGCGGCCACCCTGGGGTGGTGCTCACAGCCCTCGTCGGCTTGGGGCTGCTGTTCCACCTTTTCCTGGTCGCTCGTCGCCAGCTCGCCGGATCGCGCGAGGCCCTGCACAAGGCCAGGGCCGAGGCGCAGGAGCGGGGCCAGGCCGCGCAGGCGGCCAACGAGGCCAAGAGCGCGTTCCTGGCCACCATGAGCCACGAGATCCGCACCCCGCTGAACGGCGTGCTCGGCATGGCCCAGGCCATGGCCGCCGACGAGATGACGACGGTGCAGCGCGACCGCCTGGACGTCATCCGCCAGTCGGGCGAGGCGCTCCTGGCCATCCTCAACGACGTGCTGGACCTCTCCAAGATCGAGGCGGGCCGCTTCGAGCTGGAGGAGATCGAGTTCGATCTGGCCGACCTGATGAAGGGCGCCCATTCGGCCTTCACCGCGATCGCCAACAAGAAGGGCCTTTCCTTCGACCGGACCGTCGAAGAGGGCGCGGGCGGCGTCTACCGGGGCGATCCCACCCGCGTGCGCCAGATCCTCTACAATCTGATCTCCAACGCCCTGAAGTTCACCGAGCACGGCGAAGTGCGCGTGATCGCGCTGCGCGAAGGCGACTACCTGGCGCTCACCGTCACCGACACCGGCGTCGGCATCGAGGCTGAGCGGCTGGAGGCCCTGTTCGAGAAGTTCACCCAGGCGGACGCCTCCACCACCCGCCGCTACGGCGGCACGGGCCTTGGCCTGGCCATCTGCCGCGAACTCGCGCACCTGATGAAGGGCGAGATCCGGGCCGACAGCGAGCTGGGCAAGGGATCCAGCTTCCACGTCATCCTGCCGCTGCCCAAGGTCGGGGAAGCGCAGCTGGCGCCGTTCGCACCGCCGCCGCCGCCCTCCGCCGAAACCGAAGCGGCGATGCTGAAGATCCGCGTGCTGGCGGCCGAAGACAACACCGTCAACCAGCTGGTGCTGAAGACGCTGCTGCACCAGATCGGCGTCGAGCCGGTGGTGGTGGAGAACGGTCAGGCGGCGCTGGAGGCCTGGGAAGCCTCCGAATGGGACGTGATCCTGATGGACATGCAGATGCCGATCATGGACGGCCACACCGCCGCCCGCCCCATCCGCGAGGCCGAGGCGGCCAAGGGGCGCGTCCGCACCCCGATCATCGCCCTGACCGCCAACGCCATGTCGCACCAGGTCCAGCAGTGCGCGGCCGCGGGCATGGACGGCCACGTGGCCAAGCCGATCGAGGCCGCCCGCCTCTTCGAAGCCCTGGAATTGGCGCTCAAGGCCGAGGAACCGGCCGTCGCGGCGGTCGCCTGAAGCGTCCGTCCCACTTAAGTCGACACCCTGCGCCCACCCGCCTTGCGAGCTTCCGCCGGCCCTGCTAACCCAGCGCCGCCCGGCGTGACTGGCGAGCTTGGATGGATTCGAACCATCGGGAAGCGACCGGGCGAAATCCGCCGTTCGCCTGGGCGCTGGCGCTCTTCTTCGGGAGCCGGTCCACCGATCCGATAGGAGCGCCAAGCCCATGGACGCGCACCGCCAGGCCCTCGCCCAGTACGACCCGCTGATCGAAGCCGCCATCGCCGGCGAAGAACACCGCCAGGTCGACGGCGTGGAGATGATTCCCTCGGAGAACTACACCTACCCCGAGGTGCTCGCGTGCCTGGGTTCAGTGCTGACCAACAAGTACGCCGAGGGCTACCCCGGCCGGCGCTACTAC
>JBIOEF010000197.1:0-3940 GCA_044445785.1 Caulobacterales bacterium
CACCCGCACGATCCTGCGCGCCTTCATTCCCGGAATGTAGGTGGGATCGAGTTCGCAACAGCGCCGACAGACAGCAGCGTTTGAATCGCCTACGGTACGCTCGTCGCCTCAGAGGGCCTCGACGACCGCAGGAAAACGTCGAAATCGTTCATAAGCCCGAAAAGACCTACACAATTCCTACACAGGTGATTTCAGTCACCAATAACACTGTAAAATCAGTTATATATACACACATCATCTCCCACAAGGGGAGAAGGATGCTCGCGGCGGCATCCGACTGGGTGACGGGGGTTGGGTTGGCCGCTACAACGCCGCGCCTAACGGGCGGCTAGCTCAGCTGGTCAGAGCGCCTGGTTTACACCCAGGAGGTCGGGGGTTCGAGCCCCTCGCCGCCCACCATGCGTCGCCCGCGCCGGGCGCCCGGTCAAGCAAACCTAGCAAACTCAGCCGTCGCCGATTACCTTAGGTCCGAATTCGCCTGAGGAACGCCATGACCGGACTGCTGATCGTCGTCGCCATCGTCGTCATCTTGGGGTTCCTGTTCATCGGGGCCTACAACCGGCTGGTGGCGCTGCGCCAGAACGCCAACGAGGCGTTCGCCGACATCGACGTGCAGCTGAAGCAGCGTCAGGATCTGATCCCCAATCTGGTGGAGTCGGTGAAGGGTTACGCCGCCCACGAGCGCGGCACGCTGGACGAAGTCACCGCCGCCCGCACCGCGGCCGTCGGCGCCACCAGTGTCGAGGGCAAGGTCCAGGCCGAGAACCTGCTCTCCGGCGCGCTGGGCAAGCTGATGGCGGTCGCCGAAGCCTATCCCGACCTCAAGGCCAACCAGAACTTCCTCCAGCTGCAGGGCGAACTGGCCGACATCGAGAACAAGCTGGCCGCCGCGCGCCGGTTCTTCAACAATGCGGTGGGCGAGTACAACGCCTCGATCCAGCGGTTCCCGGCGATGCTGATCGCCGGCGCGGCCGGGTTCCAGGCGCGCGAGTTCTTCGACGTGGGCGCCGACCGCGCGGCCATGGCGACCGCGCCGCAAGTGAAGTTCAGTTAAGAAAAGAGCACGCCCGTGCAGGCTGTCGGTCTGCAGACCTACATCTGGAACAACAACATCCGCTCGGTGCTGCTGCTGGCCGGCTTTCCAGTGCTGCTCCTGGGGATGGTGTTCTTCCTGACGCTGGGGATGATCTGGGGCGGGATGCTGCCGCCTGGGACCGAGTACGGCGGTCCGGCGGCCTATGCGCTGCGCCTGATGGCCGGCGCCGCGCCCATGGCGATCGTGGTCGCCGCCGTGTGGTTCGCCATCGCCTATATGTTCAACCAGGCGATCATCGACTTCGCCACCGGCTCGCGGCCGGTCACCCGCGACGCCGAGCCCGAACTCTACAATCTGATGGAAAACCTCTGCATCTCCCGCGGCCTGAAGACGCCGACGCTGCGGGTGATCGAGGCCGACGGGATGAACGCCTTCGCCAGCGGCCTGCACGAGGGCCGCTTCAGCGTCACCGTCACCCGGGGCCTGCTGCAGAGCCTGGACCGCGACGAGTTGGAGGCGGTGCTCGCCCACGAGCTCACCCACATCATCAACCGCGATGTGCGGACCATGGTGGTGGCGGCGATCTTCGCAGGCATCATCACCTTGATCTGCCAGATCATCTACCGCTCGATCCTCTGGGGCGGGGTGTGGGGCGGCGGACGCGGCCGCCGCGGCGGATTCGGCGTCTTCATCCTGGTGGCCATGGTGGCGGGCGCGGTGGGCTATCTGCTGGCCATCGTTATCCGCATGGCCATCTCGCGTCAGCGCGAATACGTCGCCGACGCCGGTTCGGTGGAGCTGACCAAGAACGCCGACGCCATGATCAGCGCCCTCACGAAAGTCTCCGGTCACGCCCATCTGCACGCGCCCAGCTCCATGCGCGCCATGTTCCTGGAGGACGACGACGAGGGGGTGATGGGCCTCTTCGCCACCCATCCGCCGGTGAAGAAGCGGATCGAGGCGCTGATCCACTACGGCGGCGGACGGATCGTCGAACCTGCCTCGCTGGGGACGCCGCCGCCGTCGGCGGAGATCGTCTCACCGGGACCGAAAGGCCCCTGGGGCGTGCGCGCCGACCCGCCCGACGAGCGCAAGCCGGGACCCTGGGGCTAGCGCAGCCGTCTGACCGCCGCCGTGGCGCGGCGCGCCGACCCATGCACCGGTCGGCGCTGAACGGGAGCTGAGCGAGATGGCCGATAGCCCGTTCTGGACGCAGACCGTCACCGACTCCGCGACCGCCCTTGGCTGCGGAACGTCAGGCCTGACCTCCGCCGACGCCGCCGCGCGGCTCGCGAAATACGGGCGCAACGCCGACGCGCAGACGCGGGAAGCCGGACTCATCGCATCGGTGGCCCGCAGGCTCTTGGAGCCCATGTGCCTGATCCTGATCGCTGCGGCGGTGGTGTCGGCGGCGACGGGCGATGCGCCCAGCGCCGCGATCATCCTGGTCATCCTGGGAGCGTCCGTGGCGTTGGACACGATCCAGGAAGGCAGCGCCAAGCGGGCGGCGGAGGCGTTGCGCAAGTCGGTGGCGCTGAAGGCGGAGGTGAAACGCGACGGCGCCTTCAGCTCCATCGACGCCGAAGCTGTCGTGCCGGGCGACCTCTTCCGCGTGAACGTCGGCGACATCGTTCCCGCGGACGGCCTGGTGTTGGAGGCCAGTGCGTTCACGGCCAATGAGGCGGCCCTGACCGGCGAGCCCTACGGCGTCATCAAGCGTCCGGGCGAGGTGAGGGCGCAGTCGGCGAGCGACGCCAGCAACGCCCTCTTCCGCGGCTCGGTTGTCCAGACCGGAGAGGCGGTGGCCCTGGCCGTGGGCACCGGCGCAAACACCCTGTTCGGCAAGGCGGCCACGTCGCTGAACGAGGTTTCCGCGATTTCGCCGTTCCAGCGCGACCTGCGCCAGCTGGGGTTTCTGGTGGCGCGCGCGACCGCCGTCCTGGTGGTCGCCGTCCTGGCCGCCAACGTCGCCTTCGGCCGGCCCCTCATTCAATCGCTGATGTTTTCCGTAGCCCTGGCCGTTGGACTGACGCCGGAGCTGCTGCCGATGATCACCACCGTCACCCTGTCCAGAGGGGCGGTGCGGATGTCGCGCAAGAAGGTGATCGTCAAGCGCCTGGCGGCGATCCACGACCTGGGCGCCATGACCGTGCTGTGCACCGACAAGACCGGGACGCTCACCTCCGCGCAGATCGAGCTCGCCAGTTCGCTGGCGCCAGATGGGACGGCCGGTGAGCGGCCGGCGATGCTGGCGGCGATCTGCGCCAGCCTGGGCGGCGACAAGGGCTCGCTCGACGAGGCCCTGGCCAAGGCGAAACCCGACGCGGCCAAGGGCTGGACGAGGCGTGGCCTGCTGCCCTTCGACTATCAGCGTCGGATGGGCGCGGTGCTGGGCGAGGGACCGGAGGGTCTGACGCTGATCGTCAAGGGCGCGCCGGAGGCCGTCCTGGCGGTCTGCGCCAGCGCGGGCGGCGCACCCTTCGACGCCGGGGCGCGCAAGCGCGCCTTGGCGAGTGTCCAGGACTTGGCTGGCAGGGGACTGCGCGCCGTGGCGGTCGCCTCGCGGCCATGGTCCGGCGCGCCGCGCGATCCCACGGCCGAGGATGAGGCCGGTCTCGTCTTCGAGGGACTGTGCACCTTCGCCGACCCGCCCAAGGCCAGCGCGCCTGCGGCGGTGGCGCGGCTCGCGGCGGCCGGGGTTCGGGTGGTGATCTTGTCCGGCGACGACCCCCTGGTGGTCGGACGCCTGGCCAAGATCGTCGGGCTTCGCGCCCAGCAGGTGATCACCGGGCTCGATCTGAACAAGCTCACCGTCGACGCCCTTCGTGTGAAGGCGCAGGACACAGACGTTTTCGCTCGCCTTTCGCCCGATCAGAAGGTGCGGATCGTCCACGCCCTGCGCGC
>JBIOEF010000198.1:0-3881 GCA_044445785.1 Caulobacterales bacterium
ATCCAGGTCAAGGCCTGCGGCGTCAACTTCCCCGACGTGCTGATCATCGAGGACAAGTACCAATTCAAGCCGCCGCGGCCGTTCTCGCCGGGCGGCGAGGTGGCTGGCATCGTCCTGTCGCTCGGCGAAGGCGTGACCAACATCAAGGTTGGCGACCGCGTGATGGGCAATGGCGGCTCGGGCGGGATGGCCGAGGAGTTGGTGATCGACGCCGCGCGCCTGCAGCTGATCCCAGAAGGCATGCCCTTCGACGAGGCGGCGGCGTTCATCATGACCTACGGCACCTCCTACTACGCGCTGAAGGATCGCGGCCATCTCAAGGCCGGCGAGACCCTGCTGGTGCTGGGCGCGGCCGGCGGCGTCGGCCTGGCGGCGGTGGAGCTGGGCGCAGCCATGGGCGCGCGCGTCATCGCGGCGGCCTCGTCGGAAGAGAAGGTGGCGCTCGCCAAGGCCCATGGCGCGGCCGATGGCGTGGTCTATCCGCACGGACCGTTCGAGCGGGACGGGCAGAAGGCCCTGGCGGAGCTCTTCAAAAACGCGGTCGGACCGAACGGCGCGGACGTGATCTATGACGGCGTCGGCGGCGACTACGCCGAGGCGTCGCTGCGCTCGATGGCCTGGGAAGGCCGGTTCCTGGTGATCGGCTTCCCGGCCGGAATCCCGCGGATCCCGCTGAACCTGGCGCTGCTCAAGGGCTGCGACATCGTCGGCGTGTTCTGGGGCTCGGCCGTCTCCCGCGACCCCGCCGCCCACCAGCAGAACGTCAAGGAGCTGATGGACCTCTACGCCAAGGGAACCATCAAGCCGCACGTCTCCGAGCACTTCCCGCTGGCCAGAGCCGGCGAGGCCATCGCCCACCTCGCCAGCCGCAAGGCCATGGGCAAGGTGGTGGTGATGGTGGAATAGTCCTCCCCTTGCGGGGGAGGATTAGAAAGGAGAACGCCATGGCCGGACGACTGGAGGGCAAGGTCGCCCTGATCACCGGCGGCTGCTCGGGGATTGGCCTGGGAACCGTCGAACTTTTCCTCGCCGAGGGCGCCAAAGTCATCGCCGCCGACCTGCAGGACGAGAAGGGCGCGATCCTGGAAAAGCGGTTCCCGGACCGCCTGGCCTACGCCCACTGCGACGTGACGGTCGAAGCCGACATCGCCGGCGCCTGCGCGCTCGCCAAATCGAGCTTCGGGGGCCTGGACGTGCTCTTCAACAACGCCGGCGCGGCGGGAACCGCGGGCGGGGTCGAGACCTTCACCACCGAGGGCTGGGACGCGGTCTTCGCCCTCTTGGTGCGCGGGCCGGCGCTCGGCATGCACTACGCCCTGCCGCTGATGCGCGAGCGCGGCGGCGGCTCGATCATCAACACCGCCTCCATCGCCGGGCTGCAGGCGGGCTGGGGCCCGCTGGCCTACTCCACGGCCAAGGGCGCGGTCGTGCACATGACCCGCTGCGCGGCGGCGGAGCTTTCGCCGCAGAAGATCCGCGTCAACGCCATCTGTCCGGGCCTGATCGCCACCTCGATCTTCGGCAATGCGCTGGGCCTGACGCGCGCCGCCGCCGACCAGATGGCGGCCCGCGTGGCCGAAAACGCCGCCAGCGCCCAGCCGATCCACAAACCGGGCCTGCCGGAGGATATCGCCAAGGCCGCCCTCTACCTCGCCAGCGACGACTCCGCCTTCGTCACCGGGACCCATCTGGTGGTGGACGGCGGGATCACCGTCGGCGGGCGCCACGCCTGGGACCCCGCCGCCGGCTCGCCCTTCGCCGAGATCATGGGGATCACCCCCGAAGAGGTCCAGGCGGTGATCAACGCCCCGCGGGGGTAGGGCGGCCTCGACCACCCCTCACCGCACCTCTCCCCGTTTGCACGGGGAGAGGGATACTTCAGAGGGCGGTGAAGCCGCCGCCAACCTGACAGTAGCCCTCGCCCCGCCCGAAGGGTGGGGAGAGGTGAGGTGAGGGGTGGTGGCGGCGCGTGACGCCGAGGCATTGTTCACGCGCCAGCCTGTTTGTGAGACAATGGCCTCATGGCCGTCGCCGCTCGCGTCGATCCGAAGAGCTTCTTCACGCCCGAAGAGTGGGCGCCGCTGGCTGCGCGCTCCAACTGGAAGGGCCTGGCGCTGGTCGCCCATTGCTGGGCGGTGATCGGCCTTGCCTGGGCGGGCGTCATCGCCGCCACGCACTATTTCGGACCGGTGGGCCTGGTGACGTTGATCCTCGCCGTGCCGGTGATCGGCGCGCGGCAGCTGGGCCTGGCGATCCTGATGCACGACGCGGCCCACGGCGCGCTGCACCCGAACCTGAAGGTCAACGACTGGGTGGCCGAGTGGCTCTGCAGCGGCGGGGTCGAGCGCTACCGTAAGTACCACCTGCAGCACCACAAGTACGCCCAACAGGCCGAGGACCCGGATCTTGGACTCTCGGCGCCCTTCCCGATCACCCGGCCGTCCATGCGCCGCAAGATCGTCCGCGACCTCACCGGCCAGACCTGGTTCAAGGAACGCTTCGGCGTCGCCCGCGCAAAGCTGAAGGCGCGCAAGAAGGGCGAGCGGGTGCTGCCGATCCTGACCGCCGAGGCCTGGCGCCTGCGCCGCTGGCTGATCGTCAGCGCCGTCGTGATCGCGGTGACGACGGCGGCCGGCTACTGGTGGGCGTGGTTCGCCCTGTGGCTGCTGCCCAGGGCCACCTGGTTCCAGATGATCACCCGGCTGCGCAACATCGCCGAGCACGCGCTGGTGGCGAAGGACGAGCCCGATCCCCTGCGCCACGCGCGCACCACCCACGCGAACCTGATCGAGCGGGCGCTGCTGGCGCCCTACTACGTTAACTACCACTGCGAACATCACATGTTCATGCACGTCCCCTGCTGGCGGCTGCCCAAGACCCAGCGGTTGCTGCGCGCCAAGGGCGTCACGGGCGGCATGCTGCTGGCGCCGGGGTATCCCTCCGTGCTCCGCGCGGCCGCGTCGCGGGCGTGATCGGCGACCACCGCGCCTTCATCCTCGAAAACACCCGCCTGCAAGCGCCGCCGCATACGCCCGAGCTCGTCCTGCAGCTGGCCGACGAGATCACCCCGATCTGGCGGCTGACCGAGGCGGAACTGGACGCCGTCGGCCTGCCGCCGCCGTTCTGGGCCTTCGCCTGGGCCGGCGGCCAGGCGCTGGCGCGCTATCTGCTGGACCATCCAGGCGAGGTCGCCGGCAAGCGGGTGGTGGATTTCGCCACCGGGTCCGGCATCGTCGCCATGGCCGCGATGAAGGCCGGCGCGGCCCATGTGCTGGCCGCCGACATCGACGCCTTCTGCCAGGCGGCGGTGGCGCTGAACGCCGAGGCCAACGGGGTCAGCGTCGACTTCACCAGCCGGGACCTGCTGAACGTCCCGCCGCCCGCAGCGGACGTCATCCTCGCCGGCGACATCTGCTACGAGGCGCCGCTGGCCGGGCGGGTGATGAGCTGGCTGGCCGCCGCCAGGGCCGCAGGCGCCCGGGTGCTGGTCGGCGATCCCGGGCGCACCTATTTCCCCAAGTCCGGCCTCACCCAGCTGGCCGAATACCAGGTGCCGACCACCCGCGAGCTGGAGGACTTCGCCATCAAGCGCACCGGCGTCTGGGCGCTGGCGTAAGTGCGCGCGTGCTTCGAGACGCCCGCTGAGGCGGGCTCCTCAGCATGACGAGGCTGGTGGGACGGCCTGGTTTCCAGTCATGGTGAGGAGCGATGCTCAGGCATCGCGTCTCGAACCACGCACGAGGGGCGCAGCAGCGCTATGAGATAGCCCATGCCTGACTCCGCCGACCTGACCACCGTCCACGCTACCCGCGGCGGCGACCGGGTGACCGGCGCGCCGTTCGCCTCGCGCTCGGCGGTGTGGGGGACGCACGGGGCGGCGG
>JBIOEF010000199.1:0-3880 GCA_044445785.1 Caulobacterales bacterium
CGGCTGGAGGGGTCTGGCTGAAGAAGGCCCGGAAGGACGGTTCCGCCTGCCTGATCAGCATTTCCAAGCCGTCGACAATAGGATGGCCGGCCGTCTTGGCGCGAACCAGCAACCGGGTGTGCAGCGGGCGATAGACCATGTCCATCACCACCGCGGCCGGCGGCAGGGTATCCAGATCGAGATCCAGCGGTTGGCCGCCGGCCAGTCCAAGCGTGGTGGCGTTAATCAGGGCGCCGGCGCCGGCCAGGGCGCGAGGAACGTCATCCCAGGCGAACACCTTCACCGGACCGTCCAAGGCCTCAGCGACCTCGGCCGCGCGGGCGAGGGTGCGGTTGACCAGGCGGACCTCCGGCGCGCCGGCCTCGACGAAGGCCGCCGCCGCGCCGCGCGCCGCGCCGCCCGCGCCCAGGATCACCGCCGGACCGCCGGCCGGGTCGAACCCCGGCGCCTGAGCCGCCAGCGCCGCCAGCAAGCCGACGCCGTCGATGTTGTCGGCGCGGATGGCCCCGCCACCCTCGAAGATCAGCAGATTCGCCGCGCCTGACCGGGCCGCGCGCGGGCTGACCTCGTCGGCGGCCGCGAGCGCCGCTTCCTTGAAGGGCACGGTGACGTTGAGGCCCCGCACCGCGCCGCCGCGCAGGCCCTCGGCGAAGGCGGCGAAGCCATCAGCGCGGACCCGGAACGCGACGTAGATCGCGTCCAGCCCCGCGGCGCTGAGCCAGGCGTTGTGGATCAGCGGGCTCAGCGAATGGCTGACCGGCGCGCCGACGATGCCGGCCACCACCGTCCTGGCCGAAACCGATTTCATGCCGCCAGCGCTCCCTCGCGCCGCAGCAGATCCAGCAGCGGCAGCAGCGGTAGGCCGAGGATGGCGAAATAGTCGCCCTCGATCCGCTCGAAGAGCTGCGCGCCCTCGCCTTCCAGCAGATAGCAACCTACCGAGCCCAGCAAAGTCTCGCCGCCCCGCGCCAGGTAGCTCTCCAGGAAGGCGTCGGAGAAGGCGCGCATGGTCAGCCGCGGACTCTGCGTCAGCCGCCAGATCGCCGCCCCGTCCCTGGCCACCGCCACCGCCGAGTGCAGGTGGTGCGGCTTGCCCCGCAGCGCCATCAGCCGCTCGCGCGCATCGCTGAGCGTCTCGGCCTTGTCGTAGAGCGCACCGGCCAGGTCCAGCGTCTGATCCGCGCCGATGACGAGACCTTCGCAGGTGCGCGAGACGCTCGCCGCCTTCAGGGCCGCCAGATGCTCGGCGACCGCCTTCGGACCTGCTCCCTCGGCCGCCAGCCGGTCCTTCTCGGCCCCTTCGTCGACATCCGCGCCCACGATCTCGAACGTGACGCCCGCGCCACGCAGGATTGCCGCCCGCGAGGCGCTCTTTGAGGCCAGCACGACAGGCGTCATCCCAGGACCTCGACCTGACCTCGGCCGCCGGAGAGGATGTTGATCACCGCCGCGGCGGTTTCCTCCACCGAGCGGCGGGTGACGTCGATCACCGGCCAGCCTTCTCGCTCGAAGAGCCGGCGCGCCTGGACGATCTCCTGGCGCACCGCCTCGGCGTCGGCGTAGGAGCTTTCGCGGTGCTCGTTGAGGCTCTTCAGCCGATTGCGCCGGATCGCCACCAGCCGGTCGTGGGAGAGCGTCAGCCCCACCACCGGCACGCCTTTCAGGTCGCGCAGCCGCGCCGGGATATCGGCCGAGGGCACCAGCGGCACGTTGGCCGCCTTGATGCCGCGCTGGGCCAGGTAGATGCAGGTGGGGGTCTTGGAGGTGCGCGAGACGCCCACCAGCACCACATCGGCGCGCCCCAGGTCCTGGCCGCCCTGGCCGTCGTCGTGGGCCAGCGTGTAGTTGAGCGCGTCCATCCGGTTGAAGTAGTCGGCGTCGAGGGCGAAGCGGGCGCCGGGCGGCCGCGACGGCGTTGCGCCGAGGTAGCGGGAGAGCACCGTCACCAGCGGATCCAGCGCGGCGATGCACGGCATTTCCATCCTCTGGCAGCCGCCTTCCAACGCTTCGCGCAGGCCCGGGTCGATGATCGTGTGCAGCACCACGCCCGGCGCGTTGGCGATCTCCTCCAGCGCCCGCTCCAACTGACGGTGCGAGCGGACCAGGGCGTAGATGTGCTCGATCGGCAGCACATTGGTGAACCGGGCGCAGACCGCGCGGGCGAGCGCATTCAGGGTCTCGCCGGTGGAGTCGGAGACCAGGTGGACGTGGAAATAGGTGGCGAAGCGCACGGCGGGGGTCATCGGCAATCCCAGGCGCGACATCTTGGCTGTGCGCGAATGGTTAACGAAAGCTTAACGGCGCACCTCGGAGCGGCCCGCCGCGGTGGACGAAAGCCGCCCCAAAACGGAGGCCGGCTGGCGCTGGGGACGAGTCGGTTCGTTTCAGGCGCCGGCGTCCCCATCTCGGCCGGCCTGGGGACGGCGCCTAGCCTCTGTTGAACCACAGCGTTCGACAAAACGATCTCTTCCCAATCCAGCGGCAAATGCGACCAAAATGTGGCCACGCGAAACAACAGCTTGCCCGGTTCTCCCCACAATTCACAGCCGTTCCGCGGGGAGGATAGGCCTTGGACAAATGGGGTCGCAGACGGTGCGCGGAAGCTTCAGAGCCCAAAGCGTCCCCGCAATCCCCCGCCTCTTCACTCCTACGAACCCTCCTTAACCTTCTATTAAGTAAGTGAAGGGCGAACAGGGCTTACGGGTGGGGGCCTTGAGTACGAAGGGCCCAGCCGGTTTAAGGATAGGCATGAGCCCAACCCTGCAACCTCTGCTCCTGCGAACCATCGCCCGTGAAAAGGTCGAGCGTCCGCCGATCTGGTTCATGCGCCAGGCCGGCCGCTGCCTGCCGGAATACCGGGCGCTGAGAGCCAACGTGAAGGACATGCTGGCGCTCTGCGTGAACCCGGAGATCGCCGCAGAGGTGACGTTGCAGCCGATGCGCCGGTTCGCCTACGACGCGGCGATCGTGTTCGCAGACATCCTCCTGGTGACCGGCGCCCTTGGCCAAGAGGTGTGGTTCGACCCGGGCGAGGGTCCGCGGCTGGCCGAGCTGCCACGGCTGGAGACCCTGGCCGAGCGGGTCGGCGGCGTCGCAACGGCGCTGGGCTACGTCGGCGAAACTCTACGGAAGGTCCGCGCCGAGCTGGAACCCGAGCGTGCGCTCATCGGGTTCGCCGGCGCGCCGTGGACGCTGGCGACCTACATGCTGGTCGGCTACGGGGGCGTCGAAGGGCGGGCCAAGGCGCGCCAGATCGCCCTCGCCGATCCTGAGCGCGTCACCGCGCTGGTGGACCTACTGGCTGAGGCGACGATCCCGTACCTGGCGATGCAGGCAAAGTGCGGCGCCCAGGCGCTGCAGATCTTCGAGTCCTGGGCCGAGACACTGCCCGAGCCCGCCCTGTTCGAGCGCCTGGTGATCCAACCGCATGCCGCCATCGTTAAGGGCCTGCGAGCGCAGGGCGTGAGCGTCCCGGTGATCGGCTTCCCCCGTGACGCGACCGAGCTTCTGGTGGAGCGCTATGCGGCGGAAAGCGGCGTGCAGGTGGTGGGACTGGGGACGGCGTCGTCGGCTGCGCTCGGCCAACGGCTGCAGGCGCGGGTCGCCATTCAGGGCGCCCTCGACCCGGAGCTGCTGCGCGCGGGCGGCGCGGCCCTGACCGAACGGGTGGAAGAGCTTCTCAGGGCGTGGTCAGGCGGGCCTTACGTGTTCAACCTTGGTCACGGCGTGCTGCCGGACACGCCCATCGCCCACATCGAGGCGGCGGTGGCGCAGGTGACGGCCTGGCGCAATTCATGACCCTCCTTCGCCATAGCTGCGGAGGGCGAGCTCTCTCGGAGCTTGAACCGTCGGCGGACGAGCTAGCTCAACCCGCCCCCTC
>JBIOEF010000200.1:0-3867 GCA_044445785.1 Caulobacterales bacterium
GACCGGGCACGCCGAGCGCCAGGCGATGGGCCTCGTAGTCGGCTTCGGCGGCGTTGGATTGGACGGCCAGGCCGTAGCCCCGCCAGCCGAGAGCGGCGAGCCGCGGGTCGCCGATCCATCCGTCGCCGGCGGGCGCTTCGCCCCAGGCGGCCAGCACCGGCGTCTCATCGGCGGCGATCTCCACCTTGGCCCGCAGCCGGTAGATCGTCAGGCGCTGGATCAGGGCGCCGCGCCTGGCGGCCGTGCAGTCCAGCCAGCAGCCCGCCTCACGGCCGACAATGAAAACGTCGAAGAGCAGCCGGCCCTGGGGCGTCAGCAGCGCCCCGAACCGCGCCTCGCCGGGCGCCAGCGTCTCCACGTCCTGGGTCAGCAGGCCCTGGAGGAAGCTCGCCCAATCAGCGCCGCAGACACCGATCAGGGTGCGGCTTTCGAGGCGGGCGATGCGGGCGTTTTGGGCCATGGGGCCAATGTGGCGGCTGAGCCGCTGGAGCGCCAGGGCAAGGCCCCTTATAGAGGGTTAGGATGGCCGCCAAATCGTTCCCGATTCTGTTCATCGCCGCCAGCGAGGTCAGCGAGGCCGTGCTCTCGTCCGGCCTCCTGAAAAAGCTGCACGACGAGGCGCCCAACCCCAGCTTCACCATCGTCGCCAACGCCAAGGTCGCGCCGCTGTTCGCCGACATGCCCAAGGTCGAACGGCGGGTGGTGACCGAGAAGAAGCCCTCCGGGCGGCGCTGGTTCGGGGTGCTGGGGCCGCTGAGGGCGCGGCGCTGGGCGCTGGTGGTGGATTCGCCCGCGCGGGTGATCACCGGGCGCCTCCGGCCCAAGGGCAAGGCGCTGCGGCGCACCGACGACGAACCGGCGCACAAGGTGATCGAGGCGGCGCGGCTGATGCGGCTGGATGACGATCCGCCCGCGCCCTACATCTTCACCAGCCCGGCGACGGAAGTGCGCGCCGACGAGCTCACCGACGGCGAAGGGCCCATCCTGGCCATCGCCCCCGCCGCCAGCTGGACCGGCAAGGCCTGGCCGATGGAGCGTTTTTCCGAGATCGCCCGGCGCCTGCTCTCGCCCGGCGGGGCGATGGCCAACGGGCGGCTGATGATCCTGGGCGATGCGGCCGACAGCCATTCGGTGGAGCCGGTTCGGGCGGCCGCGCCCCGCGACCTGACCATCGACCTGGTCGGCAAGGCGGACCTGCTGACCGCCTTCGCGGCGCTGAAGCGCGCGCGGCTCTTCCTTGGCAACGACAATGGCTTCTCGCAGCTGGCCGCCGCCGCCGGGGTTCCAACGCTGGCGCTCTTCGGACCTTCGGACGATCGCATCTGGCGGCCGTGGGGCGAGAACGTGCGGGTGGTGCGCGGCACCCGGTCGCTGGAGGAGATCCGCCGGGTGGATCCGTCCTTGAGCGGCGCGGTCTGTCACATGACCGACCTCTCCGCCGAGAGCGTGCTGGCGGCGGCCGAGGCGTTCCTGGAAGAGACAGCCCCGCGTGGCTGAGCTCTTCGACCTGATCGTGCGCGGCGGCGACGTGGTCAATCAAGCCGGCCGCGGGCGCGCGGACATCGGCGTCTCCGCCGGCAAGATCGCGGCGATCGGGGACCTTGGGCAGGCCTCCGCCGGCGAGGTGATGGAGGCGACCGGCCTCACCGTCCTGCCGGGGGTGATCGACACCCAGGTCCACTTCCGCGAGCCCGGCATGGCCTGGAAGGAAGACCTGGAGACCGGCTCGCGCGCGGCGGTGCTGGGCGGGGTCACCAGCGTCTTCGAGATGCCCAACACCGACCCGCCGACCAGCACGGCCGCCGCGCTGGAGGAGAAGCTGGGCCGGGCGCGCGGGCGCATGCACTGCGATCACGCCTTTTATCTTGGCGCCACGCATGAGAACGCGGCGCTGCTGGGCGAACTGGAGCGCACCCCCGGCTGCTGCGGGGTGAAGGTGTTCATGGGCGCCTCCACCGGAACGCTCTTGGTGGCCGACGACGAGGGCGTGGAGCAGGTGTTGCGGCACGTCAACCGCCGCGCGGCCTTCCACTCCGAGGACGAGTTTCGCCTGGCCGAGCGCCGGCCGCTGGCCCGCGCCGGCGACTGGACCAGCCACGAAGAGGTGCGCGACGTCCAGGCGGCGGTGCAATGCACCGAGCGCCTGCTCGAGATCGCCACCCGGCTTGGCAAGCGCATCCACGTGCTGCATGTCAGCACCGCGCAGGAGATCGAGATCCTCGTCCGCTACAAGGACGTCGCCACCGTCGAGGTGACGCCCCAGCACCTGACGCTGGCCTCGCCCGAGGCCTATGAGCGAATGCAGGGCCTGGCGCAGATGAACCCGCCGATCCGCGGGCCCGAGCATCGGGCAGGGCTCTGGCGGGGGATCGCGTCCGGCGTCGTCGACGTGCTCGGCACCGACCATGCGCCCCATACGCTGGAGGAAAAGGCCAAGCCCTATCCGGCCTCGCCGTCCGGCATGCCGGGCGTGCAGACGCTGGTGGCGGTGATGCTGACCCACGTCGCCGAGGGGCGATTGACCCTGGAGCGTTTCGTCGATCTGACCAGCGCCGGGCCGCAGCGGATCTTCGGCGTCGCCGGCAAGGGGCGGATCGCGGTGGGCTACGACGCCGACCTCACCCTGGTCGACCTGAAGGCGCGCCGCACGATCCGCCACGCCGACATGGCCACCCGCGTCGGCTGGACGCCCTTCGACGGCTTCGAAGCAACCGGCTGGCCGATGGCGACGATCATCCGCGGCGTGGTGGTCATGCGGGATGGCGCGGTCACGGCCGAGGGGCGCGGCCAGCCGATGCGCTTCGTCGAGACCCTGGAGGCCAGAGCATGAACGGCGCCGACGCCCTGATCGAGACCCTGATCCTCAACGAGGTCGAGGCCTGTTTCGCCAATCCCGGCACCAGCGAAATGCAGTTCGTCAGCGCGCTGGACCGCCAGCCGCGCATGCGCCCGGTGCTGTGCCTCTTCGAAGGCGCGGCCACCGGCGCGGCGGACGGCTACGGGCGGATGGCGGAGAAACCGGCCTGCACGCTGCTGCACCTGGGCCCCGGCTACGGCAATGGCCTGGCCAACCTGCACAACGCCCGCCGCGCCTACACGCCGATCGTCAATGTGATCGGCGACCACGCCACCTACCATCGCCAGTACGACGCCCCGCTCAACTCCAACATCGCCGCCATCGCCGGGCCCAATTCGGTATGGGTGAAGTCGGCCGAGAGCCCTGACGAGGTGGGCGCGCTGGCGGCCGAGGCGATCACCGCCAGCTACGGCCCGCCGGGCGGCGCGGCCAGCCTGATCCTGCCGGCCGACTGCGCCTGGTCGCCGACCACCGCCAGGGGTCCGAAGGTCCAGCGCCCGGCCAAGCGAAGCGTCGCCGGCGAAACGGTGGACGCCATCGCCCGCCGGCTGAAGGCCGCGGCCAAGCCGGTGATCCTGCTCGGCACCACCGCCTGCGACGCAGCGACGCTGGCGGCGGCTGGGCGGATCGCCGCCGGCGGCGTGCGGGTGCTCACCGACACCTTCATCGCCCGCCAGCCGCGGGGCGCGGGCCGCTTCGCGCCCGACCGGATGATGTACTTCGGCGAGATGGCGCTCAGCGACCTCGCCGGGGTCGATCTGATGGTGCTGGTGGAGACGACGGCGCCGGTGGCCTTCTTCGCCTATCCGGACAAGCCGAGCGTCCTGGTGCCAGAGGGCTGCGAAACGGCGACGCTGGCCAGCCGCGGGGAAGACGGCGCGGCGTCGCTGTCGGCGCTGGCCGACGCCCTGGGCGCGCCCCGGGAGGCGCAGGTCCAGCCCCTGACGCTCCCGGACGCCCAGACCGGGCCCTTAACCCCCGCCGGCGCCGGCGCCGCGATCGCCCGGCAC
>JBIOEF010000201.1:0-3851 GCA_044445785.1 Caulobacterales bacterium
CAGACATGGTCATGGTCAAGCCGGGCATGCCCTACCTCGACATCGTCCGCCGCGTGGTCGAAGCGTTCGCGATGCCGACCTTCGCGTTCCAGGTCTCCGGCGAGTACGCGATGCTGATGGCCGCCACGCAAAACGGCTGGCTCGACGAGGACCGCGCGATCCTGGAGAGCCTTACCGCCTTCAAGCGCGCTGGCTGCGCCGGCGTGATCACCTACTTCGCGCCGTGGGTGGCGGAGATGTTGGGGTAGCAAACAACATCGTCATCCCCCGCTGTAGCGAAGCGGAATGCGGGGGACCTATGAACACGAACGTTCGACGGTGATCATGGGTCGCCCCGACAAGCCGGGCGATGACGACTGTGGGTAGCCGCGGGTCCTGCGAATGTGCTGGATCAGGGCCGCTCCAGCCGCGCGGCCAGGCTGGAGGTGTCCCAGCGGCGCCCGCCCATGGCCTGGACCTCGGCGTAGAACTGATCGACGAGAGCGGTGAGCTCCAGCCGCGCGCCGTTGGAGCGCGCCTCGTCCAGCACCAGCCCCAGGTCCTTGCGCATCCAGTCCACCGCGAAGCCGAAGTCGAACTGGCCCTGCGCCATCGTCTTCCAGCGGTTGTCCATCTGCCAGGACTGGGCCGCGCCCTTGGAGATCGCCTCGTAGACGAGGTCGCTATCCAGGCCCGCCCGGGTGGCGAAGTGGACCGCCTCGGCCAGCCCCTGGACGACGCCGGCGATGCAGATCTGGTTGACGCACTTGGTCAGCTGCCCGGTTCCGGGCCCGCCCATGTGCTGGATCGCCTTGGCGTAGGCGCCGATGACCGGCCTCGCCCGCTCCACCGCCGCCGAATCGCCGCCGACCATGATCGCCAGCTGGCCGTTCTGCGCCCCCGCCTGGCCGCCCGAGACCGGCGCGTCGAGGAAGAAGCCGCCGCGGTCACCGACCGCCGTCGCCATCTCCCGCGCAATCCTGGCCGAGGCGGTGGTGTGGTCGACCACGATCGCGCCCGCCTTCAGCGCCGGCAGCATTTCGCCGACCACCGCGCGCACGTCATCGTCATTGCCGACGCAGAGGGCGACCAGGTCGCGGTCCCCCGCCGCCTCGGCGATGCTGGCGCAGGCCCGGCCCTTGTGCTCGCCCGCCCAGCGCTCGGCTTTCGCCGCCGTGCGGTTGAAGACGGCCACGTCGTGGCCCGCGCGCGCCAGGTGTCCGGCCATCGGATAGCCCATCACCCCAAGACCGATGAAGGCGACCTTCATGAGAACTCCCGCAACCGCTTCTTAACGTCCGCCGACCACCTTAGCCGAACAGTAGAGTTAACCCCGATCAGGACGCGCTATGGCTGTCGGCGAAGCGCCCATCATCATCAAGAAGATAAAGAAGGGCGACCACGCCGGCCACCACGGCGGCGCCTGGAAGGTGGCCTACGCCGACTTCGTCACCGCGATGATGGCGTTCTTCCTCCTGATGTGGCTGATCAACACCACCAGTCCCGAGCAGAAGCGCGGCATCGCCGACTATTTCGCTCCGGCGGCGGTCTCGGAGACCACCAGCGGCTCTGGCGGGATTCTCGGCGGCGCAGCGCTCAGCACCACCGGCTCGAAGGCGTCCGGATCGAAGGACGTGATCCAGGCCCTGGCCCCGGACGCGCCGCAGAACGTCTCCGAGAACGGCCAGAGCCAGAATCAGGGGAGCGAGCAGTCGCTGAAGGCCTCCCAGGCGCAGAAGGAGGACGCGGCCTTCTCCAGCGCCGCCCAGTCGCTGCGCCAGGCGATGCAGCAGATGCCCGAGCTGGCGGAGCTGTCCAAGCAGATCATCGTCGACCAGACGCCCGAGGGCCTGCGCATCCAGCTGGTCGACCAGGAAGGCCGCTCGATGTTCGTCGAGGGCTCGGCCAAGCCCAACGACCGCGCCCAGGTGTTGCTGAAGGCGGTGGCCAAGATCGTCAACCAGCTGCCCAACCGGATCAGCATCTCCGGCCACACCAGCGCCAGCGCCGGCGGCGCCAAGCCCGCCTCCGACTGGGCGCTCTCCTCGGCCCGCGCCGACGCTTCGCGCCAGGTCCTGCAAGCGGCCGGCGTCGATCCCGACCGAATCTACCAGGTGGCCGGCAAGGCCAACTCCGATCCGCTGTACCCGGACGATCCCATGCTGCCCGGCAATCGGCGCATCGCCATCGTACTTTTGCGCGAGGCGCCGGTGCTGCCGCCCGACCAGGGCCCGTAGCGCTTCGATGGCTTGCCTAAGAGCGCGGATTGCCCCCTAATCGGCGGCGATGTTGATGCTCTCGAAGGCCGCCCGCGTTCCGTGACCCAGCATTTCCCGACCCGGCAGCTTCGCTTCTTCCTCACCGCGCCGTCGCCGTGCCCCTACCTGCCCGGCCGCGAGGAGCGCAAGGTGTTCGCCCACCTGCCGCTGCTGGACGGGGCGCTGGTCAATGATTCGCTGACCCAGGGCGGGTTCCGGCGCTCGCAGAACATCGCCTACCGCCCAGCCTGCGAGAACTGCGCCGCCTGCGTATCGGCCAGGCTCCCGGCC
Source organism: Caulobacterales bacterium (assembly GCA_044445785.1). Lineage (GTDB taxonomy): Bacteria > Pseudomonadota > Alphaproteobacteria > Caulobacterales > Caulobacteraceae > Acaudatibacter. Next base: position 2,529 of record JBIOEF010000201.1, read on the forward strand.
GGCGAATATGTGTTCTCCAGGTCCGAGCGCCGCGTTCTGGCGCGCAACGGCCATCTCGGCCGCTATGTGGTCGAGGCCGAGGCGACCCTGGAGCAGTTCGACCTGCTGCGGCGATACCTGGGATCGCGCCATGCGGGCGGCGGCATGGCCGAGATGACCTGGCCGGACTACGTGGCCATGGTCGAGGATACCGCGGTGCGCACGCACCTGGTGGAATACCGCGAGCCGTCGAAGGACAAGGGACCGGGCGACCTCCTGGCCTGCGCGCTCGTCGACCAGCTCAGCGACGGCCTTTCCCTGGTCTACAGCTTCTACGATCCGACGCTCGCGCGGCGCAGCCTGGGTTCGTTCGTGATCCTCGACCACGTGGTCCAGGCCGGGCTGATCGATCTGCCCTATGTGTACCTGGGCTACTGGGTCCAGGGCAGCCACAAGATGGACTACAAGGCCCGCTTCACCCCGCTGGAGCTGCTCCGGCCGCAAGGCTGGACCCGGGTGAACGGCCGGGGCTAAGGCGCGCGCGGCGCAACCCGCCGCCGATCGCCAGCGGCTTAACCAGCTCGGCGCAGACCAGGTAGACGATCACGATCCCCGCCAACGCGGCGGTGGTGAGCGCCGGCGGCGTCTGGAACCCGAACCAGACGCCGAGCGGCAGGAATGGGATCGCCAGGGCGACGGCGAGGGCGCCGAGCGTGGTGATCGCCAGCACCCGGTTGGGCGCGTCGCGCCAGGGTCGCCCGCGGGTTCGGATCAGGAACACCACAGAGTCTGGGTGGCGATGGATTCCAGGAACCAGCCGGTGCGGAACACGTCCGGACCGGCGCGGAAGAGCAGGAACAGCACGCCGAACGTGGCCAGGTCGAACACCGAAGAGAGCGGTCCCATCACCGCGGCGAACCGCACGATATCCTGCAGCCGCCAATGCTGAGGCTCGGCGATGTCGGAGGCCCGCACATTGTCGAACGGGATGCCGATCTCGGAGACGTCATAGAGCAGGTTGTTGAGGAGGATCTGGGTCGCGAGCATCGGCAGGAACGGCAGGAACAGCGACGCCGCCGCCATGGAGAGCATGTTGCCGAAGTTCGAACTGGCGCCCATGCGCACGTACTTCAGGATGTTGGCGAAGGTCCGCCGGCCTTCGTCCACCCCGTCAGCGACCACGGCCAGATCGGAATCGAGCAGGATCATGTCGGCCGCCGCGCGCGCCACGCCGGTGGCCCCGTCCACCGAGAGGCCCACGTCTGCCGCCTTGATCCCCGGCGCATCGTTGACGCCGTCGCCCATGAACCCAACCACCTCGCCTGCTGCGCGCAGGGCGTGGAC
>JBIOEF010000202.1:0-3812 GCA_044445785.1 Caulobacterales bacterium
CATGTGGTCGACGGTGATCACGTCCTTGTTGCCGGTGGCGGTGACGAAGATGTCGGCGTTCTTGACCACATCCTCCAGCGTCTGGACCTCGTAGCCCTCCATGGCCGCCTGCAGGGCGCAGATCGGGTCGATCTCGGTGACGATCACCCTGGCGCCGCCTTGGCGCAGGGAAGCTGACGAGCCCTTGCCGACGTCGCCGTAGCCGCACACCACCGCCACCTTGCCGGCCAGCATCACGTCGGTGCCGCGGCGGATGGCGTCCACCAGGCTCTCGCGGCAGCCGTAGAGGTTGTCGAACTTGGACTTGGTGACGCTGTCGTTGACGTTGATCGCCGGGAACGGCAGCTCGCCGCGCTCGGCCATCTGGTAGAGGCGGTGGACGCCGGTGGTGGTCTCCTCGGAGACGCCCTTGATCGCCGCGCGGATCGCCGAATAGAAGCCGGGCTTTTCCTTCAGGTAGCGCTTCATCACCGCAAAGAGCGCTTCCTCCTCCTCGTTGTTCGGCTTGTCGAGAACGGAGGGATCCTTCTCGGCCTTGGGCCCTAGCACGCAGAGCAGGGTCGCATCGCCGCCGTCGTCGAGGATCAGGTTCGGATAGCCGCCGCCAGTCCACTCGAAGATCTTGTGGGCGTAGTCCCAGTACTCCGGCAGGGTCTCGCCCTTGACCGCGAAGACGGGCGTGCCGCGCACGGCGACGGCGGCGGCGGCGTGGTCCTGGGTGGAGAAGATGTTGCACGAGGCCCAGCGCACGTCCGCGCCCAGGGCCTGCAGGGTCTCGATCAGCACCGCCGTCTGGATGGTCATGTGCAGGGAGCCGGCGATCCTGGCGCCCTTCAGCGGCTGGTCCTTGGAGAACTCGGCGCGCACGGCCATCAGGCCCGGCATCTCGGTCTCGGCGATCTCGATTTCCTTGCGGCCCCAATCGGCCAGGGCGGCGTCCTTGATGATGTAGTCGGCCATGGGCGGTCGGGCTCCTTGTTCGCGCGGCTCTATAGCGGGGCGACGCGACACTAGCAATCAGATATAAAGGAAACTTTATATGGCGCCGATCATTTCGGCCAGAAGGGCTTGGCCTGGGCGAAGGCGTCGATGGCGTCCTGCGCCTCTTTCAGCAAGGGGGCGGTGCGCGCCTTCTGGGCGCCGGTGATCCGGCCGGCGGTGAAGGCGGCCTCCGCTTCGGCGTCGGTCGCGGTTACTGCCCCGGTCCAGCCGCCGCCGGCCGCCACCTCGTGCGCCAGGGCTTCGCCGACGACGATGTCGTTGAGCTCGCCAAGGCGGTCCTGCACCGCCTTCAGCGCGTCGATGAAGCGCCGGGCGCGGGGCCGGCGACCGAAGAGCCCGGCGAAGACGTCGGCGGCGTAGCGCATCTTCTTGGCGGCGATGCGCAGCCTGTGCCGCGCCGGGGGTTCGAGCGCGGCCAGGTCAGCGCCGGTCCTGACGATCCTGCGCCGGCGCCGGCTCAGCGCCTTGCGGGCGAAGCGCAGGACCGGCTGCTCGCGCGCCTCAGCGCCCTTGGCCGCCTCGGCGGTCCAGGCGCCGATCTCGATCCAGGTCAGCACGTCCAGCAACAGTCGCCGGAAGCGCTCGCTCTCCACCGCCGCGGCGGCGCGCGCGTAGGCGATCCGCCGCGCGCCGCGCAGGCGCGCGCCCAGGCCCTTGAGGCCATCGGCGTTCTCCTTCTCGCGCAGGGCCGCGCGATAGTCGCCCTGCAGGAGGACATCGAGGTTGCGCGCGGCGTCCAGCTCGATGGTCAGCCACGCCAGCTCGGCCTTCAGCGCCGGCAGGCGGGCGTCATCGACCACCGGGCCGAACGTGGTGAGCAGGCTCCGCAGCCGCCGCAGGCCGACCCGCAGTTGGTGGACGACCTCCGGCGCCGCGCGCTCGCGCAGGCGCTCGGCGTTGCCGGCGATCTGGCGCAGGCAGGCGTAGGCGACCACCCGGAACGCCTCGCCGGCGCTCATCTTCGGCGAGAGGCGTGGGACGACGAACTTCTTCGCCCTCGCCCTCGGCGGCGCCACGAGGCTGAACCCGCGCTCGGCCTTGGTGGTGAAGGAGAGCGTCAGATCGCCGGCGCTCGCCAGCTTGCGGGCGAGGGCGAAGAGCCCGGACGTCGGGCCCGACTTCAGCTCCAGCTCCAGCTCCGCGAACGGCGCCTGCTTGCCGCCCCCGGCCGCCTCGCCCTCGTCGAAGCTGAGCTCGATTTCGCTCTCGCCTTCGGCCACGCTGGCCGAGCGGCGGCGCACCTCGACGGTGAACTGGGGCTGGACGTGGCTATGCCTGCGCAGCACCGCGCCGCCCGGAGTCTTGGCCAGAGACGCCAGCGCCGGCTCGCCGCTGGTCAGCGGCGTCTCCCACTCGCCCCGCGCCAGGGTCCCATCGCCGCCGTTCTTCAGCGTCTGGACGAAGCCGCCGTCCTGGGCGCGGACGCGAAGCGACAGTCCCGCCCGCCGCAGAGCGCGCTTGGGCGTGTCGAAGTAGACCGCGCTCAAGGACCTGGGCGGGGTCGCCGACAGGAGGGGAAGCTCGGCCAGCAGCGCCTCTGCGCGGCCCGCGGGCAGCACGAACTTGAGCTCGATCTCGCGCGGCTCGTCAGCCATCGGGGGTCCTGAACGCAACAAAACGCCGCCTGCCCTGGAGCGCGATAGCCGAAAGTCGGAACTACTTTCGGCGGCCATCGCGCTCCAAGACTCTTAAGTTTAGAGCCTTTTGGCCGCCTCAAGTGATTCCACTTGAGGCTAAAAGGCTCTAGCACGCCGCCGCCGCGTTCCGCATCCATTCGCCTTGGCGAGGCGGCTCTCGACGGGTAACCGGTGAAACGCCTGGAGTATCCGCATGACCGATGACGATCCCGCCCTCCCCCGCCACGACTGGACGCTCGAAGAGGTGGAGGCGCTCTTCGAGCTGCCCTTCACCGAGCTCGTCTTCCGGGCCGCCCAGACGCATCGGCGCTGGTTCGATCCGACCGAGGTGCAGCTGGCCCAGCTGCTGTCGATCAAGACCGGCGGCTGCCCGGAGAACTGCGGCTATTGCAGCCAGTCGCAGCACTTCCAGACCGGCGTCGTCGCCACCCGGCTGATGGAGCTGGACGCGGTGCTGGCCGAGGCGGCGCGGGCCAAGGCGGGCGGGGCGCAGCGCTTCTGCATGGGCGCGGCCTGGCGCGACCTGAAGGACCGCGACACGCCCAAGGTCGCGGCGATGATCGCCGGTATCAAGGCGATGGGCCTGGAGACCTGCGTCACCCTGGGCATGCTGAGCCCGCCGCAGGCGCGGGCGCTGAAGGATGCGGGGCTGGATTTCTACAACCACAACCTGGACACCGGCCCGGACTACTACGACCAGGTGGTGACCACCCGCGTCTACCAGGACCGGCTGGATACGCTGGCGGCGGTGCGCGAGGCCGGCATCTCGGTCTGCTGCGGCGGCATCGTCGGCATGGGCGAGACCCGGCGCGACCGGGCCGGGCTGCTGCATCAGCTGGCCATCCTGCCCGAGCACCCTGAGAGCCTGCCGATCAACGACCTGATGCCGATCAAGGGAACGCCGCTGGGAGCGAGCGACAAGGTGGACGGCCTGGAGTTCGTGCGGATGATCGCCGTGGCGCGCCTGGTCTGTCCCAAGTCGGTGGTGCGGCTGGCCGCCGGGCGCGAGCACATGAGCCGCGAGCTGCAGGCGCTCTGCTTCATGGCCGGGGCCAACTCGATCTTCGTCGGCGGCCGGCTGCTGACCACCGCCAACCCCGAACGCAGCCAGGACGAAGCGATGATGGCCGAGCTGGGGCTGCGGCCCGCCTCCCTCCCCATCATGGGGAGGGA
>JBIOEF010000203.1:0-3780 GCA_044445785.1 Caulobacterales bacterium
CGCAACGCCCGCACCCAGTGGGTTGGCGAGGCCGAGGAGGGCGCGAGCGCCGCGGCTTCGACGAAGCCAACATAGCCATCGCGCCGCGCCTGGCCCCAGAGGAAGTCGCCAGCCGGCGCCAGGGCGTCGAAGCGCTCGCCATAGAGCAGCTGGTCGAGCTGCTCGGCGGCGGGATCGGCCGACCGGCGCAGGGCGGCGAAAGGAAGGGCCAGCTGCAGCGTTCTGGGCGCCCCGTACCGGTCCGCGGGCGCCACGCCCTCCAGCGCCTGCGCGGCGAGGTCCGGCCGGGCCAAGGTGGTGCGCGGGTCGAGCGGGCTCACCGGTAGCGCAGCTTGAGCATTCGGTAGAGTGCGCGGATCGCCTGCGCCTCGGCGCCAACCGGCCAGCCCGGTCGGTTCCGGGGATTCCAGGCGAAGATGTCGAAGTGCGCCCAGGCGCCGCTCGTCGGCGCGAAGCGCTTGAGGAACAGCGCCGCGGTGACCGAGCCGGCCTGCGCCCAGCCGTCCGGGTCGTTCTTGACGTCGGCGATGTCGCTGTCGAGGGCGGCGTCGTAGGGCGCCCATAGCGGCATGCGCCAGAGCGGGTCCTCCGCCGCGCGGGCCGCCTCGGCGATGGCGCCCGCCAGGGCTTCGTCGTCGGTGTAGAACGGCGGCAGCTCCGGACCCAGCGCCGCGCGCGCCGCGCCGGTCAGCGTCGCCAGGTCCAGGGTCAGGTCGGGTTCCAATTCGGCGGCGCGGGTCAGGGCGTCGGCCAGGATCAGCCGGCCCTCGGCGTCGGTATTGCCGACTTCGATGGAGAGGCCCTTGCGCGAAGTCAGCACGTCGCCTGGCCGCATGGCGTCGCCGGCGATGGCGTTTTCCACCGCTGGCAGCAGGACCGCCAGGCGCACCGGCAGATTCGCCGCCATCACCATCCGTCCCAGCGCCAGGGCGTGGGCGGCGCCGCCCATGTCCTTCTTCATTAGCCGCATGCCGGCTGAGGGCTTGATATCGAGCCCGCCGCTGTCGAAGACGACGCCCTTGCCGACGATCGCCACCAGCGGGGCGTTGGCCGCGCCCCAGCGGAGCTCGATCATCCGGGGCGCGCGCTCGGCGACGGCGGCGCGGCCGACGGCGTGCACCGCCGGATAGTTGGCCTCCAGCAATGCGTCTCCCGTGGTCACTTGGATGGTCGCGCCGAAGGCCTCGGCCACCTCGCGGGCGATGGTCTCGATCTGCCGCGGGCCCATGTCGTTGGCCGGGGTGTTGATCATGTCGCGGGCGAGCGCGCAGGCGTGAGAGACGGCGCGCACCTCGCCAAGGTTCGTTCCCGCCGGCGCAACCAGCTGGGCGATCGGCTCGCCGTGCTTGCGCCGATAGCGGTCGAATCGGTAGGCGCCGAGCGCCCAGGCGAGCGCCACATCGTCTGCTGGCGGATCACCGGCCTGTGGCTCGATGGCGTAAAGTCCAGCCGGCAGCCGGGCGGGGAGAGCGCGCAAGGCCATCGTCCCGCCCTCGTCGCGCTCGCCCAACCCCGCGAGCGCCTGAGCGATCCCATCCTCTCCGACCAGGATGACGGCCTGACCGGCCTTGCCTGAGAACTTCGCCAGTTCCGCCTGGCGCTTCAGCGCCGGGGCGAGCGCGGCGAGGGCCGAATCAAGATCGCCTGGACGGACGAACCGGATGGGAATGGCCGGTCCCTTGGCTTCGGCAACGACGGCGTCGGACATGGCTGGCTCGAGGAAAGGCGGCGGAAGGGGCTTATGCTTAACGATTCCTTGAGGCTCGCACGCCGAAGCTTGCGGACGCGCAAATCCCAAGGCCTTCTCATGTGTCGCAAGCTGGCTCTCCTCGCAACCGTCCTGACGCTGGCCGGCGCCCCGGCGCTCGCCGCGACGGCCGCCTCGCCCGCGTCGCCGGCGAAGGCCTCGAAAGCTTCGCCGACGCCGCCAGCGCCGCGCAAGGTGACCGCCGAGGAACGCCTGGAGGCCGAGCGGCTGGATCCGCTAGGGCGGGCGGCGTTCTGGTCCCGCGTGATGGAGGCTGATCCCCGCGACACCGACGCGGCGATCAAACTGGCCAAGGCGCTTCGCGCGCTCGGCCGTTTCGACGACGCGGGCGCGGCGGTCGATCAGGTGCTGGTTGTCGAACCGAACAACCTCGAGGCCCTGCTGGAGAGCGCCAGAGCCAAGATCGCCGCGAATCAGGGCTTCTACGCCATCGACCTGGTCCAGCGGGCGGCGAGCCTCGCGCCGCGAGACTGGCGGCCGCAGGCGTTGCTGGCGGTGGCGCTGGAGCAGGCCGATCGCGACGACGAGGCGCTGAGCGCCCACCAGAAAGCCCTGGCGATGGCGCCGAACAACCCCGCCACGCTCACCAATCTGGGCATGTTCTACGCCACGCACGGCGATCCCCAGAGCGCCGAGCCGCTGCTCCGCAAGGCGGTCGCCGCACCGGGCGCCGGCGCTCAGGAGCGGCAGAATCTGGCGCTGATCCTCGGCATGGAAGGGCGCCTGGACGAGGCCGAGCGGCTGGCCCGCCAGGACCTGCCGCCGGACGTCGTCAGCAACAACCTCGACTACCTGCATGCGGCCATCAATCCGGCGCCGGCGCGCAGCTGGGAATCCGTCAAGACCGCTCAGTGACCGGTGCGCTCACTTGCTGTTGTCGTAGCCGTTTCAGACAGAAAGCCGGATCCGGGAACCAACTGAGCGTCTCGCGTATTGGACGCGGCGTAAACCCTCGGCAAAGAGGCGCGGAGCTATCATGTCCGAATCGAGGCGGCCGCCGCAGGGCCCGCGTGCGCCGCGCTCCAGCCTGCCGTGCACGGAAAATCGACAGTTCGATCGCGGCCCCGAACCCGGCGCATTTGAAAACCGCGCGGTTTATGCGGGAATTCCGCAAAGCCAAGTTGATTGCGTGAACGCCATTGTATAGCGTCGCCGACGGTGGCGCCGATGAGGCGAATTGTCGGGGGTGTGTCCGCCTCGACACTTTCGCCTGTCGTTTGGCTTGATATAACACGGCTCGGTCTGCGACCGCCTCAGAGGGCAAGGAAGGACTTCGAATGAAATTGAATCTCCTAGCGGGAGCCGCCCTGGTCGGGGTGTTCGCCGCCTCCGGCGCGTACGCCGCCCAGGCGGATACCGGGTGGTACGGGGCCATCGACGCGGGTGGGCACGAGATGCAGGCCATGAGCCTGCATGCGGGGGGCGATCCAACCCTCGTGGCTCGCGCCAACACCGACACCGATTGGACCGGTTTTGCGCGGATCGGCTACAAGGTCGCGCCGCACGTCCGGGTCGAGTTGGAAGGCGGCTACCGACCGGGCAACCTGAGGAGCGTCACGGGAACCGATTCCAGCGGATTTAGCGCCCTCTGCGCGGTCAATCCGCCCGCCGGCACCTGCCCCAGGCCTGCTGGTTCGGTCGAGAATTTCAGCCTCATGGGCAACCTGCTGTTCGACATCCTGCCCGACGGCGCGGTCGATCCGTTCATCGGCGGCGGCGCGGGCATCGCCCACGTCCGGGTGCAAGCCAACGGCCGGGTGCTCGGCCTGGCCCCGCCGCAGAACGTGACGGTCGACGACTCCGACACCAAGTTCGCCTGGCAAGGCATCGCCGGCCTGGCGTTCCGCGTGAGCGATCAGCTGAATGTGGACCTCACCTATCGCTACATCGCCACCCAGGACATCAACTTCACCTCCGTGGGCTCCGGCGTCGGCCCAGCCTCGTTCCAGCCGGGGGTGATCAACGGCAAGTATTCGGACCAGTCGGTGACGATCGGCCTGCGGTATCTGTTC
>JBIOEF010000204.1:0-3778 GCA_044445785.1 Caulobacterales bacterium
GCGAATGGCGAGCAGGGTTGGCACGATGACGACGTTGGCCAGCACCACCATGAGGGCGGTGGCGAGCAGCAAGCGGGCCGAAAGCCCGCGGGGCCAGAAGACGCGGCGTTCGCCTGGCGTGGGAGGCTCGGACGAAGGCGCGTCATCCGCCATGGATTCCCGTTACTAGACCCAGTCCCGCGCGGCAATGAAACGCGAGCAGAGCGCCGGGGCGCTCACCCTGGCCGCGCGCGCCAGAGCCGCCAGGCCGCCGGCGCTAGCGACATCAGCGCCAGGGCGCCAAGCGGCACGATGATCTGGGGCCTGGCCAGCAGGCTGGCGTCCACCTTGACGTGCCGCTGGAAGAGTTCGCCGAGGCCCGAGCCAAGGCCGGCGAAGATGAACGACGACGGCGCCGAGCCGATCACGGTGGCCAGGATCAGGGTCGAGAGGCGGATGCGCGCCAGGCCCGCGGAGATGTTGACCAGGAAGAACGGCGCCACCGGCATCAGCCGCAGCGCCAGGAGGTAGGAGAAGGCGTTGCGCGAGAACCCCGCCTCCACCCGCGCCACCATCGGCCCGGCCCGGTGCGCCGCCCAGTCGCCGAACGCGGTGCGGCAGGCCAGGAACACGATCACCGAGCCGACGACGCCGCCGGCCAGCGTCGCCGCGCCGCCGATCCAGGTCCCGAACAGGAACCCGCCGCTGACCGCCATCACGCTTGGGCCTGGGACGCAGGCGACGATGACCAGCACAAAGAGCGCGAAATAGGCGGCCAGACTGGCGATGGGATGACGCTGGACGAAGGCGGTGAGCGCCACGCGGTGGTCGGCCAACTCGCTGAGCGACAGATGCTTCAGCTCTCCGGAGGCCACCAGCACGGCCAGCAGCGCCGCGATCAGCACCAGCGGGATGAATCTGGCCCAGCGCGTGCGCCGGCCGGCGGGCGCGGTCTCGCTCATGGCGCCCCCACCGCCGCCTCGAGGCTGGCGAAGCCGTCGGCCTTCAGCCGCGCCGCCAGGTCGCGACGGATGTCGACAATGAGGCCCGGCCCATGGAAGACCAGCGCCGAATAGAGCTGCACCGCCCGCGCGCCGGCGCGGATCTTGGCGTAGGCGTCGGCGCCGCTGGCGATCCCGCCCGCGCCGATCAGGGCGAAGCGGCCGCGCGCCGCCTGGTGGAACTCGCCGAGCACGCGGGTGGATAGCGCCATCAGCGGCGCGCCGGAAAGGCCGCCGGCCTGGCTCCGCCAGCGCGAGGTCAGCCCATCCGGCCGCGAGAGGGTGGTGTTGCCGACGATCACGCCCTGAAGTCCAAACCCCGCCACAGCCTCACAGATCGGCTCGATCTCCGCCGACTCGAGGTCGGGCGCGACCTTGAGGAATATAGGCGCCGCGCCCGCGAGCGTCCGCCGCGTCTCGCTGACGCGGCCGAGCAATTCCTCCAGCGCCGCCTTGGTCTGCAGGGCGCGAAGGCCCGGCGTGTTGGGCGAGGAGATGTTGAGGGTGAAATAGTCGGCCAGGCCCCAGAGGCGCTTGAGCCCCGCCGCGTAGTCCTGGATCCGATCGGCGGAGTCCTTGTTCGCGCCGACGTTGGCGCCGACGATCCCCCGTCTGGGCCGCGCCAGGGCGGCGGCGAAGGCCTCGTGGCCGGCGTTGTTGAAGCCCAGGCGATTGATCACCGCGCTGTCCTCGGTGAGGCGGAAAAGGCGCGGCCGCGGATTGCCGCTCTGGGCCAGCGCGTCACCGTGCCGCACTCCACGAAGCCAAAGCCGGCGGCGAGCATGGCGGCCGGAACTTCCGCGTTCTTGTCGAACCCGGCGGCGAGACCGACGGCGTTGGGAAGCGCCAGCCCCGCCAGATCGATCGCCAGCGCCGGGTCGTGCGCCGGCGCGCGCGGGCCGAGACCCGCCTTCAGCGCGCCGATCGCCAGCCCATGGGCGGTCTCGGGGTCGAAGGCGGTGAGGACCCGTGTTGCGAGGGCGTGGAGGGCGCTCATTGCGTAAGAAGGCCCCTCACCTCACCTCTCCCCACCCCGGCCTTCGCCGGGGCGGGGCGAGGGCTACTGTTAGGTTGGCGGCGGTTTCACGATCCGGCCGCCACTCCGCCCCCTCAGTAGCCCTCTCCCCGTGCAAACGGGGAGAGGTGAGGTGAGGGGTGGGGCGGCGCCGATTGCTCATGCCAGCAGTTCGCCCAGCGTCGGCGTCCCGTCTGAATCAAGCTCGATCGGCCGCACGGCTTCGGCGAGGGCGCAGTTCAGCGCGGCGTAGAGGTGGGGGAAGAGGTCGCCGCCGCGGGATGGCTCCCACCTCAGGGCCGCGCCCAGCCGCTCGGCGTCGAGCTGGACGAGCACCAGGTCGCCCTGCCCCGCGAAATGCCGCCGGGCGGTCTCCTGCGCCTGGGCGGCGGTGGAGAGGTGGATGAAGCCGTCCTTGAGATCCAGCGCCGATCCAGCATAGCGGCCAGCGCGCTCGGCCGCCGCCCACTCCGAGCGCGAGAGCAGCTTGTAGAGGTGGCTCATCCCTCGCCTTCGCCGCCCTGGTCCTTGGCCAGGAAGAATCCGTCGAACGCCGCGTGACCGGCTTCGTCGAAGGTGAGGGCGACGGCCGTGGCGGTGGGGAACTTGGCGGCCACCTTCTCGATGTGAACCGGCGAGGCGGAGGCGTCGATCAGGAGCTCGACGGCCAGTTCGTGGAGGCCGGGGTTGTGGCCGATCACCATCAGGGTCTCGCCCTCGTCGGCCGCCTGCCGCACCTCGTCCCAGATCGCCTCGGGCCCTGCGTTGTAAAGCTCGCGCCGCAGCTCGACACCGGCGTGGGGGAACGAGTCGCGGGCGCAGGTCCAGGTCTCGGCGGTGCGCCGGGCGGAGGAGACCAGCGCCAGGTCGGGGATCAGCCCCTCGGCCGCCAGCACCCTGCCCATCAGGGCGGCGTCATCGCGCCCGCGCGGCGCCAGCGGACGGTCGAAGTCGTCGCCGCCGGCGGCGCGCGGCTCGGCCTTGGCGTGGCGGAAGAGGATCAGACGGCGCATCAGCCTGCCTCATAGCGGCTCGGCAAGGACGTTGACAGCCCAGCCTCTTTGGCGGTCCAAGGCGGCTCATGAGCGACGGCGAAACCACGGGGCGCGCGATCGAGACCACCGAAGCGGTGGCCAGGTTCGGCGCTGAGCGGCCGCTGAGGCTGGAGTCGGGCGGCCAGATCGTCGGCCTGGAGATCGGCTACTGCACCTACGGGCGACTGAACGCCGACAAGTCCAACGCCATCCTGGTCAACCACGCGCTGACCGGCGATCAGTACGTCGCCTCGCGCCACCCGACCACCGGCAAGCCCGGCTGGTGGGCCAACATGGTGGGGCCGGGCCTGCCGATCGACACCGACCGCTACTTCGTCATCGGCGCCAACGTCGTCGGCGGCTGCATGGGGACCACCGGGCCCTCGTCGATCAATCCGGCGACGGGCGAACCCTACGGCCTCTCGTTCCCGATGATCACCATGGCCGACATGGCCAGGGCCCAGGCGATGCTGATCGACCACCTGGGGATCGACCAGCTGTTCTCGATCGTCGGCGGCTCGATGGGTGGGATGCAGGCCCTGCAGTGGGCGGCGGACTATCCGGAGCGACTGTTCTCGGCGGTGTGCATCGGCACGGCGGCCAGACACTCGGCCCAGAACATCGCCTTCCACGAGGTGGGCCGCCAAGCCATCGTGGCCGATCCCGACTGGTGCGGGGGCGACTATCTGGTGCGCGGCCACAACCCGGCCCGGGGTCTGGCGGTGGCGCGCATGGCGGCCCATATCACC
>JBIOEF010000205.1:0-3676 GCA_044445785.1 Caulobacterales bacterium
CGTTGACGCTGCCGGACTCGATGGCGTCGGAGACCACCTTGGTCGCCTGGGCCTCGGCGCCGGCCAGCCGCTCGCGCGCCTCGGCGTCGCGGAAGGCCGCTTCCTTGCGGCCCTCGGCCTGCAGGATGGCGGCCTGCTTGGAGCCTTCGGCCTTGGCGATGGCCGCCTGCTTCTCGCCCTCGGCCTCGGTGATCACCGCCCGCTTCTCGCGCTCGGCCTTCATCTGCCGGGTCATGGCGTTGGTGATGTCGGGCGGCGGCTGCAGGTCCTTGATCTCGATCCGCGCCACCTTCACCCCCCAGGGGCTGGTTGCCTCGTCGATCACCGAGAGCAGCCGGGTGTTGATGTGCTCGCGCTGGGAGAGCACCTCGTCCAGCTCCATCGAGCCGACCACGGTGCGCAGATTGGTCATGGTCAGCTGGGTGATCGCCCCGGAGAGGTTAGCGACGCGGTAGGCGGCCGCGGCGGCGTCCATCACCTGGATGAAGACGATGGCGTCCACCTGCACCCCGACGTTGTCCTTGGTGATCACCTCCTGCTGCGGCACGGGGAGCACCTGCTCCATCATGTTGATCCGCCGCCCAACCGCCTCCACGAACGGGGTCAAGACGGTGATGCCGGGCTTCAGGGTGCGGGTGTAGCGCCCGAACCGCTCGACCGTGTATTCATATCCCTGGGGGACGATCTTGATCGCGCCGGCGGTAATCACCATCGCGAAGATCACCAGCACCAGAACCACAATCCCCGCCGCCACCATCTCTCTCCCGCGTTTCGTTGTTGGCGAGAGCTTATCGAATGGCGAAGGCGCGGGCTATGGCGCCGTTGAAGAGGGCCGCGCCCTCAGCCGTGGGTCGCAGTCGCCGGCGCGCGGGCCTGCAGCTTCGCCAACCGGGCGATCGAGGCTTCCGCCTCGGCCATGATCCGGCGGACGATCTCGCCGGCGGGCAGGATGTCGTGCACGCCGCCGGCCGACTGGCCCATGGCGAAGGCCGAGCGGTCGGGGTCGAGGTTCTCGATCTGGCCGCCGATGCCGCCCATCACCCCGGCGCGGGAGGAGAGCATCGCCTGCTGCGGGAAGGGCTGGATGTCGCCGGGCCGGCTTTCCCAGTCCTCGACGTAGAGGTTCTTCTTAACCCGCATAGGCTTTCCCGAATAGCACCGGGTGCGGATGGTGGCTTCGTCAGAGGCCTCCAGGATGGTCTCGTGATAGAGCCCGCCGGCGTGCGCTTCCTGCGAGGCGATGAACCGCGTTCCCAACCAGACCCCGACGCCGCCCAGCGCCAGCACCGCCGCCAGGCCCCGGCCGTCGTAGAGGCCGCCGGCGCCCACAACCGGGATCTTCACCGCCTCCACCGCCTGGGCGATCAGCGGCATGGTCCCCACCAGGCCCGTATGGCCGCCGCCCTCGCCGCCCTGGCAGATCACCGCGTCGCAGCCGGCCTGCTCGGCCTTCACCGCGTGCTTCACCGCCCCGCACACCACCATCACTTTTAGACCAGCATGCTTCAGCCGCTCCATGATCGGCATGGGAACGCCAAGGCCGGCGACGAAGCTCGACGCCCCCTCGCTGATGATGATCTCCACCGAGGCGGTGAGGCTTTCGGGGCTGGCGGCCAGCAGGTCGACGCCGAACGGCTTGTCGGTGAGCTTCTTTACCTTGCGCATCTCGTCTCGGATGAAATCCGGCGAGCGCCCGGCCATGCCCAGCACCCCATAGCCGCCGGCGTTGGAGACCGCCGCCGCCAGCTCGGCGAAGGAAACCCCGCCCATGCCCGCCAGCATGATCGGATGCTCGATCTTCAAGAGATCGCAGAGGGGTGTGTGCAGGGTCATGGGGCGCTCCTGAGGCTTTTCGACAGGATGCGCGCCCCGGCCGAGGCTCGGCAACCGTGACCCGGCGTCACGCCGCCGGCGCCTGCGTCGCGAGCGCCCCGACCAAGAACTCGGCCATCCGCGCCTGCGCTTCACCCGTCAGCTCTGCGTCGTAGCGGAAGAAGGAAAAGCCGCTGCCGTCTTCATCGAACGCGTGGGTGGCGCCGGGCGGGTACCAGGCCTGCACTGTTGCGCCGGCGCGCTCGGCCTGGCGGAAGGCGCGGCGACAGAGGTCGGGGTGGGCCACGCGGTCGCCCTCGCCGACGAAGGCGAACACCGCCGGCGCGCGCCGCCATGGCCGCAGCTGGCTGAGCGCGCCCGGGCCGCAGTAGGGGTAGGCGAGCACCAGCGCCTGGACGCCGTTCAGCAGCGCCGGGTTGGGATCGTCGATCCCCGCCTCGCCGGCGCGGCCAAGGTCCATGGTCATCAGGTCCATGATCGACCAGCCGCCGTGGCTCCAGCCGGCCAGGGCGACGCGCGCCGGGTCAGCGCCCTCGATCGTGGAAAGGCCCCAGAGACTAGCCAGCACATCGCCCGCGCGTCGCCAGCCCGGCAGCTCCAGGCCGGTGCAGACCGTCGCCAACGCGCGATTGCGGCTGATCCCGCGCGGGGCGAACGAATCCACCGACACCGCCATCACCCCCGCCTTCGCCGCCGCGTTCATGTAGTCGCTCAGATACGGCCGGCGCCCGCCGCAGCCATGGAACATCACCACCGTCGGCCAGGGCCCGACGCCCGCCGGCCGCACGATCTCGACGTGCGGCGCGAGCTGGCGCCAGCGAGCTTCGAGGGTGTCGGAGGGGAGGCGGAGCTTCATGCCCTCAGTGCGTGGTTCGAGACGCGCTCGTTCGAGCGCTCCTCACCATGACGAAAAACATTGCAGCACGACAACCCAGTCATCCTGAGGAGCCCGCGCGAGCGGGCGTCTCGAAGGACAGCAGGGCGTTCAATGCCGGAACACCCGCACGCCGGTGAAGGCCATGGCGATGCCGGCCTCGTCGGCGGCGGCGATGACTTCGTTGTCGCGGATCGAGCCGCCGGGCTGGATCACCGAGGTCGCCCCGGCCTCCACCGCCTGGATGAGGCCATCGGCGAAGGGGAAGAACGCGTCGGACGCGCAGGCCGAACCCTTGGCCAGGGACTGCGGCAGGCCCGCCGCCTCGGCCGCCTCGCCCGCGCGCAGGGCGGCGATGCGGGCGCTGTCGCGCCGGTTCATCTGGCCGGCGCCGATGCCGGCGGTCTGACCGGCCTTGGCGAAGACGATGGCGTTGGACTTGACGTGCTTGGCGACGGTGAAGGCGAACAGCATGTCGCGCACCTCCTCGGCCGTCGGCGCCCGCTTGGTGACGATGTTGAGCGACGCCGCGGTCAGCCGCGCGTCGTCCCGCGACTGCGCCAGGAACCCGCCGGCCACCGACTTGAAGGTCTCGCCCTTGGCCAGCGGGTCGGGTAGCGCGCCGGTGACCAGCAGGCGCACGTCCTTGCGGCGCTTGAACACCTCGATGGCGTCGTCATCGGCTTCCGGGGCGATCACCACCTCGCTGAAGATCCGCACGATCTCGCGCGCGGCGGCCCGGTCGAGGCGGCGGTTCAGCGCCACGATGCCGCCGTAGGCCGAGACCGGATCGCACTGCAGCGCCCGCTCGAACGCGGTCTTCAGGTCGGCGCCCAGGGCGACGCCGCAGGGGTTGGCGTGCTTGATGATCGCCACCGCCGCGCTGGCCTTGGGATCGAACTCGGCGACCAGCTCCAGCGCCGCGTCGGTGTCGTTGATGTTGTTGTAGCTGAGCGCCTTGCCCTGCAG
>JBIOEF010000206.1:0-3655 GCA_044445785.1 Caulobacterales bacterium
CCGCCGCAGCGATCCGCGCGAGCCAGGCGTCGATCAACGCCTGGCCGAGCCCGCGGCCCTGCAGGTGCGGCAAGAGGTTGATGTGCAGGTGCGAGGGATAGGGGTCGGTGATCCGCGCCGGCGGCGGACGCGGGTGGTGGACCTGGTAGGCGCGCACCTGATCGAGGCTCCAGCTCTTAGGATCGCCGGTTGGGTCGGCGTAGTCGCGCCGCAGCGCCGGCCACCACTCGGCCTCCAGCCGCGCCTCGAACGCCAGCGTGTCGAGCGCGCCGACGATGTAGCCGCCGACGCCGGACGCGTCCTCCACGACCAGCGCAAACCGGGGCTCCAGCAGCGCGTAGGGCGCGGCGTAGAGGCGCCCGACCAGCTTTGGGTCGCGGTAAAGGTGCGTGGCGTCCGCGCCGGAGTCGCCGGTGGCGAGCGCGATCCGGTAGAGGGCGCCCAAGTCGCCCGGCTGCACGTCGCGGATCCCGGGCTCCGACACCTCGGCCGACCTCCCTGCTTCCTCACCAGAGATAGCCGGCCGTGGCGCGGCGGCGCCAGCGAGTTCGCGCGGCCAGCGCCGAGCGCTGGGCGACGTCGTGAACTACTGCGGCGCCGGCGGCCCCGGCAGCGACGTCCGTGGCGCTGACATCAGATACCGGAGACCGACGGAAAGCGTGTGGTTTTCGTACCTCCCGCTGATGCGACCCAGCTGGATGCTGCTGAAGGTCGTCGTGTTCCAGCGATGAGGTCCCGAGTAGAGGAAGTGATAGTCGAGATCGGCGCTCAAGTGGTCATTGATCCGCATCGTCAGGCCGCCAATCGCCTGATAGGCGGCCCGCCAATCGGCGTCGTCGATGACGATCGTGTCCGGTGCAGGCAGCGGCGACGACTGTCCCCAGAGGCGGCCCCTGGTCTGCAGGTGAACGCGGGCGATGCCGACGCCCGCGCCGACGAAGGGATGGACCCGGCGCCACGGCCAGAAGTCGCGGTACACATTGCCCATCATGGTCCAGGCGTCCACGCCGCCGGCGGGCGCGCCGCAGGCGGGCGCGACACCCGCCGTGATCGGCGCGTCGCTGCAAACAGAGTAGATGCTGCCAGGCGGACGAAGGCCAGGGTAGGGGAACTCGTCGACGATGCTGAGCAACTTGGTGGTGCGCCAGCCAGCTTCCAGTTCGACCCGGATGTGCGGCGAGACCTTGTAACCAACCCGACCGAAGCCGGCGAAGTCGCTATTCGTGTGGAAACGCAGCGCGGCCGGCCGGGCGCCGAGCTCGCTGAACTCAGCCGGCGACGCCCCGTCTTGCCGAAGATTGGCGCCGAGGTCGATGCCGCCGTACCAGCCGCTTGGCGCCGGATCGGCCGCGCTCGAAGTGGCGAAACCGCCCGCGACGGCTGCGCATGCCAGCACCTTCAACTTCATTCGACGCGCTTCCCTGCCCGCCCAGGGGATCAAACAGACTGAGCGAAACCATATCCCCAGGCCCGAGATCGGGTCCTAACGGCCGAGGTCCGTCTCCCAGTGTCACACTTCGCCTTCGAGAACGGAACCCTGAGCGCCCTGCAGCCGAAGTCCGTGATCCGGCCCCGGTCTCACGGTGGCTTTCGACCGTCGACCGAAGGGGAAGAAATCGTCGGCCGCTAACCCCGTTCGCCAGCCCGGAGCGTAGTCCATCATGTGAAGGCTCACGGAGGCGCACATGACGGTAGCTGGCAGTACGATGGCGTCCGTTCGGCGGCGGACGGTCCTGGCGACGGCGATCGCGATGATCGGGCTCGCCGGCGCGGCGAACGCCTTGCCTATGCCGATCCCGTTGACCTGAAGGTGGTCGATCGCGGTACGGGCCAGACGCTGCGGGTCTGGCGCCATGATGGGCGTCTGTTCGTCGCCGGCGAGCCGGGCGCGCGCTACAGCCTGCGCGTGACCAACCACACCGGTGGCCGGGTGCTGGTGGTGATGTCGGTCGACGGCGTCAACATCCTCAGCGGCGAGACCGCCGGCTACGACCAGCGCGGCTACATCTTCGGACCTTACGAGTCCTACGACCTGAAAGGATGGCGTAAATCCCTCTCCGAGATCGCCGACTTCACCTTCACCCGACTGCCGCAGTCCTATGCGGCCCTCACCGGCCGGCCGGCGAACGTGGGCGTGATCGGCATCGCCGTCTTCAACGAGAGGGTCGCGCCAGTGGCCGCCGAGCCAGTGGCGCCGCCTCCGGACGACTCCTACCGTGGCGCAGCCGACACCGCGGGCGCGGCCGACCGCGCCATGTCCCAGAATGTCCCGCCGCGCCTCGCCATGCGCGAGGCGCCTGAGCCGCCGCCTCCGCCACAACCCGTCACCGGTGGCGCCGGCAATGGCGCCGGGGTAACGGAGATGGTTGTCACGGCCGAAAAGCGGGAGTCGCGCCGGCAATCTGCCCCTGCCGCCGTCAGCGCCTTCACCAGCCGGCGCCGCGATCTGGCGGCGGCCGAGCCTCGGGACGATAAACTGGGCACCGGCCACGGCGAGCGCGAGCAGTCGGTGATGACCATCGAACCGTTCGAGCGGGCGACGCCCTATCCGCAATTCACGCAAGAGATCGCCTATGACACCCATGACAACCTCGTCGCGATGGGCGTGATCCCCGCCTGGCGCTATGGCGAGCGCCAGCCGCGGCCGTTCCCCTCGAGCCCCGCCGGGGCGGGGTTCGTCCCCGACCCGCCAGACGATCATTGAGCCGTCGCGCGACCAGCTTTGCTGCGTCTAGACTGCCCCTGATGGAGCCAGAGCCAGCGGACGACGCCTTACTGCTCAGCGCCCACTGCGCCGGAGACGCGCACGCCTTCGCGCGCCTCTACGACCGATATGACCGCCCATGCTTTCAGTTCATTCGCAGACTGCTGGGAAGCGCGCACGCCGATGCCGCGGAAGACCTGCACCAGGAAACCTGGATCGCGATCTCGAGAAACGCCGCCGCCTTCGACCCGGCCAAGGCGAGCTTCAGCGCCTGGCTTTTCACCGTCGCGCGCCACAAGGTTTTCGACCACTTTCGCCGGCAGAAAGTGGCCGTGCTGGCAGGGGCCGGCAACGATGCGGCGCTGATGTTGATCCCCGATTCGGCGCCAAGCCCGTTGGAAGCGGTGGAATCGCGCGACCTGGCGCAGCGGATCCTCACCGCGGTCGAGGCCCTGCCGCTGGAGCAGCGGAGCGCCTTCATCATGTTCGCTCACGCCGGGCTATCGCTGGAAGAGATCGCCCATGTCACGGGCGTCGCCGTCGAGACGGCCAAAAGCCGGCTGCGATACGCCCGTGCGAAGCTCCGGCATGTGTTCGCGGGCGAAAGGTCGGTCCATGTCTGATCCCGACGCCACGCCCGATCCGATCGACAAGGCCTACGTGGAGTCTGAGGCCGTGCTGAGCGATGAGGCGGCGCGGACGGCCAGGCGCGCGCGGGTGCTCGCCGCCGTCGCCAGTCAGGGGGCAACGGACGCGGCCGCGCCCGCCGGGCGACCACGCCTGTGGCGCCGTGGCGGCTGGCTGGTCGCCGCCAGCGTCTCGGGGCTGGTCCTCGTCATCGCCATCCAGCTCTACCGGCCGTCCGCATATCCGCCGCCGATCAAGCCGACCGCCGCACCGGTAGCCGCTGCCGCAGCGACAAGAGGGACCGCCGCCGCGCCGGCATCGCCA
>JBIOEF010000207.1:0-3626 GCA_044445785.1 Caulobacterales bacterium
CCGATGGCTATTGAGTCGCGCCCGCGGCCGCGACCGGCGGGGCTTCGGCCTTGACCTCCAGGAAGTCGAGCCGCGCTTTCTCGAAGCCCTGGCGCACCTCTACGCCATCGGCGCCAAACTCCAGCAGTTGGTCGGACTTCACCGTGTAGCGAGGCCAGGCGACGCCGCCGGCGCTCCCCGGATCGCCGGTCTTCGCGAAGGCGACCCAATAGGCGATCATCGCGTCCGAGATCTTGTGGTCGTCCGCCGTCGCCGCCGGGAAAGTGCGGGTCCCGAAGCTGAACGCGGTGTCGCGCAGATTGTCGAACACGTAGCTGATCTCGCCGCCGTGCGGGGCGCCGAACGCGGTCGCCCGCTGGGCGGCCGGCACATAGGAGAAGTGGTAGACGAATGAGGGAACGCCGGCCTTGTCCATCTCCGCCGCCAGGTACCGGGTGGGCTCGGTGATCATCGAATCGGTGGTCAGGTCCCTGGCCACCTTGGCCGGGTCGGCATTGCCGTAGAGCGCCAGCACCTTGGCCCTGTCGCCGGCTCTGGCGATCACCGGATCTGGGTTGTCCCCGACCTGCGGGAAGAGGCTGGCCTCGTAGCTGTTGCCGCCCTCCATGAACGGCACGTGCGCCTGATGACCGTTGGCGAAGGCCCGGGCGATGGTCTCCTTGACGATCACGCCGTCCACCATCGGGCTTGGCATGTTGGGATCGGAGAGCCCGCCGTAGGGGGCGTTGACCTGATCGGCGGTGAGCGCGCGCAGCGCGGCGGCCGCGGCCGCATCCTCGCCCTTGATCCCGACGCCGGTGGCGAAGAACTCGCCCACCTGCTCGGCCGAGCGCGCGCCCTTCAGCTGGTAGGGCGTCGCGCGGCCAAAGCCTGATTCGGCGATGGCCTTGGCGAAGAGCCCGCGCGCGGCGGGTGAGGCCACCAGGTAGTTCACCGAGATCGCCCCGGCGCTCTCGCCAAAGACGGTGACGTTCGTCGCATCGCCCCCGAACGCGGCGATGTTCGCCTGCACCCACTTCAGCGCCGCGATCTGGTCCATCAGGCCGTAGTTGCCGACGGGTCCCGCGCCGCCGTCCAGCGCTGGATGGGCGAAGAAGCCGAACCGGCCCAGCCGGTAGTTGATGGTCACGATCACCACCCCGTGCTCGGCGAAGTGGGTCCCGTCGTAGAACGGCGTGCCGCCCGAGCCGGAGACGAAGGCGCCGCCGTGGATCCACAACATCACCGGCAGCTTGGCGCCGGCGGGACGCTGGGCGGGGCGCCAGACGTTGAGGGTCAGGCAATCCTCGCTCGTCGCCGGGGCGGGACCAAAGCCGGTGCGGACGGGCTGCATGCAGGCCGGGCCGAACGCCTCGGCCGCCTTGACCCCGGTCCACTTGGCGCCCGGCGCTGGCGGGCGCCAGCGCAGCTCGCCCACCGGCGGGGCGGCGTAGGGGATGCCCTTGAAGCTCTCCACCGTTCCGGCGGCGACGCCAGTGACGTCGCCTTGCGCGGTATGGACCGGGCCCGTCGGCGTCCCGGCGCTGCACGCCCAGCTCGAAATCGTCGCCAGAACCAGCGCGGCCAGAGCCGTTCCCAATGCGCGCATCAATCGCTCCCTGGAAATTGTCTTTCAGACCAATGGGGCCTCTCTAGACCGCGTCGCCCGTGCGCGAAAGCGTGACCCCGGGCGAGCGACAGGTCTAGATTGCGCGTCTCGGCAATCGCCACCACGAGGGAGTGAGGCCATGCGCCGCCGTCTCATGCTCGCCCCGCTTGGCCTGGCCGCCTCGCTGCTCATGATCCAGAGCGGCCCGGCGACCGCCCAGCTCTTCGGCCACAAGCCGCCCCCCAGGAGCCAGTCCGGCCCCCAGCAGGTCGATTGCAACATGGTCGCCGCCAACCCGAATTCAGGGATGGACAAGGCCTCCTGCGAGTCGATGAACCAAGCCGCCGCCGCCTACTACGCCAGCCAGCACGACCCCTCGGCCAGCAAACCCGGCGACGAATCCATGACCTGCGAGGAGATCAAGGCCGAGTTCATGCAGCAGCCGATCACCCCGCCCCCGGCCCAGCAGGCCGCCCAGTCGCGGGCGGATGTCAGGAACCTGCAGGGCAAGATCGCGGTGGAGGAGGCCCATGCTGCGGCGGCGGAGGCCGCGGGCACGGCGGAGAACGTCGCCGCCTCGGCGCTCAGCGCCGCCAATCCGCTCGCCGGCCGCGCCGCGCAGGAGGCGGCCAACGCCCAGCAGGCGGCCACCCAGTCGGCGCTGAACGCCGAGGCCAAGGCGACGGTGCTGCCCGCCCAGCGGAAGGTGAATTCAGACACCGCCGCCATGGTCGGCGGCATGACGTCCCAGATGCAGAGCAATCCGCGCATCGGCCGGCTGGTCGCGCTCGCCAACGAGAAGCACTGCCACGGCTTCTAGCCGCGGGTCGCGGCCGGTCGGGGGACTAGCCGCCGAAGGGGTTGAACGGGTTGCGCGGCCGCGGCTGCGGCTGGCTGGGCGGCGGGGCGCCTGGACCTCCCTGGCCCTGACCGCCCATCATCGAGTTCATGTCCATGCCCAGCACGCCGCCGGTGGCGGCGCGGTAGCGGATCTTCACCTGCCAGGCGATGTCCCAGGGCTGGGGCGCGGGCGGCCTGGGCGGATAGCTGATGTTGGTCTCCCCGCCGTAGGCGACCATCCGGTACGAACCCATGCCGACGGCCGCCGTCACTTCAGCAGGCACCGTGCAACTGGTTTCGCTGGCCGGCAGCAACACGTGGCTCCCCACCAGGCGGGCGATCTCCCCGTCGCTCAGGTACTCGGGCAGCGCAAAGCCGGACGCCTCGACCGCCGAGGAGGTCCACATGACGATCTGGCCGGGACTCTGCGCGCCCGACACCGTGATCAGATAGCCCTGCGCGCCGTCCACGTGGCGCCATCCCAGCGCGGCCGAGCCGGAGGGGTTCTTCTGGTTGCTGGTGATCTGGATCGGCGGCAGGAAATCCTGGTCGGCGGCCAGCGAGAAGCGGATCTCGGGGGAGTAGTTGCCCTTGATCGTATGCTCGCCCTGCAGCGACCCGTCCGCCGGCACGGAGGTGTTCGCCTGGGCGTTCGGCCATTCGCCATAGGTGGCGTTGCGGGCGGGCGAGGGCGGCTGCATCGGCGTGATCGCCAGCGAGCGCATCAGTTCGCCGAGCTTGCCGCCGCCTTGGCTCAAGGTGGACATGTCGATGACCAGCGGCTGGCCCGGGCCCGCGTGCTCGCCGCAGCCCCAGAAGATCAGCATCCGGCCCTGCATCTGCTGCATCTGCGGCGGGGGCCCCGGCGCCGCTTCCTCGTGCGCCGGCTGTTGCAGGGGCGTCACCAGCGGCAGCATGGGTCCGGCGCCCAGCCCCGGTGGCGGATCGTGCTCGGCGGTGGGATCGCCGGACGGCTTGCGGGCGGAGCCCAGCTGCAGGATCAGGGTGTGGCTGGCGCTCCCGCTGGCGGCGCCCTGCTGCTGGTAGGCGTTCTGGGTCATCTCTTCGTTGAGCCGGCGCGCGGCCGCGGGGTCGGCCTGCGCCCGCATGATCTCGGCCATGCTCGGCCGACGCGGCGCCTGGCGGACTTGGCCCGGACCGCCCGCGCCGGCGCCGCTGGTGGTGGCCGCGCTCATCC
>JBIOEF010000208.1:0-3614 GCA_044445785.1 Caulobacterales bacterium
GCCGCCAAGAGCCGCGGGGCGCGCCGCTACACCTTCAACTACGACGCCATGAAGCTGGCCAACGAC
Organism: Caulobacterales bacterium; assembly: GCA_044445785.1. GTDB lineage: Bacteria > Pseudomonadota > Alphaproteobacteria > Caulobacterales > Caulobacteraceae > Acaudatibacter. The sequence continues at coordinate 67 of JBIOEF010000208.1, forward strand.
GAGCTGCAGATGCGCTCGGACTGGACCTTGCCGCTGGCCACCGGCGAGGAGCGGGTCAAGGACGAGGCGGGCGCCAAGGCCCACCCGACCCAGAAGCCCGAGGCCCTGCTGCACCGGGTGATCCTCTCCACCACCCGCGTCGGCGACGTGATCCTCGACCCGTTCTTCGGCGTCGGCACCACCGGGGCCGCGGCCAAACGACTCGGCCGCCGCTTCATCGGCATCGAGCAGAACCCGGGCTACGCCTCGCTGGCGCGCTCGCGGATCGATCAGGTGAGCCCCATCGCGCTGGAGGATCTGGAGGTCACCGGCTCGAAGAAGGACGAACCGCGGGTCCCGTTCGGCCAGATCGTCGAGGCGGGCCTGCTGCGGCCTGGCGACCTGGTCTATTGCCCAGGCGGCGAGCGGTCGGCCAAGGTCCGCGCCGACGGCAGCCTGGTGATGGGCCAGCTCAGCGGCTCGATCCACAAGCTGGGCGCGATGGTCCAGTCGGCCCCCGCCTGCAACGGCTGGACCTACTGGCACATCCGCACCGACAAGGGCCTGGCCCCCATCGACGTGCTCCGGGCCAAAGTCAGGGCGGAAATGGCGGCCTAAGGCTGCGTGGTTCGCGACGCGCCCTCGCGGGCGCTCCTCACCATGACTTAAATATCTGATATTCTACAATTCTCGTCATCCTGAGGAGCCGCGTCGGACTTGCTCCGAGGCGGCGTCTCGAAGGACGCGTCACCGGACCGCGACCAGTCCCTTCCGCGCCGCCTTCAGAAACACGGTCGGCATCGCCTCCACATCGCGCACTGGCGTCCACAACGCCTCCGCCCACGCGCCTTCCGCGCGCCACACCCGCAAGGTCAGGGCGAAGTGGGTGAAGACGTGTTCGATCTCGCTGGCGGGGCGCCAGTCGGCGGGCGCGGGCGCGGCGGCGCGAGCCTCGGCGTCGGTCCAGGGCCGATCTCGCCAGTCGCTGGTCGGCAGGGCCAGCATGCCGCCGAGGAGTCCCTTGGGCGGGCGCCGCACCAGCGCGATCTCCTCGCCGCGGGTCAGCACATAGGCGACCCCATAGCGGCGCGGCCGCTCGGCCTTGGGCGAGCGGCGGGGATAGTTCGCGGGATCACCCACCTTGAGCGCCCGGCAGCCGGCGGCGATCGGGCACCGTTTGCAGGCCGGCGCCGTCGGCGTGCAGACCATCGCGCCCAGATCCATCAACGCCTGGGCCCAGTCGCCTGGGCGCTCGGCGGTCACGAGGCCGCCCGCCTGGCGCTTCAGCTCCGGCTTGGCGTCCGGCAGCGGCGTTTCCACCGCGAAGAGTCGCGCCATCACTCGCTCGACGTTGCCGTCGACGACGTTGGCGGGCTCATCGAAGGCGATGGCGGCGATGGCGGCGGCGGTGTAGGCGCCGATCCCGGGCAAGTCGCGCAGGCCCGCCTCGGTGTCGGGAAACACGCCGCCGAGATCGCGGGCCACGACGCGGGCGCAGGCGATCAGGTTGCGGGCTCTGGCGTAGTAGCCGAGCCCCGCCCAGGCGGCCATCACCTCGCCCTCGTCGGCGCCGGCCAGCGCCGCGACGGTCGGCCAGCGGCGGGTGAAGGCGATGAAGTAGGGCGTGGCGTGGGGGACGGTGGTCTGCTGCAGCATGATCTCCGAGAGCCACACGCGGTAGGGGTCCGCGCTTCCGCCCGCCGCCCGCGCCGCGGGGCCGATACGCCAGGGAAGGACGCGGGCGTTGACGTCGTACCAGGCAAGGAGCGCGGCTCGCTGGACAGGCGCCGAAGGTCGCGGGACGGAGGCCATGGAGTGGTCTATACAGGCTCCATGCCGCGCTCGCTGCCTACGCCGCATGAGGCCATCGCCATCCTCGCCAACCGGCGCACGCGCCCGCCGCCCAGGCCCCCGCGCCATGCCGGCCGTGGCCTCACCGACCTGATCAAGGGGCTGGACGAGCGCTTCGGCGGCCAGGGCCCGGACGCGCTCAAGGCCCGCTGGCGCGAGATCGTCGGCGAGTCGCTGGCCGGCCGGTCCGAACCGGTGAAGCTGATCAAGTCGCGGACCGGCGGAGCGACGCTGGAGCTGAAGGTCGCCGGCCCGGTCGCCGCGCTCGTCCAGCACCAGGCGCCTCTGATCCTCGACCGGCTGAATCTGTACCTCGGCGCTGGCTCGGTGGCGCGGCTGCGGATCGTCCAGGGACCCCTCAGCGCGCCGCCGCCCAAAGCCCGGCCGACCGCCCGCCGCGGCAAGCCGCCGCTGGACGCCGCCGCCGAACGTGCGCTGGCCGAGAGCCTCGCCAAGACGCCGGAGGGTCCGCTGCGCGAGGCGCTGCGGCGTCTCGGCCGCGAGGTCTTGCGTGGGGAAGGGCGCTAAAGCGTCCTAGCCACAAATCAGCCCCCTTCTTCCGCCCCAGGGAATCGCGCTCTACTCACCCACTCGTCAAGGAGCCCCTTTGATGCGCCTCATCGCTGTCCTGCTGATCGGTCTTGGCCTGACGGTCGGGCTCGCCGCCTGCAATCAAGGCGGCGGCGCGGGCGGCGGCGGGTCCGCCAGCACGCCCTCGGAAATGTCGCTGGGCCCCGCCAACGCCAAGGTGACGGTGATCGAGTACGCCTCGCTGGGCTGCCCGATCTGCGCCCGCTTCAACAACGAGCTCTTCCAGTCCTTCAAGACCAAGTACATCGACAGCGGCAAGGTCCACTACGTGTTCCGCGAGTTCCTGACCGGCGACGCGCCGGTGGCGGCCGCCGGGTTCCTGCTCGCCCACTGCGTCGGCAAGGACAAGTACTTCCAGGTGGTGGATTCGGTGTTCCGCCAGGAGGCGGACCTGCTGGAGACCGACCGAGGGCCGGAAAAGCGGGCCGCGCTGATCGAGGTGGCCCAGTCCGCCGGCCTGACGGAGGCCCAGTTCGACGCCTGCGTCACCAACGACGCGGCGCTGAAGTCGCTCAACGACAAGGTCGCCGGCTATGCGAAGACCGACAGCATCGACTCGACGCCCACCTTCGTCATCAACGGCAAGAAGTACGACGGTCCGCTGGATAAGCTTGACGAGATGAGCAAGGTCATCGACGCGGCGCTGGCGGCGGCGAAGTGATCAGGGTCGACCCGACCCGTCGCAGCGCGCTGGCCGGCGCCACGGCGCTCGCCGCCGCGCCGGCGTGGGCCAAGCCCGCCGCCGGTCATCCCGACGACATGGCGCTGGGCGACCCGCGCGCGCGGGTGACGGTGGTCGAATACGCCTCGGTGGGCTGCCCGCACTGCGCGCACTGGAACAACGAGGTCTTCGCAGCCTTCAAGGCCAAGTACATCGACACCCGAAAGGTTCTCTTCGTCCTGCGCGAGTGCCTCACTGGCGATCCGGACGTGGCCGCTGCCGGCTTCCTGCTGGCGCGCTGCGCCGGCAAGGACAAGTACTTCCAGGTGGTCGACGCGATCTTCCACGGCCAGGCCAGCATGTACGATCCGGGCAACTCGGCCGGGGCGGGGGGGGGGGCCGGGGGGCCCGACACCCGCCGGGGCCGCCAAAACGTCGGAGACGGCGGAGACGAGAACGGCCGCGA
>JBIOEF010000209.1:0-3605 GCA_044445785.1 Caulobacterales bacterium
AACCGGGGCCGGACGCGCCACCGGCAAGCTGGAGATCGACTATGCGCCGGCCCGTCCAGCCCCGGCTCTCCGCGGCTGCGCCGCTGCGGCCGGGGTGACGGTGCAGGTGACGAAGAAGAGCTGCGCCGTGGGCGGCGGGGCCACGGCCAAATTGTTTCACGTGAAACACTCACTTGCCGATGCAGAAGCTGGCGAAGATGTGGTCGAGGATGTCTTCCGCGCCGATGCGGCCGGTAATCCGGCCAAGCGCCCGCGCCGCCAGCCGCAGGTCCTCGGCCGCCAGCTCCGTCGTCTCCAGCTGATCGCGACCGCGGCGCAGGTGCTCCAGCGCCTCGGCCAGCAACTGCTCGTGACGCTGGCGCGTCACCGCCGGAAACTCCGCGCCAGTAAGGTCAGCGGCCAGGCGGTCCGCAAGAGTGTCGCGCAGGGCGTTGATCCCGTGACCGCTCACCGCCGACGCTTCGAGCATCGCAAGACCCAACGCCAACGCCGCTCCGCTGGCCGCCTCGCGATCCGCTCCCGGCGGCAGATCCGTCTTGTTGAGGATCACCAGATCGCCCGCCCGCACCGCCGGCTCGCCCTGCCGCCAAGCCCCGTCTGAGGCGGCGGCGTCGACGATCCAGAGGCGCAGGGCCGCGTCCGCCGCCCAGGCCTGGGCCCGTCTTACGCCCTCCGCCTCGATCGTCTCCGTCGCCGCGCGCAACCCGGCCATGTCGGCCAGGAGCGCCTTGTAGCCCCCCAGCACCAGCGGCGCCTCGATGACGTCCCGGGTGGTCCCCGGCGTCGCGGTGACGATGGCGGCGTCTCGGCCGATGAGGGCGTTGAGCAGGCTGCTCTTGCCGGCGTTGGGCGCGCCGACGATGGCGATCCGGTAGCCCTCCCGGATCCGCTCGCCCCTCTGGGCGTCGGCCAGCGCCGCTTCCAGCTCGGCGGCCAGCGCGTCGATCATCGGTCCGGCGCGGCGGGCGACGTCGGCCGGCAGCTCCTCGTCGGGAAAATCCACCGCCGCTTCGAGGTAGGCGAGGGCCTCGGTGAGCGCCGCTCGCCAGGCCTCGTGGCGCTGGCCGAGCGCCCCGCCGAGCTGCGCCAGGGCCTGTCGCGCCTGGGCGTCCGTCTCCGCATCCACCAGGTCGGCCACCGCCTCGGCCTGGTCGAGGCCCAGGCGCCCAGCCTCGAAGGCGCGGCGGGTGAATTCGCCGGGCTCGGCCAGCCTCAGGCCCAGACCCTTGAGCGTCCGGACGACCCCCTCGACCACCGCCACTCCGCCGTGCAGGTGCAGTTCGGCGCAGTCCTCGCCGGTGTAGCTGGCCGGGGCCGGGAACCAGAGCGTCAGCGCCTCGTCCAGGATCTCGCCCGCCGCATCGCGCAGCCGCCGCAGAGTCGCATGCCGCGCCGTCGGCAAATCTCCCGCCAGCGACCTCAGCGCCGCCGCCGCGCCGGGGCCGGACAGCCGCACGACGGCGATCGCCGCCCGCCCCGGCGCGGTGGCCGGAGCGAAGATCGTGTCTCTCATCCCCCGGCTTTGCCACCTGTCCGGGCGCCGGCCGCGGCGGCTGTCATCAGCTTCATGAACTGTTCGGACGCCTGGCCGCCGAAGGCCATCCAGTTCTTCATCAACTCCTCAGGCGCGGCCATGGCGATGTTGGCGTCCATGCGTTTCTTCATCTCGTCGACCATGTGCGTGTTGAGCTGGCTCACGTCCGGCAGGCCCATGAAGGCGCGGGCTTCCTGCGGCGTGCAATCGACCTCGAGATTGATCTTCATCGGGCGCTCCCTTTGATCCGCCTGCGACCGTGCGCTGGACGAGTTCTTCGTGTTATGGGCCAAGGCGAGGCCAGCGCGCTAGAGATTTGGCCCGGTTCCGGCTTTGGAGGAGGCCTACCATGGGCGAAACGGTGACGATCCGCACGCCGGACGGCGAATTTGACGCCTATCTCGCCAGACCGGCGCCGGCCAAGGCGCCGGCGATCGTGGTCATCCAGGAGATCTTCGGGGTCAACGCGGTGATGCGCGCCATCACCGACGACCTCGCCGCGCAGGGCTATCTGGCCATCTGCCCCGACCTCTTCTGGCGGATCGAGCCTGGGATCGACATCACCGACCAGTCGGAGGCGGAGTGGAAACGGGCGTTCGAGCTCTTCAACGCTTTCGACGTGGACCTGGGGGTGAAGGACATCACCGCCACCCTGGGGCACATCCGCCATCACCCGGCCGCGGCGGGGAAGGCCGGCGCAGTGGGCTTCTGCCTGGGGGGCCTCCTGGCCTTCCTCACCGCCACCCGCACCGACGCCGACGCCTGCGTCGCCTACTATGGCGTTGGCATCGAGAACCGCCTGGCCGAGGCCGACCGGCTGGCCGATCCGGTGATGCTGCACATCGCCGAGGAGGACCAGTTCGTCCCTAAGCCCGCGCAGGCGATGATCGTCTCGGCGCTGAAGAACCATCCGCAGGTGGAGCTCTTCACCTATCCCGGCTGCGACCACGCCTTCGCCCGGGCCGGCGGGGAGCATTTCAACGCCGCCGCCACCGCGCAGGCCAAGGCCCGCACGCTGGCCTTCTTCAAGAAGCACCTGGGGTAGCCGAATGCTCGCCATCCAGATCCGCGCCGCCGGCGGCCCCGAGGTCCTCGAAGCGGTCGACCTGCCCGACCCTTCGCCGGGAGCCGGCCAGATCCTGATCCGCAACCAGGCGATCGGGCTCAACTTCATCGACACCTATCAGCGCTCCGGTCTCTATCCGATGCGCTTTCCGGCCGTGCTCGGCCAGGAGGCGGCGGGCGTGGTCGAGAGGCTGGGCGAGGGCGTCGAGCACCTGAAAGCCGGCGACCGGGTCGCCTATTCGGGCCAGGCCGGCGCCTATGCCGAGCTCTATGTGACCCCGGCCGCGCGGGCGATCCGCCTGCCGGACGCCGTCTCGGCCGAGGTCGCCGCCGCTTCGTTGCTGAAGGGGATGACCGCCGAATTCCTCCTGCGCCGCTGCCATCCGGTGAAGGCCGGCGAGACGATCCTGATCCACGCCGCCGCCGGCGGGGTGGGGGTGATCATGGTCCAGTGGGCCAAGCTATTGGGCGCGACGGTGATCGGCACCGTAGGGTCGGAGGAGAAGGCGCGGCTGGCCAAGGCCCACGGGTGCGATCACGTGATCCTCTACCGCGACGAGGACGTGGCGGCGCGGGTTCGCGAGATCACCGGCGGCGCTGGCGTCCCCGTGGCCTACGATTCGGTCGGCAAGGACACGTTCGAGGGGACGCTGGCGAGCCTGGCGCCACGCGGCCTCTTCGTCAGCTTCGGCAACGCGTCCGGGCCCGTGGCGCCCTTCGCGCCGCTGCGGCTCTCGCAGGCCGGCTCGGTGTTCTTCACCCGCCCGACGCTCTTCGACTACATCGCCGCGCCGGAGGAGTTGGCCGCCAGCTCCGGCGCGCTCTTCGAACTCATCGGGTCGGGAAAGCTGAAGATCGAGATCGGCCAACGCTTCAAGCTCGCCGACGCGCGCGCGGCGCACGAGGCGCTGGAGGGCCGCCAGACCATCGGGGCCAGCGTGCTGCTTCCCTAGCCGGACCGATGAGCGCCGAGCCGCCGCCCAACCTCGCACCCGACGCTTTCGTC
>JBIOEF010000210.1:0-3588 GCA_044445785.1 Caulobacterales bacterium
GCTATGGGGCGGCGGGGTTCCTGAAGGCCAGGGCGGCGGAGGACATCGTCGCGCGGCTGGAGGCGATCCGGCGCGACTTTCCGGTCGCGGTCGATCTCGGGGCGCGGGATGGGGCGGTGGCCCGGGCGCTGGGCGTCAGCGATGCGCGCGCCAAGGTCGGCCTGCTGATCGAGACCGACCTCTCAGGCGCCATGCTGCGCGGCCGCGCCGGCGCGCGGATCGTCGCCGACGAGGAGCGGCTGCCGTTCGCGCCAGAGAGCCTGGATCTGGCGGTCTCCGCCCTCGCCCTGCACTGGACCAACGACTTCATCGGCGCCCTGATCCAGATCCGCCAGGCGCTGAGGCCAGACGGGCTCTTCCTGGGCGCGATCCTGGGCGGCGCGACGCTGACCGAGCTGCGCCAGGCGCTGACCGCGGCCGAGCTGGATCTGACCGGCGGCGCGGGACCCCGCGTCTCGCCCTTCGCCGACGCCGTCGACGGCGGCGCCATCCTGCAGCGCGCCGGCTTCGCCCTGCCGGTGACGGACGTCGACCGCGTGACCGTGCGCTACCCGCACATCCTGGCCCTGATGGCCGACCTGCGGGCGATGGGCGAGACCAACGTGCTGGCGGAGTCGAGCGGGCGGCCGCTGAGCCGGGCGCTGATCGAGCGCGCCGGCGAGATCTATGCCGAGCGGTTCGCGGAGGGCGACGGGCGCCTGGTCGCCACCTTCGAGATCATCACCCTCACCGGCTGGGCGCCGCATCCCGGCCAGCAGCAACCCCTGCGCTCCGGCTCGGCCAGGATGCGCCTCGCCGACGCTCTGGGCGCCGAGGAGAAACCCGCGGGGGAGAAAGCCGGCCGCTGAGGCCTAGTGGACGGCGTTGCCGATGACGTTGCTGATGTTGGCGTACATGGCGGTCTCATTGGTCGCGAAGAGCGAGAGGCCGCCGATGATCACCAGGAACATGCAGGCGATGATCAGGCCGTATTCCACCGCCGTGGCGCCCGCTTCGCACGTGATGAACGCGTCTAAAGCATGTCGCGCAGCCATGCCACCAGAGGCAGGTCCGCCGGCGGCATCGGATAGTCGCTGAGCTTGTCTGGCCTTACCCATGCGATCGCCTCGTGTTCCCGCGCTGTGACCAAACCCTCCCAGCGTCGACACAGGTAAAGTGGCATAAGCAGGTGAAACGAATCGTAACCGTGACTGGTAAAGACGAAGGGCGCCAGGCAGGCATGAGTGACCTTAATGCCGAGCTCCTCGTCGAGCTCCCGGATCAGACATTCCTCTGGGGTTTCTCCTTCATCAACCTTACCGCCTGGAAACTCCCACAACCCTTCCAGTTGTTTACCATGCGGTCTTTTTGCAATTAACACGCGGCCGTCGACGTCGATCAGGGCGGCGGCGGCGACCAGCAGAATCGGCTTCACGAGGGGCTCCAAAGACGGCTCAGCGGGTGAGGCTAATAGGCCGCGTGACTTGACTTTGCACCTGCGAGCGCCGATGTGCGGCCCACGCTTCGCTTCCTTGAGGCGTTATCGGCGCTCCAGCCGCGTGAGGGGACCATGTTAGGTTCCTAGCCTGTTGAGCGCCCGTAAGACTGCAAGTCGATCGCCCGGACACGCGGGGCGCTCCCCATCTTAAAGCGCCCTTAGGCGAGCCTCGCTAGACGCGAGGGCTCGCACGTGGCGCATGTACGAAAGAACTTCCAACTGACCCAATTCACCGATCTCGGCCTCGCCAAGCCGCTGCTGCGCGCCCTGGCCGACGAGGGCTACCAAACGCCCACCCCCATCCAGACCCAGGCGATCCCGCTGGTGCTGACCGGCCGCGACCTCCTGGGCATCGCCCAGACCGGCACCGGCAAGACCGCCGCCTTCGCCCTGCCGATCCTGCAGCGCCTGGCCGCCGATCGCCGCCCGGCGCCCCGCCGCGGCTGCCGCGCCCTGGTGCTGACCCCGACGCGCGAGCTGGCCACCCAGATCGCCGAGAGCTTCCGCGCCTATGGCCGCCACATGGGCATGACCGTCGCCGTGGTCTTCGGCGGCGTGAAGTACGGACCCCAGGTCCGCGCGCTCGCCGGCGGTATCGATATCCTGGTGGCCACGCCCGGCCGCCTGATCGACCACCTGCAGGAGAAGGTCGCCAACCTCTCCGGCGTGGAGATCTTCGTCCTCGACGAGGCCGACCAGATGCTGGACCTGGGCTTCCTGCCGCCGATCCGGCGGATCGTCGCCCAGATCCCCAAGGCTCGGCAGAACCTCTTCTTCTCCGCCACCATGCCCGGCGAGATCGGCAAGCTCGCCAGCGAACTCTTGATCGATCCGGCCAAGGTCAGCGTCACCCCGCAGGCCACCACCGTCGAGAAGGTCGACCAGCGGGTGATGTTCATCGAGAGCGATCGCAAGCGCCAGCTGCTGGCCGAGCTCTTCGCCGAAGCCAAGATGAGCCGCGTGCTGGTCTTCACCCGCACCAAGCGCGGCGCCGACCGGGTCGCCAAGTACCTGGACCAGGCCGGCGTCGAAGCCGCCTCGATCCACGGCGACAAGAGCCAGGGTCAACGCGAGCGGGCCCTGGCTTCGTTCAAGGCCGGCGACGTGCGGGCCCTGGTCGCCACCGACATCGCCGCCCGCGGCATCGACATCGATTCCGTGACCCACGTGGTCAACTTCGAGCTTCCGAACGTGCCGGAAAGCTACGTGCACCGGATCGGCCGCACGGCCAGGGCCGGCGCGGCGGGCGTGGCGCTGAGCCTGGTCAGCGATGACGAGCGGCCGCTGCTGCGCGACATCCAGAAGCTGACCCGCCAGACGGTGCTGGCGCTGGACCGTCGCCGCGACAGCGCCCTTGGCGCCCTGGCGGCGGTGGAGAAGAAGGCCGAGCCGGCGTCGCATCGTTCGGAACGCGGCCCCTCGCGGCCCGGCCAATCGCGCCCGCATCACGGCAAGGGCGGCCACGCGAACGGCGGCGGTCAGGCCAACGGCGGCGGCGGCAAGCCCGCTCGCAGCCGCGGCCGGCGTCGCTTCTCCAACGACCGCGGCCGCAACGGCGGCGGCGCCCAGGCGGCCACCGCGGCCCGCTGGAGCCCGGCGGACTAGCCGAAGTCTTTGACGGCCCCTGCGTCAGGCGCCGAAGCTGATCTCCAGCGCCGGATCAACCGGCCGGGAGAGCGACGATGCGCGCGATGGTGTTGGAAGGCGGCGCGGGGCTGGATCACCTCAAGCTGACCGAGCGGCCGGCGCCAGAGCCTGGGCCGGGCGAAGTGCTGGTGCGGCTGCAGGCGGCGTCGATCAACTACCGGGACCTGGCCACCGTCACCATGATGGCGCCGGCGCGGCCGCTGATCCCGCTCTCCGATGGCGCGGGCGTGGTCGAGGCTGTCGGCGAGGGCGTCACGCGGGTGAAGGCGGGCGACCTGGTCATGCCCAGCTTCTTCCCCCACTGGATCGGCGGACGGCCAACCCCTGAGCGACTGGCGGCGCTGGGCGGGGCGCTCGACGGGGTCGCCTGCGAGCAGATCGCGATCACCGCCGACGGCGTCACCAAGGTCCCGGCGGGCTGGAGCGCCGAGCAGGCCGCGACCCTGCCCTGCGCGGCCCTCACC
>JBIOEF010000211.1:0-3577 GCA_044445785.1 Caulobacterales bacterium
AGAAGGCGCAACAAAGGTCGGCGGCCCGGGCGCGGGTGGCGGCGAAGAGGGCGGAGCCTACGCCGCGCCGCGCGCCGCCAAGTCTGGCGAAGGCGCCGATATCACCCCTCGCCCCTTGACGGCGATTCGATCGCGAGCCTTCTCACGCCATACGTCGGTCTTTGACATCGTCAAATCGGACATTGCGGCCAGCGGGCCGCGCGCCGGCGCCGTCCGGCCGCCGTAGTTTACGGTGTCTTTGCGGTGAGATTAACGGTGGGGCTAGGCGGCCGCGGCCTGCCACCCCTCGCTGACCGGGTCGCCGGCGATGCGGGAGTGGTACATCACCCGCGGCTTGGTCATGTCCCACGGGCAGGCGCGGTGCATCAGGCAGCGGTTGTCCCAGACCACCGCGTCGCCCGGGGTCCAGGTGTGGTGATAGACGCGCGGCGGCTGGCAGGCGAACCTGGCCAGTTCGTCCAGCAAGCGCTCCGACTCATCCGGCGCCAGGCCGGGGATGGCGTGGGCGTGGCGGCCGATGGTCAGGCACTTGCGGCCGGTCTCGGGGTGGGTCTTCACCAGCGGGCGCAGCGGCGCCTCGGCGACGTCCATGCCGTAGCCGGAGTAGGCGCTGCCCGGCTTCTGGGTGTGGCCGAGCTTGCCCTGGCTGTAGCGCAGCGAGTGGTAGGCGCTGAGCGGCTCGATCCGGGCCTGCGCCGCCGGGTCCAGCGCATCGTAGGCCGCCCGCATGTCGGCCCAGCCGGTCTCGCCGCCCTCGTCCGGCACCACGTGGGCGGTGAACACCGCGCCCTTGGCCTGCACCGGCATGTAGGTGGAATCGCAGTGCCAGCCCATGTTGCCCTTGAGGATCTTCAGGATGTCGTCGTCGGGCCTCACCGTGCCGTCGGCGCGGACGTTGCTGATCGGGGCGATCTCGAATTCCGGGGCGCCGAAGCGGCGGGCGAACGCGATCTGCTGGGCGTTGTCCAGGTGCTGGCCCGGGAACACCAGCAGGGCGTAGTCGAGCCAGGTCCGGTAGAGCTCAGCGAAGGCCGCATCGTCGATCCGCGCCAGCTCCAGGCCGGTGACCACCGCGCCGAAGGTGGCGTCCAGCGGTTCGACGTCGAAGCTGCAAACGGTCATGGCATGGACTCCTCTAGGCGAGTATGCGCGCCTCCCGGCCGCCGCGCACCAGCGAACCCGGCAGGGCGCCGGTGGACTGGCCGTCCTCGAACGTCACCTGGCCGGACTTGACGGTGTAGCGGTAGCCGTCGGCGCGCTGCACTAGCCGCCGCCCGCCGGCCGGCAGGTCATAGATCGCCTCGGGTCGGTAGAGCCGCAGGCCCTCGAAGTCGATCACGTTGACGTCGGCCAGCAGGCCCGGCTTCAGCTGGCCGCGGTCGGACATGCCATAGGCCATGGCCGTGTCGCGGGTCAGCTTGCGCACCAGGAACTCCAGCGGGAAGCGCTCGCCCTTGGTGCGGTCGCGGGCCCAGTGGGTGAGGATGAAGGTCGGCATGCCGGCGTCGGCGATCACGCCGCAGTGGGCGCCGCCGTCGGAGAGCCCGAACAGCACGTTGGGGTGCTGCATGTTCTTGCGGAAGAAGTCGAAGTTGTAGGTGAAGTAGCCGCCAAGCGGTTGGTAGAACAGCTCGCGCCCGCCCTCGCGCAGCAGCAGGTCGTACATCATCGCCATCGGCGTCACGCCGGCAGCATCGGCCAGGCCGCCGACGCTGCCCGACCGGTCGGGCTCATAGTTAGGCCGCTCGCCCAGCGGGAAGACGCGGTAGAGGAACTCCGACGGATTGGCCGCCATCGGGCCGGTGCGGAAGGTGCTTTCCTCGGCCAGCAGCGCGGCGCGGACCTCGTCGCGCTTCATCGTCGCGACTTTCTGCTCCAGCGGCAGATGCGCGATCTGCGCCTTGTAGGTCGGGTGGCCGGCGAAGATGTGGAAGCTGGAGGTGAGGCCCTGCAGGATGCCGGTGGGCCGCCCGGCGATCTGCGGCCGGATCTCCATGCCCTGGCGACGCGACTCCTCGGCGATGTTGTACATCTTGTCGCCTTCGTAGGCCCCGGCCGAGGTGGCCACCAGCGTCACCGGCAGGCCGCTCTCCTTGGCGAAGGCCTTGACCCACTCCCACTCGTCGTCCTCGCCGAGGTGGTCGGAGACCAGCTCGTAGACGCCGTGGCTGAGGCCCTTCATCGCCATGCCGAGCGCCAGCATCTCGTCGGAGCCGGCGAAGGTGCCGGGCATGTAGACGCCCTTCAAGTCCTTGTGCAGCAGGGTGCGGGAGGTCGAAAAGCCCAGCGCGCCGGCCTCGACGCCCTCGCGCACCAGCGCGGCCATCTGGCCGATCTCGCCCTCGTTGGGCACATAGTCGGTGTTGCAGCGCTCGCCTAGCACATAGGCGCGCACCGCGGCGTGCGGCACCTGAGCGCCGACGTCGATCGCGCGCGGCATGCTCTCCAGCACGTCGAGGTATTCGGGGAAGCGCTCCCACTTCCAGTCGATGCCCTCGTTCAGCGCCGAGCCGGGAATGTCTTCGACGCCCTCCATCAGCTCGATCAGGAACTGGTGGTGCTCGGGCCGCACCGGCGCGAAGCCGACGCCGCAGTTGCCCATCACCGCGGTAGTGACGCCGTGCCAGCTGGAGGGGGCCAGCAGCGGATCCCAGGTGGCCTGGCCGTCGTAGTGGGTGTGGATGTCGACGAAGCCGGGGGTGACGATCTGGCCGCGCGCGTCGATCTCGCGCCTGGCCTGGCCGCCGACCTCGCCCACCTCGACGATGCGATCGCCGTCGATGGCGACATCGCCCTCGAACGGCGCGGCGCCCGTGCCGTCGACGATGGTCCCGCCGCGTATGATCAGATCCCGCACGCTGGACTCCCCGTCGGACAGCAAAGTTCCGCAACATACTGTGCTTTCGAGACGTAAGCGGGCGCCTCGGCGGAAGCGCAAGCGAGTTTCGCGGGCGTCCGACCGGATTGTGAATTCTCAGCTTGGCCGGACCCCGCTAGCTAGGGACATGTTCCAGCGGGCGATTCGCCATGCCGATGGCGACGTGATCGAGGTCGGCGCCGCCCGAATACGGTTGACGGTGAGCCGGCGCGCGCGGCAGGTCTCGCTGCGGGTGGACCGAGCCAGGGGCGAGGTGGTGGCGATCGCGCCAACGCTGCGGCGGCTCGGCGAGGCGGCCGCCTTCGCCCACGACCGCCGCGGCTGGATCGCCGAACGGGCGCTGGAACTGAAGCCGCCGACCCGGCTGGCCCCGGGACTGGAGCTCACCGTCTTCGGCGGGCCCTGCCGGCTTGGCCGCTCACCGGGCCGGGCGAGCCTCGAGGCGGATGGCTGGGAGCGCGGCGCGCGGCTGGCGGTCGGCGCCGACGAGGCGGCCTACGCCAGGGCGATCGTCCAGCTGCTGAAGCGCCAGGCGAAGGCCTGGTTCGCGCCGAGGCTGGCGCATCATTGCGGTCTGCTCGGCGAGCGGGTCCCGAAGTTCTCCATCGTCGACGCCCGCACCCGCTGGGGCTCGTGCACGCCCGGCGGTCCGGGCCACGTGGCGTCGATCCGGCTCTCCTGGCGTCTGGCGCTGGCCCC
>JBIOEF010000212.1:0-3487 GCA_044445785.1 Caulobacterales bacterium
CGCACGCCTACGACGCCCTGGCCCCCATCCAGTGGCCGGTGACCAAGGCTGGCGGGACGGCGCGCCTGTTCGCGGGCGGCGCCTTCCCAACTCCTGATGGCCGCGCGCGCATGGTCCCCGTGCGCCCACAGGGTCCCGCCCAGGCCACGGACGGCGCCTTTCCCCTGGCCCTCAACACCGGCCGGGTGCGCGACCATTGGCATACGCTGACGCGCACGGGTCTGGCGCCAGATCTCTGCCGCCATGTCCCGGAACCGTTCGTCGAGATCCACCCGGCCGACGCCGAACCGCTGGGCCTCACCGACGGGGCGCTGGCGCGAGTGCGGACGGCGCAGGGCGAGGCGGTGGCCCTGGCCCGCATCAGCGATCGCCAGCGGCGCGGATCGATCTTCATGCCGATGCACTGGACCGCCGCCTTTGCGCCATCCGGCCGGGCCAATCCCCTGGTGGCGGCCGAGGTCGATCCGATCTCCGGCCAACCGGAATTCAAGCACACGCCGGCTCGGGTGCGGCCCTATCGGGAAACCTGGCGCGGCTTCTTCCTGGCGCGGGACGCCTGGACGACGCCGGCCGGGCTGGACCTGGTCTGGCGGCGGATTCCCCAGGGGGCCTGTCAGCTGCATGAGTTCGCCGGCCGCGGCGACCGAGCCGAGCGCGAGGCGCTGCGTCTGGCCCTGACCCGCGGCGCGCCGAGCGAGGGCCTGCGTTTCGAGGACGATGCGGCGGGATGCCTGCGCGAGGCCTATCTTGAGGGCGAGCGACTTGAGCGTGTGCTGTTCACCGCCATCGCCGCACCATTGCCGCCGCGCGCGTGGCTGGCCGCCCTCTTTGCCCTGGACGCCCTGGCGCCCGCCGACCGCATCGCCCTGCTGATCGGCCGCGCGCCTGGCCAGGCGGCGGAACCGGCGCCGCTGGTCTGCGTCTGCAGCGGCGTCAGGGCCGACAGTATCCAGACCGCGTCCAGCCAGGGCGCACGCACCGTCGAGGCCATCGGACAGACGACAGGCGCAGGCGATGTCTGCGGCGCCTGCCGCCCGGAAATCGGGCGCATCCTAGCGCAGCGAGCGTTGAGCGGCTGGCAGCCGGATTCGATAGGTCGCTGAAACATCGCTCGAGCGACGGGACTTGAACTGGCGTCGCGCTGAGCACGACGTTCCCTCAGGGGACGCCGCTATGAGCCAGCCTTCGATCGGAGCGCGTTTTGGCACCAGGCGACGATGGCGTCTTGGTCTGGCTCCAGGCGGGTGAAAGCTCCGCCGGCGAATGCTGAGAAGGCGTCGAGGTTCAGGCTGGAGACCCCCAGCAGAACCGGGATCTCGGACGTCAAGGCGCCGGCAAGGGCTGACCGGAGGCCGCCTCCCTGGGCTTCCTGTTTGCCGAACTTGTTGACAATGACCAGGTCGACATCAGCGGCGACCGCGCGTTCAACCAACAGGCTCGCACGAGCAAGCGCCCCGGGATCCAGCCTGCAGGCGCCCGCGCCCCCGCCCAGATCCTGGGAGATCTCGATCTCCGCGCCGCCCAGCAGGTCGGTGAGGCGCATGTCGCATCGCCGCCGATCAGGTCTGCGCGGGTTCGATTGAACGACGCCGCCCAAACGGAAGCCGGCCTCGGCGAGACGCCGCGCGCATTGGGTCAGCAGCCGATCCGCCTCGACCCCCTCGTCGTAGATCAAGACCCCGAGGGTCGGACAGCTGCTCTCCGTCGGGGATTCGGCCCGTTGATGCGGGGCGTTTTCCGCGGCGGCCGCGATCTTCGCCGCATCGCCAGGGCTATCGATGGCGCTCATGACGCCCGCCGTATCAGACATCTCAACCTGTACTCCAGAGTGAACCACAGCGTGGTTCCAGAGGCGGCATCGCCGGGGCCGCCAAAAATGCGAGCCGGCGTCATAGTCTGTACTCCAGCGTGAACCAGAGCTTGGTCCGCGACGCCGGCGCGGCCACAGTGCCGACGGGCACGGACGTCGCACGCTGGAAACGGGCGAACTTCACCGCCGCCGTGAGCTGGGGCGTGATCGCCGCTTGCGCCTGCGCGTCCCACTCGCTGGCGAGATAGGCGCCGGTCAGTTCCGCGTTGAAGTCGTGGTAGCGGACCAGCGCTTCCGGGTGTGAGAAGAACTTCAGCTTCCAGTCGGGCCGCAAGATGAAGGTCGCGTTCACATCGCGGATGCCGTCCACGTGGGTCTTGTTGCCGGACGTCGATGCGAAGGCGTCCGCCCAGCCCTGGAATGCGTGGGTGGTGCCGATGGGGGTCGAAAACCCGCGCGCGCCGTTCCCATCCAGCTGCTCGTAGTCGCCTCTCAGCGTCGCGATCCCCCAGGTCGCGGCGAAGTCGGCCTGCCAATAGTCGAGCGCGAACCGCCCCGTGCGGCCGCGGTAGTCGTGCTGCCGCGCCCAGGCGGCGTCGTAGGTCAGCTTGACCGGTCCGGCCGTCGCAGCGCCGGTCACGCGGGCGCCCGTCGTGAGGCTTGAGTTCAGCGCAGCGTTGGCGAGCGCCGTGGGCGAGGTGTTCCTGAAGTCGAGCGCATAGACGAAGCCCTCCGCCTTCAGCTGTGGAACGAGCTGGTAGCTGACGTCGAGGAGATGGCTGTCGGAAGCCCAGTCGAGCTCGCCGCCGAAGATCCGATCGACGCGCCAGACGTAGGCGTAAGTCCCCTTCAGCGGGCCGAGGCTGAGATCGGCACGAACGGCGTCGAAACGCTGCTCGTCCTGGCGCCAGCCGGAGTTGCCGACGAAGCGCTGATCGTCGATCAGGATCCGCTGGCGTCCCACCGTGAGCGTGATCAGCTTTGAGGGGGTCCAGCTGAGCTGGGCCCGGTTCAGGGT
Organism: Caulobacterales bacterium; assembly: GCA_044445785.1. Taxonomy (GTDB): domain Bacteria; phylum Pseudomonadota; class Alphaproteobacteria; order Caulobacterales; family Caulobacteraceae; genus Acaudatibacter. Next base: position 2,829 of record JBIOEF010000212.1, read on the forward strand.
GGCGAACGCCGGATCGTTGATCACCGGAAATTGCGTGCGCCCGTTGAGCGACGCGCCGCCGGGGATGGCGACGTTGTAGCGGCCGCTGTCGAGGTGGGCGTCGCCGGCGAACTCAACGAGGGCCCGGAATCCGTGGAAGCTGGCGGTCTCCCAGCCGAGCTGCAGCCGGGGCGTCAACGACGGCGCCGCGCTCGCCAGGCCAGCCTGGTTCACGTCCTCGTAGCGGGTCCTCAGGTCGAGGATCGGCCTGCCCTGCTCGACCGCGCGCACCAGGTCGGGGGCCGAAGCGGGAGTCGGCGGATCCGCCCACGCTCTCGCGCCCGCCACCAAGGCCATCGCCAAGGCGCCCCGGCTCACGATGCTTGCTCTCACGCGCACGCTGTTCCCCTTCATTGGTTCGGCCAGATCAAGGTCACGCCGCCGCCCGCCGCCGGCGCCAGAGCATCGGCCCATAGGCGGCCGCGAAGCCGAGGAAGGCGGCCGTCCAGCACAGCGCCGCCGCGGTCAACAGGCTCGCCTGGGCCGCGGGCGCCAGCGCCGCCGCGACGCGCAAGGCGGCCGCGGCGTTGATCGCCAGGTAAACGCCCAGCGTGGCGCCGTCGGCCGTGCGCGCCCGGCCGGTGTGGCCAAGCGTGGCGCGCGTCATCACCGCCAGCGTC
>JBIOEF010000213.1:0-3463 GCA_044445785.1 Caulobacterales bacterium
CGCCGGGGGCGTCCACGACCACGGCGACGGGCCTGGGTCCTGCCGGCGCGCGCACCGCGGCCGCCAGGGCCTGGCCGTAGTTGGCCCCGCTGAAATCGACGATGGCGAGGTTGGCCGCCGGCGAGGTCCTGGCCGCCACACCCGAGGCGTAGATGGCCACGAAAAGGCCCAGCGGCATCAGGCAGATCGAGAGCCAGAAGCCGACGGTGCGGACAAACGCCAGATACTCGCGCCCGGCGATGCGGAGGAGTCGGCTCATACGGGGCCCTCCGAAAGGTTTAACCGCGGAGGACGCGGAGGAAAGGCGCGGAGTGCGCGGAGGCGCCCAGACTCTCCGCGACCTCCGCGTCCATGCTCCGCGAACTCCGCGATGAATCTTGAACCGCCTGCGGCGGGCGTTGCGGCGGGGTGTTTCATGCGGCGGCCTTCTCCGTCAGCACGATGAAGGCGTCGTGCAGGTGCGGCTCTTTCAGTTCCAGGCGGGTGATGTCGAGGTCGCGGGCGAAGGCGGCCTTCAGCGCCGCCTGCACCGGCGCGCCGGGAGCGAGCGAGGCGGTGAGGCGCAGCTTTCCGTCGTCCAGGGTCTCGGCGGCGACGCCGGTGATGCCGGGCGCGCCGGCCAGCGCGTCCGCGGTGAGCGCGCCTTCCAGCACCAGGGTGCGGGGCGCGGCGGCGCAGGCGTCGGCGACCGCGCCGTCGAACACCTTCCTGCCGCCCGCGATCAGCACCACCTGGTCGCAGAGCCGCTCGGCGTGCTGCATCACGTGGGTGGAGAAGATCACCGTCGCGCCGCGCTTGGCCAAGTTCCGGATCATCGTCTCCAGCTCCTGCTGGTTGACCGGATCCAGGCCCGAGAACGGCTCGTCGAGGATCACCAGCTCGGGGTCATGGGCCAGCGCCGAGAGCAGCTGGACCTTCTGCGCCATGCCCTTGGAGAGCGCGCGAATCTGGCGGTTGGCGGCCTCGCCCAGGCCATGGGCTTCCAGCTGGGCCCGCGCCTTGCGTCGCGCCTCGCCCGCCGGCACGCCCTTCAGCGAAGCCAGGAAGGCGATGGCGCCCACCGGCGTCATCCGCCGATAGAGCCCGCGCTCTTCGGGCAGGAACCCGATGCGGCTGCGCACGCGGCGGGCGTCCGTCTCGCCCAGCACATGCACCTCGCCGGCGCTGGGCGTGACGAGGCCCAGGATCATGCGCAGCGTGGTGGTCTTGCCCGCGCCATTGGGGCCCAGGAACCCCAGGATGGTCCCGGCTTTCACGTCGAAGGAAAGGTCACGGACGGCGGTGAAGGCGCCGTAGCGCTTGGTCACCCCCGAAAGACTGAGCGCCGCGGTCATCGACCCTCCCTAGCCGGGAAGGTCTTATCAGGCCCTTGCCATGGCCGCTTCTTCGACCTTCAGGATCGCCTCGACGATGCGGCCCGCGTAGCGGACGCCGAGCAGCGTCGCGTGGTTGGCGCCCTGCACGCGAAGGATGAAGCCGTGCTGGGAGGCCAGCGCCGGCGCCTCCTGGCTGAGCTTGGTCTCGCCGCTCTCGCCCCCCTCCCCGCTTTCGGTGCGCGTTCCGCCGACCCCGGTCAGCACCACGGCCACCGGCCAGGCCGGATCGTAGGGACCGGCGTCCAGCGCCTCGTCGGCGTCGCGCGCCCACTCGTCGACCTCGGCGGCGGCCCAGCGGTTGTGGGCGGCGTCGGCGAAGGCCCAGCGCTTCTCCGCCTTGGCCGGGTTGGGCAGGCCGATGGCGTCGCCGAAGGGTCCGGTCAGCGGCCGCTGGATCCCGGCCGAGGCGCCCCAGGCCGCCAGCCGCGAGAGCTGGGTGAAGCCCGAGACGAAATGGCGGGCGGTGGGCTGATCCATGGCCTCGGGCGTGGTGGCGTCCACCAGCACGACCCCTGCCACCAGCTGCGGATTGCGACCGGCGAAGAGGCGCAGGTGCAGGCCGGCCATGGAGTGGCCGCAGAGGATGAAGGGGCCGTGTTCGCCCGCGGCGGCGATGAGTTTTTCCAGGTCGCCGGCGATCGCCAGGCCGTCGCGGGGGCTGGGTCCCGGATCGGAAAAGCCAAGGCCCGCGCGGTCGTAGGCGCAGGAGCGCAGCCCCTCCGTCGCCAGCTGGTCCTGCACCACCGCCCAGTCGGCGGAGAAGCCGAACGCGCCGGCTTCCAGCAGCACCGTCGGGCGCGTGCTGGCGTGCGGCCCGGCGCAGATGATGTGCATCCGCCGCCCAGGCTCGACCTCGACCAGCTGACCCCTGGGATGCGGGGTGCTCGCCACCGCGCTCATGGAAACTCCCGAAACGACCAAGATCTGGATCGCCAGCGCGACCAGGCCCACGAGCTTAACGACGACTCGCATGAACGGACGATTTATGGCCGCGCCGGGGCGGGCGAAAGGTGGGGCGCCGACGAATTGAGCGCCGGTGTGTCCAGGAAGCGCCAGATGTGGCCATAGAGCCCCAGCGCCGGCAGATCGTCGTGCCCGCCGCCAGCGATCCGCACGAAGCTCTTGGGCGCATTGGCCCTTGCGAACACCGCCTGTCCCTGGGCGAAGGGGATCACCGCGTCAGCGTCGCCGTGGACGACCAGGATCGGCATGCGCACCCTGCGGATCCAGACCATCGAGTCGTAGCGGTCCCACATCAACAGGCGTGTCGGCAGCCACGGGTAGCGCTCCGCCGCCACGTCGACGGCGGAGGTGAACGGCGCCTCGAGGATCAGCGCCCTAGCCGGATGGCCCGCCGCCAGTCGGACCGCCACGCCGCTCCCCAGCGAATGGCCGTGGATGACGATATCCTCGGCCGGATGGCGCGCGGCGAGCCAGGCGTAGGCCGCTTCGGCGTCCTGGTAGAGGCCAGCCTCGGTGGGATGGCCGCTCGATCCGGAATAGCCCCGGTAGGCCACCGCCAGGACGCCCACGCCGGCGCCGGCGATCTCACGCCACCGGTCGGTCTGACCGATCAGCGTATCGCCGTTGCCGCTGAAGAAGAGGATCACCGGCCGCCCGGCCTGCGGCGGCAGATACCAGGCCACCAGCCGCTGACGATCCTGGGTGGTCAGCTGGACCACCTGCATCGGGGGCCCCGCCGGCTCCGGCGCCGCGACGGTCGGCGTCGGGAAGTAGAGCAGGCTGCGCTGGAAGGTGAAGGCGGCCGCGACCACCAGCAGGTAGCCGGCCACGAGGACCAGCAGAGCGCGCAGGAAGAAGCGTCGGACGGCGATCATCCTGGGCGGCTCACCTCACAGCGCCTTGACGATCCCTTCGACCATCTTCTTGGCGTCGGCGAAGAGCATCATGGTGTTGTCGCGGAAGAAAAGCTCGTTCTCCACCCCCGCGTAGCCCGAGCCCATGCCGCGTTTGACGAAGAGCACGGTGCGGGCGTTCTCCACGTCCAGGATCGGCATGCCGTAGATCGGGCTCTGCGGGTCGGTCTTGGCGGCGGGGTTGGTGACGTCGTTGGCGCCGATGACGAA
>JBIOEF010000214.1:0-3319 GCA_044445785.1 Caulobacterales bacterium
GGCCCACACCTTCTATGGGAGCGCCAAACCGATGCAGCTCTTTGGCGCCACCGAGGCCGCGCAGACCGCGCCCAGCGTGCAGTTCAACCTGGGCGGCCCGCCCGCCGGCGCCCCGCCAGGCTCGACCCCGCCGTCGCCCGCGCCGGCCGGCAACTCGGCGACTCCATAGTGGAGGTCGTCACAGCGCTGCGTCCTTCGAGACGCCCGCTGCGCGGGCTCCTCAGCCCCCGCGTACGCGGGGGGAAGATATTGGACTGCAATAGTCATGGTGAGGAGCGCTCGGCAGAGCGCGTCTCGAACCACGCACCACTCTCGCGACGGTCCAGTCGGGGGTCGATCGGCGCGCGCTTTGCGACGTTCTGGGCGGCGGTCGCCGTCTTGGTGGCGACATTCCTCTTCGCCCTCCCCGCCCTCGCCGCGCCGAGCTTCCCGGCGCTGAACGGTCAGCGGGTGGTCGACGACGCGCATGTGCTCTCGGCCGCGACGGTCTCTGACCTCACCGCCAAGCTCGCGGGCCTGGAGACCAAGACCACGCGCCAGCTGGTGGTGGTGACCATCCCCGATCTGCAGGGCTACGACATCGAGGACTACGGCTATCAGCTCGGCCGCTATTGGGGGATCGGCCAGAAGGGCCAGAACAACGGCGTTCTCTTCATCATCGCGCCCAAGGATCACAAGGTGCGGATCGAGGTCGGCTATGGCCTTGAGCCGATCATCACCGACGCGCTCTCCAGCCAGATCCTGCAGAACGACGTGCTGCCCAAGATGCGCACCGGCGACATCGACGGCGGGGTGGTCGCCGGGACCAATTCGCTGATCACCCAGCTCAGCCTCGACCAGGGGGCGGCGCAGGCCAACGCCACCCAGGCGGCGCAGCAGCAGCAGGCGCCGCACGGCAACCCGATCGGGGCGATCATCGGCCTCATCGTCATGGTGCTGATCTTCTCCGCCATCTTCCGCTCGCACATGGGCGGAGGGATGGGCTGGCTGCTGCCGATGATGATCCTCTCGTCCAGCTCGCGCGGCGGCGGTTGGGGCGGCGGCGCCTCGGGGAGCTGGTGAGATGCTGACCGACGAAGACCACCGGCGGATCGAGGCGGCGGTCGTCGAGGCGGAGACGGGCTCGTCCGGCGACATCTTCTGCGTGCTGGCCGGCGAGGTCTCCACCTATCGCGAAGTCCCGATCGCCTGGGGCGCGGCGCTAGCCCTGCTGGTCCCGCCGATCGTGCTGGCGTTCGGCCTGCGCCCGCTACTGGCCACCATCACCGGCGGCGGCTGGACGGCGGCGCAGGCGAGCGCGGTGGAACCGGAGCTGGCCGCGGCGCTCACCGCCTATGCCGTGGCCCAGATCATCCTCTTCGGCGTCGTCGCCCTGGTGGTCTCGATCCCCGCCGTGCGCCGGCGGCTGACGCCCAGGTTCCTGAAGCGCCACCGGGCGAAGAAGGCCGCCTTCCACCACTTCGCCGCCGCCCGCACCCACGTGAAGGACAGCGAGACTGGCGTGCTGATTTTCGTCGCCCTGGTGGAGCGGCAGGTGGAGATCCTGGCCGACCAGGCGATCCACGACAAGGTCGGCGACGTGGTCTGGGACGCTGCGGCCGCCGCGATCCAGACCGGCATGAAGGCCCCCGACCCCACCGCCGGCATCGTCGAGGCGATCCAGATCTGCGGCGAGGCGTTGAAGGCGCACTTCCCTTCCGACCGCACCGCCGCCAATGTGGCTGGCAGCCGGCCGCTGGACGTCTGAGCGGCCTTTTAGGAGGCCGCCATGGGCGAAGACCCGTTCCCTACGTCTGAACCGTTCCCCACGTTCGAAATCGAGGATCTGGGCGAGGCGCTGGCCGGGCCTTGGCGCACGCCGCGCAACATGCTGGCCGAGCAGGAGTACGACAGCCACGCCTCGCTGCATGACGACGCCACGGCCCAGAAGCTGGGCTTCAAGGGCGGCGCGGTGGAGGGCCCGACGCACTATTCGCAGTTCGCGCCGCTGGGCTATGCGATCTGGGGCCAGCGCTGGTTCGAGGACGGCTGCTGCTCGGCCCACTACCGCTCGATCGTCTATGATGGCGAGCAGGTGCGCGCCTTCATCGAGAAGGTCCCGCCGGGCGCCACCACCGCCCGGACCTGGATGCAGAAGGAGGACGGGACCGAGGTTCAGGCCGGCACCGCCAGCGTCGGTCCGGACGCTATCACGGCGCTGGACGGGCGGTTGAAGACCCTGAGCCCGCTGGAGCCCTGCGTGATCCTGCGCGACGTCAAGGTCGGCATGAAGTTGCCGCGCCATGAGGTGGTGATGGCGGCCGATCAGAACATGGGCGCGCTCTATCCCTTCTCGCTCGACGAGAAGCTGGAGGCGATCACCGAACCCTCGGACTGGTACGCGAAGGGTTCGCCCTGGGGCGCGCCGATCATCCCCATGGAGATGATCAGCGTGCTCCTGCAATACAGCTCCGGCGGCGCGCGCTTTCCCACCCGTGGGCCCGTCGTCGGCCTCTTCGCCGACCAGGAGATCCGCCTCGTCGCCGGCCCGCTCCTGGTCGGCCAGACCTATGAGATCGAGCGCGAGGTCGCCGCCCTCTCCGGCAGCCGCCGCACCGAAAGCCTCTGGGTGCGCACGTCGGTGTTCGAGAAGGGCTCGGACAAGCTCAAGGCGACGATGCTGCTCAACAGCGCCTCATTCAAGGAAAGCTACGCCCGCTACGCGGAGGAGCTGGCGACGCTGGGATGAGACCGATGGCCCTGCTGTCGGCCCTGTGCGGGGCCGTGGCGCCGGGTATTGCCGCGTCCACCAGGCACGGCCCGGACCACGTCCCGCCAGCTCGGACGGCCGACAACACCCCGACATTTCCGCCGGTTATGGCCCCGAGCGCGCCTCCGTCCTCCGCCGGTCCACGATTCGGTTGAGTTACCCAATAACAGGGAATTTCGGAGACATCTTGGAAAGCGCGATCCCGTTCTCCGCAGACATTAGTCAGTAATTACCGGATGTTGCGGATGATTCGCGGCCGTCGTCGCCGGAGGTAACAGGGAACTTCAGCCGCCCCAGAACAGGGAATAACAGGCGCGCGGAACAGGGACTCTCCGAAGCGATATCAGGGATTATTCAGGGCTCGGCGTAGAGCCGCCGCTGCTCGGCCCAAGCCAGCGGGATCGCCCGGTGGAAAAGACGCTCCACGATGGGCGAGAGGACAAGGAACCCGGCGATCAGAGACGAGCCAAGGCAGCTCCACTTGGAGCCGCGCACCGGCGCGACGCCGGGTCCAGCCCTGGTTGCGCCCTGCGGCGGCCCAAGACCAGGTCCGCCTGCGCACGGGCCGCC
>JBIOEF010000215.1:0-3260 GCA_044445785.1 Caulobacterales bacterium
CCTCGACGGCGCCAACGCCGCCAACCTCAAGGCGCTCACCGGCGGCTATGCGCAGGACGGGACGCATGCCTACTTCGAGGGCCAACCCTTCGCGGTCGCCGATGCGGCCAGCTTCGAGCCGCTGGACGACGGCTTCGCCCGCGACCGGCGGCGCGCCTATTTCCAGCGGGCCGCCATCGCCGGCAGCGAGGGCGCCAGCTTCACTCCGCTGGGCCATCACTTCGCCCGCGACGCGCAAAGCGTCTGGTACGCCGATCCCTACGCGGGCGACGGCCCTGCCGGCGCCGCGCGCATCGCCGGCGCGGACCCGGCCACGTTCCACCTCCTGGACGGCGACTACGCCAGAGACGCCAGGCGCGCCTACTACCGGGCGCGATCGCTCACCGACGACGCGGCCAGCTTCCAGGTGCTCAGCTTCGGTTACGCGAAATCCACGACCACGGTCTGGTATGAGGGCCAGGCGATGCCGGGCGCGGACGCGGCCAGCTTCGTCATCCTCGAGCCGGTGACCGACGCGGCCAACGCCAGGGATCGGTCCGGTCTTTACAAGGACGGCAGGCGCGTGGCGCCAGCCCCGTGACGGCTCCTGCGCCGCCGCTGGCCAGTCTAGGGCTGGGGGCGCAGGCTTTGGGCGGCGGTCTGGTTCAACTGCTCGAACTCGCGCACCAGGTTGTCGCAAGCCGCCTTCGACGCCTCGCAGAGGACGTTGGTTCGCAGTGAAGCCGCCTCGCCGGTCTTGACGATCTCGCGCTTCACCACCGCCGGATAGGCCGGATCCTGGGGCGGCGAGAACGACCAGATCGTCAGCGCCGCCTTGTCCTCGATGATGGTCCAGCCTTGGCGGTTGGAGATGGTCACGCCCGGTTGGGCCTGAAGCGCCTTCAACGCGGCGGCGACCGTGGGGTAGCCGACCGTCGAGTTCGGCTGCTCGACGAGTGGCGGCGCCGGCGCGGCCGCCGTGGCGGCGCCGGGGTAGTTCGGGCACTTGGCGGTGAGCTTGGCCCAGGCCAGGTCGACGTCGGCGCGGGAATGCTCGCGCTCCATGGCGCCGGCCGTGTCGTTGTCGAGGTAGCTCTCCTCGTCGCGGGCGACCTTGAAGTCGCCGCCGGGCGGCGGCTGGTAGAGCACCAGATAGCCGCAGTGGCGATCGATGTTGGCGAACCGGCTGACCAGATCGATAGCCGCGTAGACCCCCGGGCGCGGCGCCTGGGCGGGATCCTTGGTCCAGGTGATCTTGACGATCCGGCGATCCTTCACCGGCCCCGCCATGGTGTTGAACTTCTCCAGGACCGACGCGTACTCGGAGAACGGCTGCGGTTGCTGCTCGCTGTTGGCCAGGTAGGCGTAGGCGTCGCTGTAGCGTCCTTCGTCCATGGCGGCGAGGTAGTCGTGGACGGTCGTCTGCACCTGCTGGATCTGGTCAGGCGATGGCGTCCAGCCCGGCGCCGAGTCCACGGAGAGGTTCGGCGCAGACGCTTTCGACGATGGGCTGGCCTCGCCCGCCAGCGCGCTGGTCGGCGCGAAAAGAAGGGCCACGACCAGCCAGGCGCCTGAGGCAATCATGAAACGCAACATCCACTTACGGTACGTCGGGCGGCGGGCGCAGGCCAATCTCGGCCCTGCCGGGGCCGGGTCGCAACCCACCTAGCCGCCCACCCGCCGCGCGCCTTCGGCCACGGTGACGACCTCGACGCCGCGCGCGGCGGCCGCATCGGCCAGCCTCGCCAGCGCGCCCGGCGTGCAGCCCCAGGGCGAGGGCGTATCGGCTACGTCGTGCGTGTAGAGGATCAGCCACGCGCCGCGGCGCGCGGCGCGCTTCAGCCAGCGGAAGGCGATGGTCTCCCCCTCCGGTCCCTCGACGCCGACGGCGGGGGCCTGGTTGAGGTCGGCGCCCTTGGCGATCAGGCCGTGGTGCAGGGCGCGCAGCAGGGCGAAGCGGCCGGCCAGCGCCCGCTTCGTGGGCGCGGCGACGTCGCCGTAGGGATAGGCGAAGGTTGCCGGCGCCGGCGCGCCCATGGCGGTCAGTGCGGCGCGATTGCGCTCCACGTCGTCGACCGCCAGCGCCGCGCCGGCCTGGCCGCAGTCCAGGTGCGAGAAGGTGTGGCAGCCGATCTCGTGGCCGGCGTCCGCCAGCCGTCGCACCGCCGCGGCGTCGGCGACCGGCCCCATGGGGCTCGCCGCGCCCGCCAGACTGGCGGCGATGTAGAACGTGCCCCTCAGCCCGCGCGACTGCAGGATCGCCGCGCCGGCGGTGACGGCCGAGGCCGGGGCGTCGTCGAAGGCGAAGGAGATCATCGGCGCAGCGGGCGCGCGGGCCGGCCGGCGCAGGTAGAGGCGCACCGCGCGTCGCCGCAGCTTTCCCATCAGGGACCGGTCGGGCTGGTAGGGCGTCGTCATCACACCGCCTCCGCGTAAAGGGCGACTCGGTAGAGGCGCAGGGCGAAGGCGCGCAGGGTCACCGGGGCGACCTCGAGGAGGGCCGCGGCCTTCAGGAGCGGCCGCCAGTACCGACGGAACGGCGCCCGCTTCAGGAGCCGCGCGGCGCGGTAGCTGGGGTAGGCGGCGACGATGTCGGGGTGGGCGGCCACCACCCTGGCGAAGTTGGCGGTGGACTGCTCGTACTTGGCCGCCATCACCGAGGCCGGGTCGAGGCCCAGGTGCGTGGCGGGGATGTCCACGTGGCAGATGCGGAAGCGGCGGGAGACCCGCATCGCCCACTCCACGTCCTCCCAGCCCCAACCGACGAAGCCTCCGTCGAACGGCTCGGCGGCGAAGACGTCGCGCCGGATCAGAAGGTTGGAGGTGAAGACGTACTTCTCCGGCGCCTGGCGGCGGGTGGCGGCCGGCAGGCAGTCGCTGCGCAGGGCCATGGAGCGGTGCACGGCAAGGGCCGACGTCCTGGGCGCCTGGTCCAGCGAGAAGCCGCCGAAGGCCACCGCCGGATCCTGCTCGGCGATCAGGGTGAGCCAGCGATCCAGGAAATCGGGGCTGTCGGGCAGCATGTCGGCGTCGAGGAACAGGAACCGTTTGGCCTGAGCGGACGCCGCCAGGCGGTTGCGGCCACGCGACCGCCCCTCGTTAGTGGGTAAGCGGATGAACCGCGTCGGAATACTCAGTTCAGCGATTTTCAGTGTAACGACTTGGGTGAGGCAAGGGTCGTCGGACCCGTCATCCAGCAGCAGGATCTCCACCGACGAGGCGGTGTGGTCGAGCGCCGCCAGCAGCCGAGTCGGGTCGTCCCTGAAGAACGGGATCAGCAC
>JBIOEF010000216.1:0-3226 GCA_044445785.1 Caulobacterales bacterium
GACCGGCTCGGCCGGCAGCATGGTGATCACCGCCTCGGCGTCCCTCACCGCCTCGCCGGCCGAGCCGGTCGGGGCGCAGCCCAGGCCCTCGGCCTTCTTCAGCGCCGCCGCCGAGACGTCGAACGCCGCCACCTCATGGCCGGCCTTGACCAGGTTGGCGGCCATGCCGCCGCCCATGTGGCCAAGGCCGATGAAGCCGATCCGGCTCACGCTGCGCCTACTTCGGCTTTTTGAACCGCAGCAGGAACTGGTCGGTGTGGCCGCGGATGGCGGGGTCGAAGACCAGCAGGGTGTGGGTGTCGGCGGGGTTGCGCAGGATGTCGCTCTCGCCGTCCAGCTTGAAGCCGACGCTCTCGACCTCCTGCTTGACGAAGGCCTCGTCGATCCGGTGCATCTTGTCGACATCGCCGATGCCCGAGCCGGCCGCCGCGGCGTGGTCCTCGATGAAGAACTCGCCGCCGGGCTTCAGGGCGGCGAAGATCACCTTGTCCAGGGCCACCACGTCCACCTTCAGGCGCGCCAGGTGCAGGTCGTGATAGTTCTGCGAGGTCCAGACCAGGTCCACCGGTCCGGCCTTGGCCAGCGCGTCGGGCGTCATCGGGGTTTCGGTCACGTTGGCGAAGTGCGGATCGGCGGCGACGCCGTTGGAGGTCTGGCGCACGTCGCCCCCGCCCGTCTGCGGCACCGCCTCGGTGACGTGACCCTTGGCGCCCACCGCGCCGCTGAGCAGGCGCGTGAAGTAGCCGCCGCCCGGGATCAGCTCGAGCACCGTCTCGCCGGACTTGACGCCGGCGAAAGCCAGCACCTCGGCGGGCTTGCGCAGGGGGTCGCGGTCCCTGTCGGCGTCCGGGCGGGCGGGATTGGCCACCGCCTTGGCGATGGAGTCCGGGATCGATCCGGCTGCGCCGCTCTGCCAGGCGGCCCCGGCGATCAGCGCCAGCGTCGCGGCGCCGGCGAGTATGGTTGCGAGTTTCATGGCCTAGCCTCCCTGACCTTGTCCTTCTTGGCTTCGCTTCTAGCGCGAGCGTCGGCGCCCTGTCATTCGCGTTCGGCCGCTTCTGGCCTATATCCAGGCCTCACATGACCAAAGCGCCGCTCGCCCCCTACCCCGCCCTGCGCCTGCGCCGCCTGCGCCAGGCCGACTGGATCCGCCGCCTGGTGCGCGAGACCACCCTGACGCCGGCGGACTTCATCTGGTCGACGGTGATCCACGAAGGCGAGGGCCGTGTGCCGGTCCCCTCCATGCCTGGGATCGAGCGTCTCTCCGTGGCCGAGGCGGCCAAGGCGGCGCGCCAGGCCCGGGACCTGGGCATCCCCGCCATCGCCGTCTTCCCCCACATCGACGCCGAGAAGAAGGACCCAGGCGGCGCCATCGCGCTGGATCCTGACGGCCTGGTCGCCCGGGCGGTGAAGGCGATGAAGGACGCCGCGCCCGAGGTCGGGATCATGTGCGACGTGGCGCTGGATCCCTTCACCGAGCACGGCCACGACGGGATCGTCGAACAGGGGAAGATCCTCAACGACCCCACCGTCGAGCGGCTGGTCGAGCAGGGCCTGATGCAGGCCAGGGCCGGCTGCGACATCCTCGCGCCGTCCGACATGATGGACGGCCGCGTCGGCGCCCTGCGCGCGGCGCTGGAGGCCGAAGGGCTGCAGGACACCATGATCATGTCCTACGCCGCCAAGTACGCCTCGGCTTTCTATGGGCCCTACCGAGAGGCGATCGGCTCGGGGAAGCTGGGCACGGGCTCGGTGGACAACCCCGCCGACAAGAAGACCTACCAGATGGACCTGGCCAACTCCGACGAGGCCCTGCGCGAGGTGGCGCTGGACATCGCCGAGGGCGCGGACATGGTGATGGTCAAGCCGGGCCTTCCTTACCTCGACATCGTCCGCCGCGTGGTCGACGCCTTCTCGATGCCCACCTTCGCGTTCCAGGTCAGCGGCGAATACGCGATGATCAAGGCGGCCGGGGCCAACGGCTGGCTGGACGAGGAGCGGGCCACCCTGGAGTCGCTGAGCGCCTTCAAGCGGGCCGGCTGCGCGGGGGTGATCACCTACTTCGCGCCAGTGTCGGCCAGGCTCCTGGGCGCCTGATTCGGGCGTCGGCCACCGAATCTACGGAGAATCTACGGTGCTGGACGTCGGTGGGGGATGCGCCCCGAAGGCCGCGCCTCCATTCATTGCCACAAGCAAGGAACAAAGTCCAGGCCGATGCTCAGACGCAGGTCGTGCGCTGGTTGGCGCAGAAGCCCCGGGTCCAGCCGACGACGCCTTGCACTCGCACCTGCAGAAACGCCCCGGAGCAGCCGAGAACCAGCGCCGGCGGAAGCAGCGACTCGTCCTCGTTTGGTATGGCCAGCAACCGCCGCGCGTCGTCGCTCGGGCCCGCAAGGATCTGCGCGTTCGGCTTCAGCTCTTCGATACCGAGCTTGCTGAAGGCGACGAAGCCTGCGCCCTTGAACATCGGCCGCTCCCCATCGGCCAGCGCGTCGTCATAGAGGGTTGCGCCGTCAATCCGCGCCCACTCGCCGGCCTGGCCGGTGACATGGACCTGCACCCATGCGCCCTTCGCCTTCAGCGCCCCGATCACCGCTCCCGCCGGCGCGGCGCGGACATTGAGGCCGGCCGGATCCTGGTCGGTGACGTTGAGGCGCACGTCGCAGGCGCGCAACGGCGGATCGGCCGCCGCCGCGATCTGGCCGACCAGGGCGGCGGCGAGGCCGAGCGCTGCGCCGGACAGGCGGCTCGTCATCCTCAAAGCGCCAGCTCATAGACCGGCAGCGGGCGGCCGAGCGTACCCTGCGCTTCGCCCACGAGGCGCGCGCCCATGCGCTCGTAGAACGGCGCGGCGTTCGGGTCGGCCTCGATCCGCAGCCGCTTGGCGCCCAGAGCCCGGGCCATCTGCGCGGTGTGGGCTAGCAGCGCCTCGCCCACCCCCTCGCCCTGGGCTCTGGGCTCGACGAAGAGATTGTCGAGATCGATCACTTCCGGCTGGCCGGTGCGCCTCAGCGAGGCGACGCCAACCGAGCGGCCACGCCGGTCCTTGGCGACCCACACCCAGCCCTCGGCGATGTCCGCCGGCTCGATCCTGACCGCCGCGGCGGCCATGAACGCCGCGTCGTACCCCCAGGACGCCTTGGCCCGGTTGGCGAGCGCGGTCAGCGCCGACGCCTCTTCGATCCCGGCCGGGCGGATCCGCAGTCCCTTCATGGCCGCTCCAGCC
>JBIOEF010000217.1:0-3054 GCA_044445785.1 Caulobacterales bacterium
CCCCATGGAGGGGAGGGAGGTTCTATCTTCTCCCCCATGTCCCTCGAGACCCTCCTCGGCGAGATCCGCGCCTGCCGCGCCTGCGCCGCGGAGCTGGCGCATGAGCCCAGGCCTGTGGTGCGGGTGCGGAGCGAGACGCGGATCCTGGTCTGCGGCCAGGTGCCTGGCCGGCGCGTGCACGAGAGCGGGCTGCCGTTCGACGACCCGTCGGGCGATCGCCTGCGCGGCTGGATGGGGATCGACCGGGCCACCTTCTACGACCACCCGGCGATCGGCGTGGCGGCCATGGCCTTCTGCTTTCCGGGAACCAGCCCGGCGGGCGGCGACTATCCGCCGCCGGCCAGGTGCGCCAGCCTCTGGCGCCGGCGGCTGCTGGCGGAGCTTCCCAACGTGGAGCTGACCCTGCTGGTGGGCGCCTACGCCCAGGCCTGGGCGCTGGGCGAGCGGGCCAAGGGATCGATGACTGAGACGGTCCGCGCCTGGCGGGACTATCTGCCGGCGTATCTCCCGCTGCCGCATCCCTCGTGGCGCAACATCGCCTGGCTGAAGCGCCATCCGTGGTTCGAAGCCGAGGCGGCGCCTTATCTGCGCCAGCGCGTGGCGCTAATCATCGGCGAATGAAGCGACTCGCCCTTCTGCTGCTCCTCAGCCTGCTCGCCGCCTGCGCGACGCCGCTGATCCAGCATCCGATGATCCCGACACCGAGCTTCCAGGGTCCGCGGCTGGAGGAGGGCGACTTCATCAGCTTCGATGGCGCCAGGCTCGGCCTCACCCGCTGGGACGCGGCGAACGGCGAGCCCTGGGCGGTGGTGGTGGGCGTGCACGGGATGAACGACTACGCCAATTCCTTCCACCTCGCCGCGCCCTATTGGGCCAACCAAGGCATCGCCACCTACGCCTACGACCAGCGCGGCTTTGGCCGCTCGCCGCATCGGGGCGTCTGGGCGGGCGATGCGCTGATGACGCAGGACCTGCGCACCCTCACCGCGCTCATCCGCGCCCGCTATCCGCACGCGATCATCGCCGTCGCCGGCGAGAGCCTGGGCGGGGCGGTGGCGATCGAGGCCTTCGCGTCGGCCCATCCGCCGGACGCCGACCGGGTGATCCTGCTGGCGCCGGCGGTGTGGGGCTGGTCCAGCCAGCCCTTTACCTACAAGACCGCGCTCTGGGTCGCCGCGCGTCTGGCCGGACCGAAGGTCTTCACCCCGCCCAGCTTCGTCACCGACCACATCTCCGCCAGCGACAACACCGACGAGCTGATCGCCATGGGCCGCGATCCGCTGATCCTGTGGGGCGCCAGGTCCGACGCGCTCTATGGGCTGGTCGACACCATGCAGCACGCCTCCGACCAGATCGGCCAGGTCCGCGGGCCGGCCCTCTATCTGTTGGGCGCGCACGATCAGATCATTCCCCGCCGCCCGGCGCTGAAGGCCGCCAGCCGCCTCAAGGCCACCGACCGCACCGCCTACTACAGCGCCGGCTGGCACCTCTTGCTGCGCGACAAGCAGGCGCACAACGTCTGGGCCGACATCGCCGCCTTTATCCGCGACCCGAAAGCGCCGCTCCCCTCCGGCGCCCCGCCCATCCCCGCCCAGCCGGCCGAGCCGACGGCCGCACCACCCAACCGCCAAGCCAGCGCCCCACCGGCCGGCGCCGGGTGAGTCAAAGCAAGGACCGACCACGAACGGCGCGAACGACACGAACGGCAGGTAGATTTACCGCGGAGGACGCGGAGGTGTCGCGGAGTTGGCGGTGGGTTCGAACCTGGGCGCGGCGACGAGCCTCGCAACTTCTATCTCTTCTCAGCGCGCTCCGCGCGACCTCCGCGTCCTCTGCGGTAAGACCTTCCTTGTTCGTGTGGTTCGTGAGGTTCGTGGTTCAACCTTGCTTAGCGCTGGATCGGGCCGGCGAAGCTCCATAAGGAGCATGGCAGGATGAGCATCTTCACCTCGCCCGCGTTCGAGAACCACGAGGCGCTGCACGCCTTCAACGACGAGGCCAGCGGCCTCAAAGCCCTGATCGCCATCCATTCCACCGCCCGCGGTCCCGCCGCCGGCGGCGTGCGCATGTGGGCCTATCCGGACGACCCGGCGGCCATCGACGCTGCGCTGCGGCTCAGCCGCGCCATGTCCTACAAGAACGCCGTCGCCGATCTCGACCTCGGCGGCGGCAAGGCGGTGATCATCGGCGATTCCGCCCGGCAGAAAACGCCGGCGCTCTTCGAGGCGCTGGGCCGAGCGGTGGAGAGCCTGGGCGGCCAGTACTGGGGCGCCGAGGACGTCGGCGTCACTCCCGCCGACCTCGCCCACGCCCGCAAGGCCACCCGCTACATGGCCGGGCTCGAGGGCGCCCATCCGGCCGCCTCCGGCGATCCCAGCCCGGTGACCGCCGAGGGGGTCCGGCGCGGGATCGCGCTCTGCGTCAAGCGCACGCTCGGGCGGACGCTGGCGGAGGTCACCGTGGCGATCCAGGGCGTCGGCCACGTGGGCGCGATCCTGGCCGAGAAGCTGGCGGCCGACGGCGCGCGGCTCACCATCTGCGACGTCAACCAGGCCCAGGCCGAGGCGGTGGCGGCGCGCACTGGCGCCAGGGTGGTCCCGCCCGCGCGGATCTTCGATGTGGAGGCCGACGTCTTCGCCCCCTGCGCGCTGGGCGCGGCGATCTCGGCCCTCACCCTGCCGCGCCTGAAGGGCCGGATCATCGCCGGCGGCGCCAACAACCAGCTGGCCGACGCCGCGGTCGGTCGGGCGGTGTTCGACAAGGGCATGGTCTACGCCCCCGACTTCGTCATCAACGGCGGGGGCATCATCAACGTCGCCGCCGAGATGCGCGCTCTGGACGCCGGCCAGGCCTACGATCCGGCCTGGGTCGAGACCAAGCTCAGCGGCATCATCCACACGCTCGATGTCGTCCTCGACCGCTCCGCCGCCGAACGCCGCCCCGCCGACCAGGTCGCCATCCAGATCGCCCAGGACCGCATCGCCGCCGCGCGGGGGTGAGCGGGCTGGACGGAACAGAACAGGAACTATAGGGTTCGCCCAGTCGTGCGTGACG
>JBIOEF010000218.1:0-3047 GCA_044445785.1 Caulobacterales bacterium
CCAGTGAGTTCGCAACCTGATCCTCCGCGCGATTGGTAGGCCCGGCAGGACTCGAACCTGCAACCAGACCGTTATGAGCGGCCGGCTCTAACCATTGAGCTACGGGCCCCTAAGAGGGAAGTGCCGGTTAGCATGCGCCGATAGGGGCTTAAAGGCGCCGTTCAGGTTGCTTCCGCCAGCGTCTAGGTAAGATGTAGCGCCGGTCTGCCGCCGGCAGGAGATGAAACGATGAACCGCTTGATCCGCGCCGGCGTCCTGGCCGCCGTCCTCGCCGCCGCCGCGCCGCTCGCCCTGGCCCAGACGCCGCCCGCGCCGGCCGACGCCCAGTTCGCCGCCACCACGCTCGATCTGGCGGCCTATGGCGAGGTGCAGGCGGCGCCGGACATGGCGACGATCAGCCTGGGCGTCACCACCCAGGCGCCGACCGCCGCGCAGGCGATGGCCGACAACGCCAGGGCGATGACCGCGGTGCTGAGCGCGCTGAAGGCCGGCGGGATCGCCGACAAGCAGATCCAGACCGCCAACCTCACCCTCGAGCCTCAGTACGTCTACGTCCAGAACCAGCCGCCACGCCTGAACGGCTACCAGGCCTCGAACCAGGTGACGGTGACGGTGTTGGACCTCAGCAGGCTGGGCGCGGCGGTGGACGCGGTGACGGGCGCCGGGGCGACCAACGTCAGCTCGATCAGCTTCGGCCTGAAGTCCCGCACGCCGGCCGAGAACGCCGCCCGCCTGGCGGCGGTGAAAGCGTTGCAGGACAAGGCCGCGCTCTACGCGGACGCCACCGGCTACCATATCCGCCGGCTGGTGAACCTGGCGGAGGGGACCTCGTACCAGGTCGCCCCGCCGCGCCCGATGGTGCGGGCGATGGTGGCGCAAGCCGCGCCGGTGACGCCCGTTGAGGCCGGCCAGCTGACGGTGCGCGTGGACGTGTCGGGCGAGTTTGAGCTCACCCACTAGCGGGCGTCACTTCGGATAGGGCGCCGCCGCCTCGGGACGGAGGAGTCCCACCGTGGAGTCGGCGACGCCCGCCAGGATGAACTGCACGGCCATGGCGCAGAGGATCAGGCCCAGGACCCGCACGACGATGATCATGCCCACGCGCCCCAGCGCCCGGGTGATGAGCCCGGTCATCCAGAAGCTCGCCAGGATCACCGCGGCGATGGCGGCGATGGCGCCGATCCCCGCCGCCTCGCCGGTCAGCCCCAGCCGCCCGGCCTCGCCGGCGTAGATCACCGCGGTGGAGATCGCCCCCGGTCCGACCAGCAGCGGCATGCCGAAAGGGACCACCATCTTCTCGAAGCGCTTGCTGGCGTAGGCCCTGGCCGAGAGATCGCCCGCCTCGCCGGCCGCCTCGCCCAGGGTCTCGGCCAGATCGCCCCTGGCCATGTCCAGGCCCAGCAGGAACAGCAGCACCCCGCCGGCGATGCGGAACGCCGGCAGGGAGATGCCGAAGAAGCGCAGCACGGCCAGGCCGGTGACGAAGAAGAAGCTCAGGAAGAAGAACGCGAAGAGCGCCATGTAGAGCGCGGTCAGCCGCCGCCCAGCGCTCTTCGCCCCCGCGGTCGCCGCGGCGAACAGGGGCGTATTCCCCACCGGGTCGATCAGGGCGAAAAGGGCGATGAAGAAGTTGACCGCGAACTGGGCGGCGCTCATAGACGACCCTTAGCCCAAACCCACTCGTCCCCGCAAAGGAGCCGTCATGGCCCTCGCTGCGCAAGCCGCGCGCCCGCTCGCCGCCAAGTGCGATCCGCGCCTGATCGTGGCGCTGGACCTCGCCACCCGCGCCGAGGCCGAGGCGATGGTCGAGCGGCTGGGCGAGGCGGTGAGCTTCTACAAGGTCGGCCTGCAGCTCTTGGCCAGCGGCGGGATGGAGATGGCGCGGGACCTCAAAGCGCGCGGGCGCCAGGTGTTCGCCGACTGGAAGCTGCACGACATCGGCGCGACGGTGGAGAAGGCCGCCGCCGCCATCGCCGCAACGGAGGCCTGCGATTTCCTCACCGTCCACGCCGAGCCGCAGGTGCTGAGCGCCGCGGTGCGCGGGCGGGGCTCATCGCCGGTGAAGATCCTGGGCGTCACCGTGCTCACCAGCCTCAATGGCCAGGACCTGGGCGAGATCGGCTATCAGATGTCGGTGGAGGCGCTGGTCGAGCGCCGCGTGCGCCAGGCGATCGACGCCGGCGCCGACGGGGTGATCACCAGCCCGCGCGAGGCGGCGATGGCGAGACGCATCGCCGGCCCGAACTTCCTGGTGGTGATCCCCAGCGTGCGTCCCACCTGGGCCAAGCTGAACGACCAGGCGCGGGCCGAGACGCCGGCCTACGCCCTTGGCCAAGGCGCCAGCCACATCGTCTGCGGCCGCCCGATCACCACCGCCACGGACCCAAGGGCCGCGGCGCTGGCGATCGTCGAGGAGATGGCGGGGGTCTAGGCGCCGCTCTCGGGTGGCCGGACAAGACACTCACCCATCTTGCTTGTCATCCCGGCTAGAAGCTCGCGTCAGCGAGCTGGAAGGCCGGGATCTACTCAGCGCCGACAGCGACAAGTAGGTCCCGGACAGCCCGCTGCGCGGTCTTCCGGGATGACAAGCAAAGAAGTGATGGGACGAAGGCGTCTCGCCCTAGTGGCGGGCGCAGCCGCAACCGCCGTGATGCATCATCGGGTGGTGAAAGCCGCCGTGGAAGCGGACCGAGACGCTGACCGAGGCCCTGGCTGACGCGAAGGCGAAGGCGTGCGCGCCGGCGAAGGCGTCGCTCTCGACGAAGCCGCCCCCGCCGCCCGTGTCATAGACGCTGCCGTCCGGCCCGACGCCGCCGCCGCCCTCGAAGAAGCTGGCCGGCAGGCTGACCTCTTCCGGCTGCGCGCAGCCGTGGTTACGGCGCACCCAGCCGTCTTCGCCCTGCCCGTCGCTCCAGCGTTCTTCGACTTCGCGGCAGGGCGGCGGACCTTCGCGCCATTCGCCGCGGTCCTGGTCGCCGTCCCAGCGCTGGCCCTCGCTCCAGCCGGAGCGGTCTTCCCAGCCATGGCCGCCGGCCAGGGCTGGGAAG
>JBIOEF010000219.1:0-2997 GCA_044445785.1 Caulobacterales bacterium
GTTCCAGGGCCGGGAGGTGCGCGCCTTCATCCGCGCCTTCGACTTCCTGGAGGCGGGGGGCGCGCACCAGCACATCGCCACCCGCCGGCCGGAGGAGCGGCTGACCTTCGACCTGCAGCCCGAGGTCGCCCGCCGCATGGGCTACGCCGACCGCGGCCGGCCGGGCGCCGACCCCACGCCGGGTGTGGAGCGGTTCATGCGCCGCTACTTCCTGATCGCCAAGGAGGTCGGCACCCTGACCCGGGCCTTCACCGCCATGCTGGAGGCCGATCACCTGAAGTCGGCGCCGCGGGGCCTTTCGCGGTTCCTGCCGAGCGGCGGGCCCAAGCGCAAAGCCCTGGACGAGCCAGGCTTCCACCTGGAAGGCCGGCGGCTCACCGTCGACGGCCCGGAGACCTTCGAGGCCGATCCGATCAACCTGCTGCGCCTCTTCCGGATCGCCGATCAGCGCAACCTCGACCTGCACCCCAGCGCCTTCACCGCGGTGACCCGCACCCTGCACCTGATCACCTCGAAGACCCGGCGCGACCCTGTGGCGGCCAAGGTGTTTCTCGACATCCTGGCGCGCGGCCGCGATCCCCGGCGCACGCTGGAGCTGATGAACGAGGCCGGCGTGCTTGGCCGCTTCATTCCCGAGTTCGGCCGCATCGTCGCCCAGATGCAGTTCAACATGTACCACTCCTACACGGTCGACGAGCACACGCTGCGGGCCGTTGGGGTGATCGCCGACATCGCCGCCGGCCGCTTCGCCGAGGACCATCCGCTGTCGACCTCGATCATGCCGCTGATCGAGGACCGCGAGGCGCTGTTCCTGGCCATGCTGCTGCACGACACCGGCAAGGGCGGGGTCGGCGGCCAGGAGAAGGCCGGCGCCCGCGCCGCCCGCCAGGCGTGCGAACGCCTGGGCCTTGAGCGCTTGAAGATCGAGATGGTCGCCTGGCTGGTGGAACATCACCTGGTGATGAGCGACTTCGCCCAGAAGCGCGACGTCACCGACCCGGCCACCGTCGCCGCCTTCGCCGCCGTGGTGGAGAACCCCGAACGCCTGCGCCTCTTGCTGGTGCTCACCGTGGCCGATATCCGCGCGGTGGGACCGGGCGTCTGGAACGGCTGGAAGGGCCAGCTGATGCGCGAGCTCTACGGCGCCACCGAGACGGTGTTCCGCGGCGGGCGCATGTCGGACGCGGCAGGCGTGGCGCGCCGGCGCCTGGAGGCCATCGCCTACGACTGCAGGACGGCGATGGTGGCCGCCGACCCCACCGCCCGCGCCTGGGCGACGGCCATGGAGGACGCCTATTTCGCCGCCTTCTCGCCCGCCGAACAGGCCGCCCACCTCCACCTCTGGCGCGAGGCCGAGGTCGAGGGCGGCGCGGCGGCGGAGGCCAAGATCCGGTCAGAGCGCAACGCCGCCGAGGTGATCGTCGCCGCCCGCGACCGCGAGGGTCTCTTTGCCGACCTGGCGCTGGCGATCTCCAGCCTGGGCGGCAATGTGGTCGGCGCGCGCATCTTCACCTCCGCGCGAGGCGAGGCGCTGGACGTCTTCTATGTGCAGGACATCGCCGGCAATCCCTTCGGCCACGAGAGCCAGCGCTCGCTGGCGCGGCTGGTGGAGGCGCTGCAGGCCGCCGGCCGCGGCCAGCCGACCGCGATCGAGCCGCGCAAGATCTCCGACCTTGGCCGCACAGCCGCCTTCACCATCGCCCCCTCGGTGGTGATCGACAACGACGCCTCCGCCGCAGCGACGGTGATCGAGGCTTCCGGGCGCGACCGGCCGGGCCTCCTGGCGGCGCTGGCGCGCACCCTGGCCGAAGCCGAGCTTTCCATCCAGTCGGCGCACATCGACAACTATGGCGAACGCGCCGTGGACGCCTTCTATGTGGTGACCCGCCAGGGCAAGCTCACCGAACCCAGACGGGCGGCGGCGGTGCGCGCGCGGCTGCTGGAAGCGCTGGAGGACGCCGAGGCGGCCTCCGCCAGCCCCCGCCTGCAGCGCGCCAGAGCCTCCGCGGCGCGTTGAAGCCGAGCCACGATCCGCGCCTTGACCCAGCCACAGACGCACCCGACAAGCCGCCCGTGACCGCCAGCGAATCGACCCCCGACGTCAAGGTGAGCGCGCCATCGCGGACCGGCGGGATGATCCGATCGTCGATGCTGATCTCGTCCTTCACCCTGGTCAGCCGGGTGATGGGCTTCGTGCGCGACCTGGCCCTGACCTACTTCATGGGGGCCAGCGCCACCATCGCCGCGGACGCCTACAACGCCGCCTTCTCGTACCCCAACCTCTTCCGCCGGATCTTCGCCGAGGGCGCGTTCGCCTCGGCCTTCGTGCCCACCTACGCCCGCTCGCTGGAGCAGGACGGCGAAGCCGTGGCCGACGTGCTGGCCGCCGACGCCATGGCGACCCTGGCGGCGGCGACGCTGGCGATCACCGTCGCCGCGGAACTGACCATGCCCTGGCTGATGCGCTACCTGATCGCGCCGGGGTTCGCGAACGTCCCGGGCAAGGTGCAGCTGGCCGTGGTGCTGACGATGATCACCATGCCGTACCTGCCGTGCATGGCGATCTATGCGCACCTCTCGGGGGTTCTGAACGCGCGCAACCGGTTCATCCTCTCCTCGGCCGCGCCGATCCTCTTGAACATCTGGACGCTGCTGGCGGTGCTGCCCTCGAAGTCGCCGACCCAGGCCGCCTACTTCGCCTCCGCCGGCGTGATCGTGGCCGGCGTCTCGCAGGCGGGCCTGCTCTGGTGGGGCGTGCGGCGCGCGGGGGCGCATGTCGGCTTCCGCTTTCCCAGGCTGACGCCGGAGATCCGCAAGCTGATCCTGCTGGCGGTGCCCGGCGCCATCGCCGCCAGCGCCACCCAGATCAACATCTTCGTCTCCGGCATCCTGGTCAGCCACGTGAACGGCGCGCGGTCCTGGCTGGCGGTCTGCGACCGGCTCTACCAGTTGCCCCAGGGCCTGGTGGGGGTGGCGGTGGGGGTGGCGCTGCTGCCA
>JBIOEF010000220.1:0-2982 GCA_044445785.1 Caulobacterales bacterium
CCCTAAAGGGGAGGGAGGATTCAGGCCGACCGCCCGCGGGCAGTCACCGGCCAGATGGCCTCCAGCGTCTCGCCGCGGACCACGTGGTAGGCCTCGTAGAGGTTGACCGTCGGATCGCAGTGCGGCGCGGCCAAGGTCAGGCGCTCGCCGAGCTTGGGCGGCGGCGTCCCGCGCGGCGGGACGATAGCGCCGTGCTCGTCGCCCATGAAGTGATAGGCGCTGCCCTCCGCCGCGCCGCTGAGGATCGGCGGCGAGCCGGCCTCGGTGGCGAAGGCTTTGAGGCCCGCGTCGATGGTGACCATGGTCGGGTGGTTGGCGCTGATCACCCGCGCGTCGATCATCAGCGCGGTCTCGAAAGGCTGGCTCTCGCCCTCGCGCAGGGCGCAGTCCCCGTACTGGCGGTCCATGAAGATGTAGGAGCCCACCTGCAGCTCGGTGAAGACGCCCAGCTCCGCGTCGATGGCGTGGGTGCCGGTGCCGCCGCCGGTGACGATCGGCGGCGCCAGGCCCGCGGCCTTCAGGCCCTCGATGGTCGCCAGCAGTTTCTCGGTTTTCTGGACGATGGCTTCGCGCCGATCGGCGTAGGCCTCGATGTGCTGCTCGGCGCCGCAGTAGAACTGGAGGCCGCCGAAGGTCAGCGCCTCGTGGCCGGCGATCTGCCGGGCCAGCGCCACCGCGTCCTCGGCGGTGGCCACGCCGGTGCGTCTGAGGCCCGGGTCCAGGTCGACCAGCAGGGTCACCCGCTGCCCCGCCGCCTTGGCCGCCGCGCCGATCGCCGCCACCGCGTCCGGGTGGTCCTGCGAGGCCATCAGGCCGGGGCTCCTGGCCGCCAGCGCGACCAGGCGCTGCGTCGCCGCTTCGCCCACCACCGGCGAGGTGATCAAGAGGCCCTCGATCCCGCCCTCGGCCAGGGCCTCGGCCTCGCCCAGCTTGGCGCAGCAGACGCCGAGCGCCCCGGCGGCGATCTGGCGGCGCGCGATGTCGACGCTCTTGTGGGTCTTGGCGTGCGGCCGCAGCTTTAGGCCGTTGGCCGCGGCGAAGCCCGCCATCGCGCCGATGTTGCGATCCAGGGCCTCGACATCCAGCACCAGCGCCGGCGTGTTCAACGATCGCCGCGAGCCTTGCCGGCCGATCAGGTGTGCGTGGAGGGTTTCAGCGTGCATGGGGTCATCCTCGGCGCCGACCGGTCTGGCCGTGTAAGATTGAACCACGAAGGCACGAAGGACACCAAGGCGCGCTTCGCGCGCGGCCAACCATCGAGTGCGGCGCCTGGGAATAGCCGGCGCGCCATCGGCGCGCCCTTCGTGTCCTTCGTGCCTTGGTGGTGAATCATGGGCTTCCTGCGTCGTCCCGCTGCTGCGGGGATGAGCGCGGTTTGGGTCGGGTCAGAGTGAGAACGCGAACAGCTCCGCCAGGTGGCCATTGAGGAACTTGGCGCCAGGATCGACGCGCTTGCGCACCGCGGCGAACTTCATCGCGTCCGGATAGAGGCGCAGCACGTCGGCGCTGGTCAGGGTGTGGCGCTTGGCCCAGTGGGGGCGCCCGCCCGCGTCCTGGAACACCTTCTCGACCCCGGCGAACGCCTCCCGCCAGTCCATCCTGGCGTACTGGTGGAAGCTGATCGAGACGCAGGCCCGGCCGTTCATGGGGCTCAGCCAAATGTCGTCGGCGGCCACCGTGCGGAACTCGAAAGGGAAGATGATCGGCCAGCGCTTGCCCCGCACCAGGGTCGTCGCGGCCTTCAGCGCTGCGGCGCCGTTCTCGGCGGGGATCTCGTACTCCATCTCCTCGAACCTGACGTTTCGCTCGGAGGGGAAGATCCGGCCGGCGGGTCCAGAGCGCCCGGAGGGGCGGATGGCGCGGGTCAGCATGCGCTGCAGGGTTGGCGCGGTGCGCGGCCAGACGGCGACGAGATCGCAGACGGCCTGCAAGACTTCGTCCTCGAATTCGCCAGGTTCGGGCGAGGCGCCGTCAGCCGTCACGTCCAGAGTCTTCAAGGTGACGTGCTCGGAGTAGGGGAACTGGAAGAACTCCACGTGCCGATGGGCGTCCGCCAGCTGGTCCCAATGGGCCAACACCTCGGCCAGCGGCCGGCGGATCATGGTCTCCTTCAGGTGATAGGCCGGCAGCACCTTCAAGCGGATGGCGATAACCACGCCCAGCATGCCCAGCGACACCCGCGCCGCCTCGAAGAGCTCGGGTTCGCGCTCGCGGTCGCACGTAACGACGCTGCCGTCCGCCAGCATCAGCCGGAAACCCATGGCGGCGGCGGCGAGCGAGCCCAGGGTGCGGCCGGTGCCATGGGTGGCGGTGGAGACCGCGCCGGCGATGGCCTGCTTGTCGATGTCGCCCTGATTGATCAGCGAAAGGCCCTTGGCCCAGAGCGCCTCGGTGAGCCGCCCGATCGGCCAGCCGGCCGGGGTCCAGACGCTCGTGCGGTCCTCGGCGATCTCCAGCTCGCCCTCCATCGCGGCGAGCGAGAGCAGCAGGCCGTCGGTGGCGCAGAGGGGCATGAACGAGTGGCCGGTCCCGGCGACGCGCACCTTGGCGGCCTTGGCCACCAGGGCGGCGAGCTCCGCCTCGGTCTTCGGCGCGGCGATGGCCGTCGGCTGACAGGCGACGCTGCCCGACCAATTTCGCCATTCCGCCACCGCCGCACTCCCAATCCCCGCCGGACAACCTAAGTTCGCAGGGAAGGGTGGGAGGAACAAGCGCGCGCTTGGCTGGGGCGTTGGTTGGCCGTCTGGCGCACAAGGCGTCAGGGTGTAAGAAACGACGATATTTCATTCGAGCGATTTTGAGGGACGATAGATGGACATGCCCGTCCGCGAGGTGACGCGGGCCAAATTCGAACTCACCGTCAATGGCGCGCGCCGGCAGGTCGAAGTCGATCTGCGCACGACGCTGCTCGACCTGCTGCGCGAGCACCTGGGCCTGACCGGGACCAAGAAGGGCTGCGACCACGGCCAGTGCGGCGCCTGC
>JBIOEF010000221.1:0-2966 GCA_044445785.1 Caulobacterales bacterium
CCCCCCGCGTGTCCGGCATGGTGACCGCCTCCGCCGCCGTGGCCGCCGCGCGCGAGGCCCGTCGTGGACAGCGCCAGGATCAGGCTGGCGGCGGCGACCAGCGCCGCTTTCAGGGGCCGCGCGGGCGAGTTGGGGGATTGTGCTTGCTTCACCGGACCACCTCCCGGCCCCTGCTCGGGGCGTTCAAGCTGGGGCGGCGCGATAACCGCCCGCTGCGCCACCGCATTATGCCGGGTTAGTCGCCCTGACAACGCGGGGCCGGCGATTGCGGGCAGACACGGTCCCGCAGGCTGGTCTAGAAGACCGCTTTCTCCCATTGCGCGAGCGCTCCATGTCCGATCCTGAGAACACCCTGACCATGACCCTGGAGACCGGGCCGGTGACCATCCGCCTGCGCCCGGACCTCGCGCCCGGCCACGTCGCGCGGATCAAGGAACTCGCGGGCGAGGGCTTCTACGACGGGGTGCTGTTCCACCGCGTGATCGACGGATTCATGGCCCAGGGCGGCGATCCCACGGGGACCGGCGGCGGCGGCTCCAGCAAGCCGAACCTGCAGGCCGAGTTCTCGCCGACCAAGCACCTGCGCGGCGTCTGTTCGATGGCGCGCACCTCCAACCCCCACTCGGCCAACAGCCAGTTCTTCATCTGCTTCGACGACGCCACCTTCCTCGACGGCCAGTACACGGTCTGGGGCGAGGTCACCGAGGGCATGGAAAACGTCGACGCCCTCCCCAAGGGCGAGCCGCCGCGCCAACCCGGCAAGATCGTCTCGATGAAGGTCGGCGCGGACTAGAGACCCTGAGTGGTTCGAGACGCGCCCTTCGGTCGCTCCTCACCATGACTAAGGAGGCGGCGGTCCAACGACCCTCGTCATCCTGAGGAGCCCGCATCGCGGGCGTCTCGAAGGACGCGCCGCCGCCTCAGCCCAGTCGCCGCAACACCGCCACCAGCGGATAGTGGTCGGAGCCGAGCTTGGGGCCGCGCTTGACGCTGACGGTATCCCAGGCCCGCCCGGCGTAGATCTGGTCGATGGCCAGGAACGGGAACGGCGCGGGGAGGGCCAGGCGGGTGAAGTGCGCCGCCGGCCAGGTGAAGATCGCCCGGCTGCGGCGCTCCAGTCCAAAGCGCCGGTCCTGACGTCGCAGGGCGAATGACCAGGGGGTCAGGTTGAAGTCGCCGGCCAGGATCACGCTCTCCTTGGGCATCGTGTCCAGGAGCGCGGCCAGCCGCTCGCGCTGAGCCGCCTGATAGGCGGGCGGGATCGGCCAGGCGTAGTGGGCGGCGACCACGGTGTAGGCGCTCTCGCCTTCGCCGAACCTGGCCCAGACGGCGGGGATCCGCAGGCCGCCGCCGGCCGCCACATCCAGGCCCCCGATCGCGCTCGGCGCCGCCTTGGCCAGCACCACTGTCGAGCAGTGCGGGGCGCTATCGCAGGTCGTGCGGTACGGATAGGCCTTCGCCAGCGACTGAAGGATCGAGGACGGGGCGTCATCCGCCTCCTCCAGGGCGATGACGTCGGGGTTTTCGCTGAGGATCCAGTCGGCCGTGGCCTTGGGGTCGTCGTTGCGCTCCCAGAGATTGAACTGGACGATCTTGACCGCGCCAGGACCTGGCGAAACGCGCGTCTGAGCGAGGGCGGCGATGGCTTCGGGTCCGATCAGCACCAGCGAGGCGGCGACCGCGACGAGGCCGGCGATCAGCAGCGCCGGGGTCGGCGCCGGGCGCAGGAGGACGTGCGCCGCGATCGCCACCAAGCCGCCGGCCAGCCAGACCGGCGCGAAATGGGCCAGCACGTCCAGGCGCCCGCTCACCGCCCCGCCCAGCGCCAGGAGCGCGGCCGCCGCGCAGATCAGCGCCGCCGTCAGGCTGCCGGCCCGGGCGGTCTCGATGGCCATGGCGAGAATCAGCCGCATCGTGCTGGCCATAGCACGGGCCGCGCGCGCCTTGACGAGCCGCGCCCGGACCGCCAAGCGAAAGCCATGCGCCTGGCCGATTTTGACTTCGATCTGCCCAAGGGCCGCATCGCGCTGAGGCCCGCGAGCCCCAGGGACGCCGCCCGCCTGCTGGTGGTAGGCGCCGACGGCGCCCTTGACAATCGGCGCGTGCGCGACCTGCCACAGCTGCTCTCGGCCGGCGACGCCATCGTCTTCAACGACACCCGGGTGATCCCGGCGCGGCTGAAGGGCGTGCGCCATCGCGACGAAGGCGCTGAGCCGGTGGCCGTGGAGGCGACCCTGCATCGGCGCCTCTCGCCCTCGCGCTGGTCCGCCTTCGCCACGCCGGGCCGGCGGCTGAAGGCGGGCGACCGGATCGTCTTTGGCGAAGCGACCGACCGAGCCTGCTTCCTGGGCGAGCTCAACGCCACGCTCGCCGAGAAGGGCGAGGGCGGGGAGGTGACGCTGGCCTTCGACCTCGCCGGCCCGGATCTCGACCTTTCCATCGCCGAGCGCGGGGCGATGCCGCTGCCGCCCTACATCGCCGCGCTACGGGCCGAGGATGAGCAGGACCGCACCGACTACCAGACCGTCTACGCCCGGGAGGACGGTTCAGTGGCCGCGCCGACCGCCGGCCTGCACTTCACCCCTGAGCTCCTGGAGGCGCTGAAGGCGAGGGGTGTCAGCGAGCACTTCGTCACCCTGCACGTGGGCGCCGGCACCTTCCTGCCGGTGAAGACCGAGGACGTCGCGCAGCACCGCATGCACGCCGAGTTCGGCGAGGTCTCGGCGGAGAGCGCAGCGGCGCTGAATGGCGTACGCGCGGCGGGCGGGCGGATCGTCTGCGTCGGCACCACGGCGCTGCGCCTGCTGGAAAGCGCGGCCGACGCCGAGGGGACCATCGGCCCCTTCGCCGGCGAGACCGCGATCTTCATCACCCCCGGCTATCGCTTCCGCACGGCTCTGGGCCTGATCACCAACTTCCACCTGCCGCGCTCGACGCTCTTCGTGCTGGTGGCGGCCTTCGCCGGG
>JBIOEF010000222.1:0-2944 GCA_044445785.1 Caulobacterales bacterium
ATCGTTGGAAAAGCTGGTCCCGGCGCACGGCGAAACGCGCCGGGTGTCGGGCAGGGGACCGTAGTCTACGGGTCGTTAGCGGTACGGCGTGAAGCATCGCCAAACAGAAAAACTGCAAGGGCCGTGCGTCAGCGCCGGACCTGGTCTGCGTTCAGCAGCGCCAGCAGTCCCTGCAGCAGCGCGGTGGGCGAGGGCGGGCAGCCGGGGATGCGCACGTCGACCGGCAACACCGACCCCACGCCGTCCGCGCTGGCGTAGCTCCCGGCAAAGAGACCGCCGTCGATCGCGCAGCCGCCGACCGCCACCACCCACTTCGGCGCCGGCGTGGCGGCAAAGGTGCGCTCCAGCGCCTCGCGCATGTTCAGCGTGACCGGGCCGGTGACCATCAGCACGTCGGCGTGGCGCGGCGAGGCGACGAACCTGAGGCCAAATCGCTCGAGGTCGTAGTAGGCGTTGGCGAGGGCGTGGATCTCCAGCTCGCAGGCGTTGCAGGAACCGGCGTCCACCTGGCGGATCGACAGGCTGCGGCCGAGCCGCCGGCGGGCGGCCTGCTCGAACGCCGGGCCCAGCTCGGCTAGGCCGACGCCCTGCGGCGCAGGCTCGGTGAGCGCGCGCTTGAAGATCCCCTCCGCCAGGAGCCGCGGCATGCTCATCAGAGGTCGACCCCCGCGTAGGCGCAGTTGAAGGATTTGTTGCAGAGCGGGAAGTCGGCGACGATGTTGCCCTCGATGGCCGCCTCCAGCAGCGGCCACTGGAACCAGGACGGGTCGCGCAGGCACACGCCGGCGAGCTTTCCGGCTTCCAGCTTCAGCCAGACGAAGACGTCGCCGCGAAAGCCTTCGACCATCGCGGCGCCCTCGCCCGAGCCGGCGGGGGCGGTGGCGCGGATCGGTCCGTCCGGCATGCGCGCCAGGATCTGCTCGACGAGCGCGAGGCTCTGGCGCACCTCCTCGATGCGGACCCAGACCCGCGCGTTCACATCGCCCTCGTCGCGGACCGGAACCTCGAACGCAAGCGAGCCGTAGGGCGGATAGGGGAATGCTTTGCGCGCATCGAAGCTACGTCCGCAGGCGCGGCCGACGTAACCACCGGCGCCGAAACGCGCGGCCAATTCCGGTGGCAATCGACCGGTCCCCACAGTGCGATCCTGCAACGATGCGGTGTCGTCGTAGAGATCAACCAGCAGTTCGAAGCGTTGGCGGATGGTCCCGGCGAGGACCCGAATCTTCTGCGCTCCATCGGCGGTCAGGTCCGAAGCGACGCCCCCGGGGATGACCTGGTCCATCATTAGCCGGTGGCCGAAGGCGCCGTCCGCGGCGCGCAGAACCTGTTCGCGCAGCACGCTGCAATGGGCGTGCATGAGCGCGAAGGCCGCGTCGTTGCAGATCGCGCCGATGTCGCCGAGATGGTTGGCCAGACGCTCCAGCTCGGCCATCAGCGCGCGCAGCCAATGGGCCCGCGCCGGCGCCTCGGCGCCGAGCGCCGCCTCGGCGGCGCGGGCGAAGGCGATCGCGTAGGCCACGGTCGAGTCGCCGCAGGCCCTGCCGGCAAGCCGGGCGCCCCGCTCCAGGTCGGCCCCGATCGACAGGCCCTCGAGGCCGCGATGGGCATAGCCCAGCCGCGCCTCCAGCCGCACGACCGTCTCGCCGGCGGCGGTGAAGCGGAAGTGGCCAGGCTCGATGATCCCGGCGTGGACCGGACCGACCGGGATCTGGTGCAGGCCCTCGCCTTCGGCAGGCAGGAAGGCGTAGGGCGAGGGGCCGCTGCTTGGGCCAGCCGCGCCCAGGGGATGGCGAACCGCCCAGCGACCGTGGTCGAGCCAGGGCCGCGTGTCGAGCGCGCCCTCGGGCCGGAGGCCGCACAGATCGGCCAGCGCCCGCTCCAGTCGGATCGCCGGGGCGTGGCGAGCGCCCACCGAGGGAAAGGCGCCGGTCGGGCAGGGCAGGGCGAGGACCGTCCCTGCGTCCTCTCCATGCACGGCCATGCGAACACCGTCCGCCCCGCCCCAGAGTCCGAGCAGCGTGCAGCGCGCGGCGGCGAGCTCCTCGATCGCCTCTCGCCAGGCGTTGGCGTCGACAGTGCGGAACACCCAGGTCATCCCAGCAGCCTCGCCACGTGCTGGAACCACTGCGTGATCAACGGCGGAAAGAACACGCCCGCAGCCAGGACCAAGGCCAGGTGGCCGAACATCGGAAGGTACGAGGCTCTTGTCGGCGCCACGCCTGGACTCGGCTCCCCGAACGCCAGGCCCTGGACCTTCATCAGTAGGGCGCCAAAGGCGACGAGGAGGCCAAACACCAGCGGCAAGGCGAGCAATGGCTGGCGGGCGAAGGTGGAGCTCACCACGAGGAATTCCGAGGTGAAGATGCCGAACGGCGGCAAGCCGGAGATGGCGAACACGCCCGCCACCAGGGTCCAGCCGAGCACCGGGTGAGTCACGGTAAGGCCCCGGATGTCGGCGATGCTCTGGGTGCCCTTCACCTGAGCGATGTGGCCGACGCTGAAGAAGATCGCCGACTTGGTGAGGCTGTGCATGGTCATGTGCAGCAGGCCGGCGAAGTTGGCCAGCGGGCCACCCATGCCAAAGGCGAAGGCGATGATGCCCATATGCTCGATTGAGGAATAGGCGAAGAGCCGTTTGATGTCCCGCCGACGGTAGAGCATGAAGCCGGCGAAGATCAGCGAGACCAGCCCCATGGCGATCATCAGGGGACCGGGTGCGACCGCGCCGGGATTGGCCGCCAGCAGCATCTTGAACCGCAGCACGGCGTAGAGGGCGACGTTGAGCAGCAGGCCCGACAGCACCGCCGAGATCGGTGTCGGGCCCTCGGCATGGGCGTCCGGGAGCCAGGCGTGCAGGGGCGCCAGCCCCACCTTGGTGCCGTAGCCCAGCATCAGGAACACGAAGGCGAGGTTGAGCAGCGCCGGATCGAAGGCGTGGGCG
>JBIOEF010000223.1:0-2941 GCA_044445785.1 Caulobacterales bacterium
ATATAGTTCCCCTTGCGGGAGGGGATAGGGGTGGGGGTGTCAGCGCGACTCCCGCCGATCTAGCGCCTCGCAGCCTCGCCGGCCGACATCCAGCGCGCACCCCCACCCCAACTCTTCCCCGCAGGGGAAGGGGAGGCTGCGCTAAGCTCCCCTGAATCCGTTCTATTCGCCCAGCGTCTCGCGATCGCGGCTGAGCACGCCGGCCGCTTCGAGGCCGGCCACCGCCGCCGGGGCCATACCGAGCCATTCGTTCAGCACGTCGGCGTTGTGTTCGCCCCGGTGCGGCGCCGGGCCCCTGACGCCGCTCTTGGCCTGGGCGAACCGGTAAGGCGACTGCGCGGTGGGGCGAACGCCGCCGCCGCGGTCGTCGACGTCGATGATCGCGCCGCGGTGGCGCAGGGTCGGCTGGTCCCGCAGCGCTGCGCCGCGCCGCACCTCGCCCCAGGCGATGTTCATGCGGGTGAACGCGGTCTCCACCTCCGCCCAGGTCGACAAGGCGCTCATGAAGCGGCCCACCGCCTCGCGCCGCAGCGCGATCTTGGTGGGCAGGTCGACATCGCGGGTGTCGGGTTCCGGCACGCCGACCTTGGCGGTGAGCTGGCGCCAGAGGTAGCGGAAATCGGCTGAAACCAGGATAGGGCCGGCGCCGGTGTCCCAGGTGTCGTTGGGGAGCGGACCGGTAGCGCCGGAGCCTTCCAGGTCGTACTGTAGCTGGTCGTCGGTGGCTACCGTGGCGTCGACCATGGCGATGTCGATGTGCTCGCCGACGCCGGTGCGCTCGCGCATGATCAGGGCCGCCAGCAACCCGACCAGGCCATGCAGCGAGGCATTGGTGTCGGCGACCGACAGCGGCAGATCGCCCCGCCCGCCGCCCGCCCGCCGCTGCGCGCGTTCGATCAACCCGGTCTCCGCATGGACGATCGGCGCGTAGGCCGCGCGACGCGACTCCGGCCCACCCGCGCCGAAGCCGGAGATCGACAGCATGACGAGCCGGGGATTGACGCCTCGGAGCGTCTCGTAGTCCAGGCCAAGGCGGCCCATGACGTCCGGCCGATAGTTCTCGATCAGCACGTCGGCGCGCCTGACCAGGTCGAACGCCAGCTCCCGCGCGCCGGCGGCGCGCAGGTCGATCGAGATGTTGCGCTTGCCGGCGTTCTGCTGGTGATAGTAGCCGGGCACGCCGGCGATCACGCGCCCCCACTGGCGGGTGATGTCGCCCTCCGGCGGCTCGATTTTCACGACGTCGGCGCCGAGATCGCTGAGCATGCGGCCGGCGAACGGCCCGGAGAGCACGCGCGAGAAGTCCAGCACCTTCAGTCCCGCCAGGGGATAGCCGGTCGGGGAGTCTGCGGGGCCGCTCATCGGTTAGCGACGGCGGCGGGAGCGCCGAACTCTTCCAGGATCTGGCGGGTGTGCTGGCCGACGTTGGGCGCCATCCTGGGCGGGGTCTTGGTCTCGCCCGAGATCTGGAACGGACTGTCCAGGGTCTTCAGGCCAAGGCCGTCGACGAACTCCGGCAGCAGCTGGTTGGCTTCCAGTTGCGGGTCGTCGGCGTGGTCGGATATGCGGCCGACCAGGCCGTAGGTGACGCCGGTCGGCGCGAGTCGCGCGTCCCAGTGGTCCCAGGTCTCCGCGGCGAAGATCTCGCCCAGAAGCGTAGCCAGGAGGTCGGCGTTCTCGAACCGCGACAGCGGCGTGGCGAACACCGGGTCGTCCAGCCATTCGGGCCGCCCGATCGCGTTCGCCAACGCCGGCCACTCGCGCGGGGCGTTGACCATCGCCAGGATGAACGCGCGGCCGTCGGCGGTCTCGTAGTAATCCACCATGGGATTGCGCTGGCCGCGTTCGCCGCGGGGCAGAAGCTCAAGGTCGCACAGCGCCGCCTGCACCTGGCAGCCGTTGGCCCAGAGGCCATTGGCGAGCAGCGAGGTGTTGACCTCGGCGCCTTCGCCGGTGATCTGCCGGCGATAGAGCGCGGTCATGATCGCCGCATACATCGCCATCGAGGTCGGATGGTCGCCCATGCCGGGCACCGAGTAGGCGATCTCGGTGTCGCCGGTGGCGCGGACCATGTCCATCAGGCCCGACCTCGCCCACCAGGCGGTGGCGTCGAAGGCGGTGCGGTCGCGCTGCGGCCCGTGCTCCCCGTACGGCGTCAGCGAGGCGTAGATAAGCCGCTTGTTCAGCGGCCTCACATCCTCGGCGCGCAGCCGCAGCCGCTCGCGCACCGGGAACGGATAGTTGGTGAGGAAGACGTCGGCCTTGCCGATCAGCGTGTCGAGGAAGGCCCGCGCCTCCGGGTCCTTCAGGTCGATCGCCACGCTTTCCTTGTTGCGGGAATCCAGCGCCCAGAAGTAGTCGATCACGTCCTCGGCCCCCCGGTACTTGATCAGGGTGCGGTAGCTGTCGCCCTCGCCTGGCGGCTCGATCTTGATCACCCTGGCGCCGAAGTCCGACATGATCGTCGCCGCGGCGGGGCCAGCCACGTAGCTCGCGCAATCGATCACGACCAGATCGCCGAAGAGCCCGGTTCCCATTGCAGAACCTCCAAATCCTTCACGCCTGAGCTAACCCCGCCAGCCCGCCAACGTCGAGTCGGGCGGCGCGTCCTGATTTAACCGCGAAGGACGCGAAGGGCGCGAAGGCGCCGAAGGATTCGCAACGTCCGAGCCAGGCGCGATCTCCTTGGCGTCCTTTGCGTCCTTGGCGGTGAAAGACTGAGGCGCCGCTTGCGCGGCGGGCGGTCATTGACGGCGGTGGCTATGGCGGGGAAGCTCACGGCTTTATCGTCGGGGACGAGAGACGCCATGAATATCGCCGTGAAGCCTGGGGCCGCAGCGGACGCCGACGTGCGGGCCGTCCCCCTGGCCGAGCTCAACCCGGCGCGCTTCGATCGCT
The DNA here is from genome assembly GCA_044445785.1 of Caulobacterales bacterium. Classification (GTDB taxonomy): domain Bacteria; phylum Pseudomonadota; class Alphaproteobacteria; order Caulobacterales; family Caulobacteraceae; genus Acaudatibacter. Next base: position 2,899 of record JBIOEF010000223.1, read on the forward strand.
TCCAGGCCGACACCGTCTGGCCGCTCTTCGAGCGTCTCAGGGC
>JBIOEF010000224.1:0-2935 GCA_044445785.1 Caulobacterales bacterium
CCGGTGGCCCCGGCGATCCTGCGCGCGCGCGCCGCCTACCAGTCGGCGCTGGAAACCGGCTGCTCGGCCGAGGAGACCGAACCCCTGGCCGCCGCGTCGCAGGAGTTCGGCGAGCTGTGGTCGTTCATCGAGCGGTTCGCCTTCGGCAAGTGCGAGCGCGAACCCGCGCAGGAACTCTGCGCCTGACGGCTTAAGGCCCCTTGACCCGCGGCGCATGGGTGATGCGCAGCAGGTTGGCGGCGCCGGGGGCGCCCATGGGCGGGCCGGCGATGATCAGCACCCGCTCGCCGGCGCCGGCCAGGCCCAGGTCCGCGGCCAGGTGGGCCGCGTCGTCGGTCATGGCGCCGATCCCGCGCGGCTGGGTCGAGACCCTAGGTTCCAGGCCCCAGACCAGCCCCAGCCGCCGCGCCACCGCTGCGTCGGGCGCCAGCGCCAGCACCGGCAGGATCGGCCGCTCGCGCGCCACCCGGCGGGCGGTGACGCCGGTGGTGGTGTAGACCACCAGACAGGCGGTCGAGCGCGCCTCGGCGGCGCGGGTGGCGGCGATGATCAGGGCGTCCACGTCCTCGTCCGCGTCCGGCCCATGCTCGGCGCTCATCAGTTGCGGCCAGTTGGGATCGGCCTCCACCCGGCGGATGATCGCGTCCATCATCGCCACCGCTTCCCTTGGGTAAGCGCCGGCGGCGGACTCGGCCGACAGCATCAGCGCGTCGGCGCCCTCATAGACCCCGCCGGCGACGTCGGAGGCTTCGGCGCGGGTAGGGGCGGGGCTGGAGATCATCGATTCCAGCATCTGGGTGGCGATGATCACCGGCGCGCCGCGGCGGCGGGCGGCGCGGACGATCTGCTTCTGGATCACCGGCACCTCCTCGGGCGCCAGCTCGACGCCGAGGTCGCCGCGCGCGACCATCAACCCGTCGCTGACGTCAAGGATCGCCTCCAGATCGTTGATCGCCGCCGGCTTTTCGATCTTGGCCAGGATCGAGGCTCTGGTCCCCACCAGCCGCCGCAGCTCGGCGACGTCGGCGGCGTGCTGGACGAAGGAGAGCGCCACCCAGTCGACGCCGAGACGCATGGCGAAGTCCAGGTCCAGCTGGTCCTTGGGCGTCAGCGCCGGCACCGGGATGATCGCGCCCGGGACTGACAGGCCCTTGTGGTCCGAGAGCGACTCGCCGGCGATCACCTCCACCTCGGCCTTGCCGCCGCCCGCCTTGACGACGCGCAGCCGCACCTTTCCGTCGTCGAGTAGCAGGGTCATCTGCGGGCGCAGCACCTTGAAGACTTCCGGATGCGGCAGCTCGACACGGCGCCGATCGCCAGGCTTGGGGTCCTGGTCGAGGACCAGCGTCTGGCCGGGCGCGATCTCGATGCGCCCCTTGGCGAAGCTGCCGATGCGGAACTTCGGCCCTTGCAGGTCGGCGAGCGCCGCCAGCGGCCGGCCGATCTCGAGTTCGGCGACGCGCACGGCGGCCAGGGCGGCGGCGTGATCCTCGTGCGCGCCATGGCTGAAGTTCAGGCGGAAGACGTCGACCCCGGCCTGCGCCAGGGCGAGCACCATCTCCGGCGCCCGGCTGGCGGGTCCAAGCGTGGCGACGATGCGCGTGCGGCGCTGGCGGATCATCTCTCTCAACCGGCTGGACGAGGCGGACCGGACCCTAGGGGCGCGAGGCCCCAAGCGTCCAGGGCGCCTGTTCGTTCCCCGCGACCGCTGGTAGGTCTCATCCGGTGAGAATCGGCATTCCCAAAGAGATCAAGACCCTGGAGTTCCGCGTCGGCGCGACGCCAGGGGTGGTCCAGCGGCTGGTGCGGGAGGGCCACGAGGTGTTCCTCGAGGCGGGCGCGGCGGCGGGCATTGGCCTGGCCGACAAGGTCTACGCCGACGTGGGTGCGACCATCCTGCCAGGCGCCGACGAGGTGTTCGAGGCGGCCGAGTTGATCGTCAAGGTCAAGGAGCCGCAGCCGGTCGAGGTCGCGCGGCTGAAGCCGCACCACATCCTCTTCACCTATCTGCACCTCGCCGCCGATCCGGCGCAGGCGCACGGCCTGATGGCGAGCGGTTGCACCGCCATCGCCTATGAGACGGTGAGCGACCGCTGGGGCCGCCTGCCGCTGCTGGCGCCGATGAGCCAGGTGGCCGGACGGATGGCGGTGGACGCCGGCGCCTACCACCTGCTGCGGCCCCACGGCGGCCGCGGCGTGCTGCTGGGCGGGGCGCCTGGCGTGCCGGCGGCCAAGGTCGTGATCCTGGGCGGCGGCGTCGCCGGCAAGCACGCCGCCGAGATGGCCATCGGCCACCGCGCCGACGTCACCCTGTTCGACATCTCCGCCGCCCGGCTGGAGGTGCTGGACGACCAGTTCGGCGGCCAGCTGAAGACCGCCTTCTCCACCCACGACGCGGTGGCCGAGCTTCTGCCCACGGCCGACCTGGTGATCGGCTGCGTGCTGATCCCAGGCGCCGCGGCGCCCAAGCTGGTGACCAGAGCCGACGTCGAGCGGATGCGCACGGGCGCGGTGCTGGTGGACGTGGCCATCGACCAGGGCGGCTGCTTCGAGACCAGCCATCCCACCAACCACGCCAATCCCACCTTCGTGGTCGATGGCGTGGTCCACTATTGCGTCGCCAACATGCCCGGCGCCGCGCCGCTGACGTCCACCTATGCCCTGGCCGCCGCCACCACGCCCTACATCTCCGCCCTCGCCGGCCGGGGCGTCGACCGCGCCCTGGCCGACGATCCGGGCTTCGCCGAGGGCCTCAACATCATGGCTGGCAAGGTCAAGCACCCCGCCGTGGCCGAGGCGCTGGGCATGGGAGCCTAGCGAGCTTCAGTCGAAGATGACGCACGGCTTCCTTGCGCCCCCTCCGTCACGGCGCTGACGCGCCGCGCCACCTCCCCCGTTTCTCGGGGGAGGAGACCAAGCGCGCCAGCTCCTCCAC
>JBIOEF010000225.1:0-2878 GCA_044445785.1 Caulobacterales bacterium
CCCCGGCCCGCTGGCTGGCCGCCAGGCAGTCGGCCAGGGCGAACGCCTGGCTCTACGAGTTCTCCTATGTCCGGGTCGTCCGACGCGGGAAGATTCCCGGCGCCAACCACACGTCCGAGAACCCCTATGTCTTCGACACCCAGATGATCGTGCCCAACTATTCGTCCGAGATCGTTGATGAAGACCGCGCCGTCGCCGCGTTCATGCACGCCTGCTGGGTCAGCTTCGCCAAGACCGGGGCCCCGATCTGCAAGGCGGGCGGCGGGGTTTGGCCGCGATATGATCCGGCGACGGACGACCTGATGGAGTTCACCACTCAGCCGGCGATCCGCGAGCACTATCGGAAAGCCCAGCTCGACGCCCAGGAAAAGGCTGCTGCCGCCCACCCCGCGCCAAGCCTTCCGTAGAGCGACGACGCGCCGTTCAGCTTGAGGAGCGCGTTCGCTTCATCACGAACATCGCCGCGTCCGCCTCGGCCACCAGGGTCTCGGCGTCCACCGCCGGGTCCACCTGCCGCACGCCGTAGCTGACGTGCAGCGGGGCCATCCATTCGCCGCACTGGACCGGCTCGGACTCGATGACCCGCGCCAGCGCCTCGGCCTTGGAGCGCGCCGTCGCCAAATCGGCTTGCGCCAGCAGCACCGCGAACTCGTCGCCGCCCATTCGTCCGACTACGTCTGATTCCCGCACGTTCGCTGACAGACGCTGCGCCACCGCCTGCAGCGCGGCGTCGCCGGCGGCATGACCGAACCGGTCGTTGACCGCCTTCAACCCGTCGAGGTCGAAATAGATCAGGCTGGCGGGCCCGCCGTACCGCTGTGAGAAGGCCGCCACTCTCTTCAGTTCACGGATGAATGCGCGCCGGTTGTTGGCGCAGGTGAGGGAATCCTTGTCCGCGGCGGCCTCGGCGTCCAGCAGCCGCGCCTTCAGCCGGGCGACCTCGGCCCGCAGGTCGTCGAGCTCGATCGCCAGCAGGGCGATGGCCGCCCTCACCGCCGGGGTCAGTTCGGTCTCGGAGATGCCCAGGAACTGCGCCTGGTCGACCGCGGGCGCGGCGGCCACCGCCCTGGCCCCGGCCTCGGCCAGGCTGCGCCGGCGGATCGCCGAGAAGGGCTCGCTGGAGGCCCCGGAAATCTTCATGGCGAGAATCACCTGAAGCGGATTTGGCGTGAATCTTACGGGAGCTTGGTTGCCGGCGCAAAGCCGGCGCCTATACTCCGCGCCTTTTCAGGGGCCCCACCCACTCATGGACAAGCGCGCGCCGGTGGCGATCATCATGGGCAGCCGCTCGGACTGGCCAACCATGCAAGCCGCCGCCGCCAGCCTGGACGAGCTGGGCGTCGCCTACGAGACCAAGATCGTCTCCGCCCACCGCACGCCAGAGCGGCTCGTCAACTTCGCCAGGGGCGCAGAGGGCGCCGGGATCAAGGTGATCATCGCCGGCGCCGGCGGCGCGGCGCATCTGCCCGGCATGACCGCCTCGATGACCAACCTGCCGGTGCTGGGGGTGCCGATCCGATCCAAGGCCCTCGATGGGCTGGATTCGCTGCTTTCCATCGCCCAGATGCCCGCGGGCGTGCCGGTGGGGACGCTGGCCATCGGCGAGGCCGGGGCCCGCAACGCCGGACTGCTGGCCGCCCGCATCCTCGCCCTCTCCGACCCGGCGCTGGCGGGGCGGCTGTCCGACTTCGCCGCTCGCCAGACCGCGTCCGTATCCGAAGAGGTGGAAGGGTGAGCGCCGCCTCCTCGCCCTTTCCCCTGCCGCCTGGCGCGGTGATCGGCGTCCTCGGCGGCGGCCAGCTGGGCCGGATGCTGAGCCTGGCCGCCGCGCGGCTGGGCTTCGACGTGGCCGTGCTGGACCCCGACACCGACGCGCCCGCCGCCCGGGTCGCCGCCCACTTCATCCCAGGCGCCTATGACGACGCCGACGCCCTCGCCCGCCTGGCCGACGTCTCGGACGTGATCACCTTCGAGTTCGAAAACGTCCCGGCCGCGGCGATCCACGAGCTGGAGACCCTGGGCGCGGCCGTCGCCCCCACCGGCCGGGCGCTGGCCATCGCCCAGGACCGGCTGGACGAGAAGACCTTTCTGGGCGAAGCCGGCGCGCCCACCGTGGCCTTCGCCCCGATCGACGGGCCGGCCGACATCGTCGCCGCCCTGGAGACGCTGGGCCACGAACTGCTGATCAAGACCCGGCGCGGCGGCTACGACGGCAAGGGCCAGGCCTGGGTCGAGCACGCCAAGGACGCCAAGGCCGTCTGGAGAGCCGTCGGCGCCGCCCCCGCCATCGCCGAGGCCCCTGCCGACTTCCGCCGCGAGCTTTCGATCATCGCCGCCCGCGGCCGCGACGGCGAGATCGCCCTCTATCCGCTGGCCGAGAACTACCACGAGGACGGCATCCTGCGCCGCACCGTCGCCCCGGCCAGGGCCTCGGCCAGGACCCTCGCCCAGGCCGAGAAGATCGCCGCTACGCTGCTGGCGGCGCTGGACTATGTGGGCGTGATCGGGATCGAGCTTTTCGAGCGCGACGACGGCAAGCTGCTGGTCAATGAGTTCGCCCCGCGGGTCCACAACTCCGGCCACTGGACGCTGGACGGCTGCGAGGTGGACCAGTTCGAGCAGCACATCCGCGCCATCGCCGGCTGGCCGCTGGGCCCCGCCACCGCCATCGCCCACGTGGAGATGACCAACATCCTGGGCGAAGAGATCGACGCCTGGCCGCGCCTGGCCCAGGAGCCCGAAAGCCGCCTGTGGCTCTACGGCAAGGGCGAAGCCCGCCCGGGCCGCAAAATGGGCCACGTGAACCGCCTGACCCCGCTGCCCCGCTGACCTCCCTCCCCCTTGTGGGGAGAGTGGACGCCGCGCAGCGGCGGACGGG
>JBIOEF010000226.1:0-2783 GCA_044445785.1 Caulobacterales bacterium
CTATGCGGCGGTGCTCTCGCTGCTGGCGGTGATCGCCGCCGGCGTCTCGATCGGCGTCCAGCAGGTGAACTTCGGCGTCGACTTCGTCGGCGGCTCGTCGATGGAGATTTCGACCCCAGGCCAGGCGCCGCTCGCGCAGATCCGCCAGGACCTTTCGGCCATGGGCGCGGCCGACGCCCAGGTGCAGGGCGTCGGCGGCGGCGCCCGCGCCTCGATCCGCTTCCGCTCGGTGGCCGGCCAGGCGCCGGACGCCGCCGCCGCCTTCGTCGCCCAGAAGCTGGCCCAGGAGATCCCGGGCCTGACCGTCTCGGGCGAGAGCACCGTCGGGGCCAAGGTCTCGGGCGAGCTGATCTGGGGCGGGATCGAGGCGCTGGGCGTCGCGCTCTTCCTGATGCTGCTCTACATCTGGTTCCGCTTCCAGCTGCAGTTCGGACTGGGCGCGATCCTGGCCCTCGCGCACGACATCCTGCTCACCATCGGGTTCCTCTCGATCACCCGCATCGAGGTCTCGATGACCTCCATCGCCGCCCTTCTGACGGTGATCGGCTATTCCATGAACGAGAAGGTGATCAGCTTCGACCGGCTGCGCGAGAACCTGCGCAAGTACAAGACAACGCCCCTGCGCGAGGTGATCAACCTCTCCGAAAACGAGCGGCTGTCGCGGACCATCATCACTGGCCTCACCGCCCTGCTGGCGCTCTCGGGATCGATGTTCAATCCGGCCTCGGCGCTCTTCTCGCTCACCGCCACCATGGCGTTCGGGATCCTGATCGGCACCTATTCGTCGATCTATGTCGCCCTGCCGGTGATCCTGCTCTGGGGCGTGCGGCGCGACGACGAAGAGGCGGCGCCGATCAAGCTGCAGCCCGCCCGGGGCCGCTAGGGCGGCGGTGCGCGAGCCGCCCGCCATCGACTCGTTTGGCGGCGGCGGCTTTCGGGTGGCCGGCGTCTGGCGGCCGGGCTCGCTCATCGTCCTCGCCGACCAACCGCGCGATTGGCGGCCTGCGCGGATGGACGAGCTGGCCATGGACGACTTCGCCCAGGTCATCGCCCTGAGGCGCGGGGCGGTGGAGTTCGTGCTGCTGGGCACGGGCGCGGCTCAGAGCCTGCCGCCCCGCCCCGTGCGCGAGGGCCTGCGCGCCGCCGGACTTGGCTTGGAATTCATGGCCACTGACGCCGCCGCCCGCCTGCACAACGTGCTGGCCTCGGAAGGCCGCCTCTTCGCCACCGCCCTGATCGCGATCTAGGGGAACCTTAACGCCCGTTCACCTTTTCCGGTGCGGCGAAAGGCCCTATACCCCTTGCTAGGGTTGGAAACACGAAAAGAGAGGGCTGCCATGGCTGCGTTCCTGCAGAACTTCCGCAACACGATGATCCTGAGCCTGATCCTGGCGCTGATCATGGTGTTCGCCTTCGGGTCGGCGTACGGCCGCTTCGACTTCATGTTCTGGCAAGCGACGTTCCGGTGGATGCACGTCTTCTTCGGCATCCTGTGGATTGGCCTGCTCTACTACTTCAACTTCGTCGCCGCGCGTAAAACGCCGGAGATCCCGGCTGAGCTGAGGCCGGCGCTGTCGAAGTACATCACCCCTGAGGCGCTGTTCTGGTTCCGCTGGTCGGCCCTGTTCACGGTGCTGGCGGGCCTTGGCGTCATCGGCCTGCGCGCCATGCAGGTTCCCGGCTATAGCGCCAAGGTGTTTACGCTCGGCGTCTACGGCGGCTTCGGAGACCGGGGGAAGCAGTTCATGCTGCTCGGGATCGGCGTCTATCTGGCGCTGATCATGTTCATCAACGTCTGGGGGGTGATCTGGCCGAACCAGAAGATCGCGCTGGGCATCATCGAGGGCGACGCCGACGCCAAGGCCAAGGCCGCGCGCACGGCAGGCATGTTCTCGCGGATCAACACCTTGCTGTCGCTGCCGATGCTGACCTCGATGGCGATGTACCAGACCCTGTTCGGATAGACTTGCCGGGTGACCGGGACGGCCTCGATCAGCTGATCGCCAAGGTCGATCCGGACCGCTGGCTCGCCACCCGCTTCATCGGCGAGGCGGCGGCGCGGGCGGACGTCATCGCCCTCTACGCCTATGACCACGAGCTTGGCCGCGCGCGCCGGGCGGCGTCCAACGCCCTGATGGCCGAGATCCGCCTCACCTGGTGGCGCGAGGTTCTGGACCAGATCTTCGCCGGGGAGGCGGTCCGCCTGCATCCGACCGCCCAGGCCCTGGCCGCCGCCGTCGCTCGCCACGGCCTGCCGCGCGGGCCGCTGGAGGCGATGATCGACGGCCGCATCGAGGCGCTGGAGTTCTCGCCGCTGGACGCCGATCAGGCGGTGGGCTGGGCCGACGCCGTGCAGGGCTCGGCCACCGCGCTTGCCGCCATGATCCTCGATCCCGCCGGCCCGCCCGAGGTCACCGCCGCCGCTGGCCGCGCCTGGGGTCTGGCGCTGCTGGCCAGGTCTGGCCAGGCGGCCGCGAAGGTCATCGCCGCGCCGCTGCAAGCCGCCCTGGCGGAGGCCCGCGTGGTGTCGCGCCAACTGAGCGTGCGTGCGTTCCCGGCGGTGCTGCACGTGACCCTGGCGCGCCACGACCTGACCGGCCGCACGCCCTCGGTCTGGCGCAAGCAGCTGACCCTGCTCACCGCGTCGCTGAGAGGTCGTCTGTAGGGCGGGCGTCGCGCAGCCGCCTTGGGCCCCCCCCCGCACCGCGCCTGGCGCCCCGCCCCCCCCCCCCCCCACACCGGGGGCAGAAAAAACGCCCCCCCCCCCCCCGAACCACCCACCC
>JBIOEF010000227.1:0-2756 GCA_044445785.1 Caulobacterales bacterium
GCCGTCCACGCCAGCATCAGGGCCCGCGCTTCGTCGACCGAGACCAGCGGCATCAGCGGCGCCATTCGCCCGAGGCGCCGCCGGTCTTCTCGACCAGGCGCACGGCCTCGATGGTCATGCCGCGCTCGGCGGCCTTGAGCATGTCGTAGAGCGTGAGGCAGGCGACCGAGACGGCGGTCAGCGCCTCCATCTCCACGCCGGTTGGCCCGGTGGTCTTCACCCGCGCCGCCACCGCCAGCCCTTCGGGCGCCGGCCCGACGGTCACCTCGACCTTGGAAAGCGCCAGCGGATGGCAGAGGGGGATGAGTTCCGACGTGCGCTTGGCGGCCATGATCCCGGCGATCTCGGCGGCGGCGCGCACATCGCCCTTCTTGGCGCCGCCGGAAAGCGCCAGCGCCCGGGTCTCCGCCGACATCCGCACCAGGCCCGACGCCACCGCCTCGCGCGCCGTGGCGGGCTTGCCGGAAACATCGACCATCCGCGCGCGGCCCTGATCGTCCAGGTGGGTGAGCTTGCTCATGGCCCTTTCTACGCCAAGCGGGCGCGGGCGCGCCACTGGCCTGCCCTTGGTCCGGCCGCGCCGACGCGATATGGCCCGCCCATGTCGGACGACTACCAGCAGCACCTGGCCGAGGTCCACGCCAGGCTCGAGACGCCGGACGAGATAGTCCTCGGCGCCCTGCGCGAGCTCACCCGCGCCGAGGTCCGCGCGCGGCGGCGGATCGTCGAGGGCGAGGCCAACGAGGTCTACGCGTTCGGCTTCGCCGACGGGCTGGAGGTGATCGTGCGCATCTCCCGCGATCCGGCCAAGCACTTCGAGCAGGAGCGCTGGGCGATCGGCGAATGCGCCAGGCTGGGCGTGCCGGTCCCGACCGTACTGCTGATCCGGCATCTCTCATCGGACGACGGCCCGCTGGACCTCTGCGTGCAGCAGACGCTCCCAGGAACGCTGCTCTCCAACAGTTTGGCGTTGCCCAGGGAGACGTTGCGGTCGCTGACGATGCAGGCAGGCGAGTTCCTCTCGCGCATCCACAGCATCCCGACCCACGGCCTCGGCTACCTCGACGGCGATGGCCGGGGCGCGTTCGCGACTTTCGAGGCGCTGACGGAGGATTTCCTGGCGCAGGAAGACGACTACCTGGCCCTCGCTGGGCGGATCGGCTGGCCGCCGGCGACCATGCGTCGTCTCTTCGCCTTCATCGACCGCGCCCTGCGGGGCGCCGCGCCGGTGCGCACGTCGCTGACCCACAACGACTTCTTCCCCAAGCATATCCTCGTGGAGGACGGCCAGGTGACCGGGATCATCGACTTCGGCGAAGTCTCGGGGGAACCGCCGGTCAACGAGTTCGTCAAATGGGACTATCTGCACGGCGAGAGCTTCCCCATCGCCTGGCTCAAGGAAGGCTATGGCGACAAGAGTCTCTTCGACTCCTTCGAGGCGCTCTTTCCTCCGCTTCGGGTGATGTGCGGCCTCTCGATGCTCTGGTGGTACGACCACCGCGGCTGGGCGCAGGGCGTAGCCGACGCCAAGCGCCGGCTCGAGGAAGACCTGACGCGGACTGTGGCCTGAGGGCTCAGGTCTCCAGCAGCCTCGGCATCAGCTCGACCATGTTGCAGGGCTTGTGGCGGGAATCGAGCTGTGGGGCGATGACCTTGTCCCAGCCGTCGCGCACCGCGCCGTTGGAGCCCGGCATGCAGAAGATGAAGACGCCGTCGATCAGCCCCGCCAGCGCCCGCGACTGCAGGGTGGAGAGCCCGACGGTCTGGTAGCTGACCAGATGGAAGATCACCGAGAACCCCTCGATCCGCTTGTCCAGCAAGGGCTCGATGGCTTCGGGCGTCACGTCGCGCCCGGTGATGCCGGTGCCGCCGGTGGTGAGGATGACGTCGACCTCGCCCGACTTGGTCCAGGCCTTCACCTTGGCCCGGATCGCGCCCACCTCGTCGCGGACGACGGCGCGGTCGGCGAGATTGTGGCCGGCGCTGATCAGCCGCTCGATCAAGACCGCGCCGGAGGTGTCGCTCTCCTCGTCGCGGGTGTCGGAGATGGTGAGCACGGCGATCCGCACCGGGATCTGGGCGGCCTTCTCGTCGAGCTTGCCGCCAGGGGCGAGGAGGGTGGTCATGGCTGGAGCCTCGGCTTCGCTTTGGACTTGGGTGGACCCGGTTTAGTCCCACCGGCCGATGTCGTCCAAGTCCCTTGCCGTCGGTTCGACCCAGCGCGGGCCCGCCGGGCCGTGTTCCTTCTTCCAGAACGGGGCGCGGGACTTCAGGTAGTCCATCAGGAAATCGCAGGCCTCGAAGGCCTCGCGGCGGTGGGCCGAGGCGGTCAGCACCAGGACGATCGCTTCGCCGGGCGCAATCGGGCCGTGACGGTGGATGATCAAAAGGTCCTGGAGGGAGAAGCGCTTGGTCGCCGCCTCGGCCATCTTGGCGATCTCCGCTTCGGTGAAGCCCGGATAGGCCTCCAGCTCCAGCGCCGTCGCCTGGCCGCCCTCGCCGCGGGCGATGCCGACGAAGCTGGCCACCGCACCGGTCTCCGCGCGGCCCGCGCAGAACTGGGTGAGCTCCGCGCCCGGATCGAAGGGCTCTGTGGTGAGCCGGATCATCCGCCGCTCATCGGCGGCAGGAAGGCGACCTCGGCGCTCGCCGCCAGCAGCGCATCGCCGCGCACGATCGCCTGGTCGACGGCCACCTGGACGCTGGGGCCGCAGAGCGCGGCGCCCAGGGCGGAATCCTCGGCGGCGATCAGCGCC
>JBIOEF010000228.1:0-2753 GCA_044445785.1 Caulobacterales bacterium
CGCTGGCGATGAGGGCGCGGATCGTGCTGGGGTGCGCCGGGGGCGAGCAGAACAAGGACGTAGCCGCCCGGCTGGGCGTCAGCGAAAACACGGTCGGCAAGTGGCGTCGGCGGTTCGCCGAGCATCGGCTCGACGGTCTGCGCGACGAGCCGCGATCGGGTACGCCGCGGACCCTCGACGACGAGCGGATCGAGGCGGTGATCGTGCGCACCCTGGAGAGCCTGCCGCCCAACGCCACCCACTGGAGCTCGCGCGGCATGGCCAAGGCCAGCGGCGTGTCGATCTCGAGCGTGCAGCGCATCTGGCGCGCCTTCGGCCTGCAGCCGCACCGGCTGGAGACGTTCAAGCTGTCCACCGACCCCGACTTCGTCGCCAAGGTGCGCGACGTGGTCGGCCTCTACGTCTCGCCGCCCGAGCACGCCCTGGTGCTGTGTGTTGACGAGAAGTCCCAGATCCAGGCGCTCGACCGCACCCAGCCGCTGCTCCCCTTGCGCCCTGGCCAGGCCGCGCGCCGCAGCCACGACTACAAGCGCCATGGGGTGACGTCGCTGTTCGCCGCGCTCGACATCGCCACCGGCAAGGTAATCGGCCAGTGCTTCCCGCGCCACCGGGCCGCCGAGTTCCGCAAGTTCCTCGACGAGATCGAGGCGAGCGTCCCGACCGACCTCGACGTGCACCTGGTCATGGACAACTACGCCACCCACAAGACGCCGATGATCCGCGCCTGGTTCGCCAAGCGGCCCCGCTGGCGCGTCCACCTGACGCCAACCAGCTCGTCCTGGCTCAATCAGGTCGAACGCTTCTTCGCCGCCATCACCGACAAGAAGATCAGGCGCGGCGTTCATCGCAGCGTCGCCGACCTGACCGCCGACATCGAAGCTTTCATCGAGCACCACAACCGCGATTCCAAGCCCTTCCGATGGACCAAGTCCGCCGACGACATCCTCGCCTCGATCGAGCGCTTCTGCGTCCGCAATGCCCCAAATTAATCAAATGAACTTCTGAACCAGGACACTAGGGCGAATTGAGATCGGTTGGAAACCGATTCACGCCATTGCCGGCTGGAGCGCAAAGCGCGGAATGCCGGCGACCCAGGAACACCTTCAGCCGTCGTGTTCATCGGTGGCCGAGACAAGCCCGGCCATGACGGTGAGGGTGTTCCAGCCGATTTCAAGCGGCTCTAGGCTCCGCAAGGTCGACGCATGCCCGCTTGGTGGTATTACGGATTGCGTGGGCCCCCAAGCCCTCTAGGCCAGCGGATGCAGCGGCGATGAGCTATGCGGGCGGACGCCTGATCCACGACGCGGACAGCCACCTGATGGAGCTGCCCGACTTCCTGACCGCCCATGCCGATCCGTCTTCGCGCCACCTGATGCCGCCCCTGGGCGCGCTGGCGACCGGCCAGTTCAATCCGGGCGATCACGTGGGCAAGCCAGGCCATGACCCGGCCACGGTCGAAAGGCTGCTCCAGCTCGGCGATCAGATCACCCGTGGCCCCAAGTGGCACGACGCGCTGGGATCGTTCAGCGGCAAGGAACGCGGCCTGGCGCTCAACCAGTTGGGGTTCGAGCGGCAGGTGGTGTTCTCCTCGTTTTGCGCCCGGCCGATCTTCGATGCGCCGCTCGAGGCGCGCTACGCGATCGCACGGGCGCATAATCGCGCCGTGGCGGCGTTCTGCGAGGCCGATCGTCGGCTGATCGGGGTGGCGATCGTTCCGCTCGACGAGCCGGACCTGGCCATGGCCGAGATCGACCACGCCACGCAGCTCGGACTGGGCGCGGTCTGGGTTGCGGCCAGCCCGCCCGGCGGTCGCTCGCCCGGCCACGTCTTGCATGAACCGATCTGGGCGATGCTGGCGGAGCGAGGGCTGCCGTTCATCCTGCACGTGGGCTCATCGCCGCTCAGCATCGAGGCGCCCTGGATGAACGACGGACGCCCCGATCGACGCACCGCGCGCGGCGGCGCCGAGGTGATCGGCTCGAAGGACCTGACCGTGATCCATCAGGCGGCGCAGAAGTTCATCTCGACGCTGGTGCTGGACGGCGTGCTGGAGCGGCATCCCGCCCTGCGCGGCGGGGTGATCGAGCTCGGCGCGGGCTGGGTTCCCGACATGATCCGGCGGCTGGACCATGCGGCCGAAATCTGGGCGAAGTCGGAGCCGCATCTGGCGGAGATGCGCCGCCAGCCGTCGGCGCAGATCCGCGACCAGTTGCGCTTCACCCCCTACCCGTTCGAGGACGTCGCGGCGTTCATCACGGAGTCCGCGCCCGAGCTCTACCTGTTCTCGTCGGACTACCCGCATGCGGAAGGGGGCCGCGATCCCATCGGCCGGTTCGACCGTGCGCTGGCCGGCGCCGGCGAGGCCGCCAAGACTCGGTTCTACGCGGACAATTTCCGCGACCTCTACCCCAACGCCTTCGCCTGAGCCGTCCTACCCCGCCGGGTGCAGACGGTAGTCGACGTCCTCCCAGGTGATCTTGGACAGCGCCTCCTTGCGCGGCCCCATGTAGCCGAACAGAAAGGCGGCCACCTTGCGCATCTGGATCTCCTCGGAACCTTCAGTGATCCGATAGCGGCGGTGGTGGCGGTAGATGTGCTCGAACGGCTTGTGGCGCGAGTAGCCGATGCCGCCGTGCACCTGCATGGCCCGGTCCGCCGCCTCGCAGCACAGCCGGTTGCCCCAGTAGTTACACATGCTAACCTTGTCGGAGATGCGCTTCTCCACCTCGGGATGGGGCATCTGGTCCATCTCC
>JBIOEF010000229.1:0-2681 GCA_044445785.1 Caulobacterales bacterium
ACCATGGCCTCTACGTCGTCGAGGTCGCGGAAGGTGACCACGCCCTCGAGCTCCATACCCGGCAGCGGCAGCCGTACGGGATCGGACCCGGTGGCCAGGATCAGTTTGTCGTAGGGGATCTTCAGGCCGTCGACCGCCTCCACCCGCTTGGCGGCCGTGTCGAGGCGGGTGACCCGCCGGCCGGTGAAGAGCGCGGCCACGTTGCGGTCGTACCAGGCCGTATCGTTGATGACGATCTCATCGAAGGTCTTCTCCCCGGCCAGCACCGGCGAGAGCATGATCCGGTCGTAGTTCACCCTTGGCTCGGCGCCGAAGATGATGACGTCGTAGCGCTCAGGGTCGCGCTTGATGATCTCCTCGACGGCGCGGCAGCCGGCCATGCCGTTGCCGACGACGACCAGTCTTTCGCGGGAGCGGGTCATGCGCGCGCCTAGACCCGAAGCTCGGCGCCGGCGGGACCGGCGGAGGCGCGCCACGTCTGGCGCCACCGCGATTTGACGCCGGTGAGGCAGAGGAGCGCCACGCTCGCCAGTCCGGCGAAGGCGAAGAAGCCGGTCTGGTAGCTGCCGGTCAGCTGCTTGGAGAGGCCGAGCGTCGAGGCCAGGTAGAAGCCGCCGACGCCGCCCATGGCCCCGACCAGGCCGGTGATCACGCCGATTTCCTTGCCGAAGCGCTGAGGCGCCAGCTGGAAGACCGCGCCGTTGCCGGCGCCCAGGGCCATCATCGCCGCGAGCAGCACGGCCAGGGCCATCCAGGCGCTGGAGAGGTGGAAGCTGGCGAACGCGAGCGCCGCCGCCACCAGCAAATAGACGCCGATCAGGGTCCTGACCCCACCCTGGCGGTCGGCGATGGCCCCGCCCAGCGGGCGCGCCGCCGAGCCGGCGAACACGCAGCCGGCGGTGAAGAAGCCGGCGATCACCGGGCCCAGACGGTATTCGCTGTTGAAGTAGATGGTGAGCGACGATGCGAGCCCGGAGAAGCCGCCGAAGGTGACCGCGTAGAGCAGCATGAGCCACCAGCAGTCGGCCTGCCGCAGGACCTGGAGGTACTCGCCGGCTTTCTTCGGCTTGGGCGGATTCGGCGCGTCCTTGGCCAGCAGCAAGTAGACGATGAGGACCGCCAGCAGCGGGATCGTCGCCAGGCCAATGACATTGGTCCAGCCGTAGATCTTGGCCAGCGACGGGGCGAACAAGGCCGCCAGCGCTGTCCCGGAATTGCCCGCACCGGCGATGCCCAGCGCCAGCCCCTGGTACTCAGGCGGGTACCAGCGGGACGCCAGCGGCAGGGCGACGGCGAAGGAGGCGCCGGCGACGCCCAAAACCACCGCCAGCAGCAACACCTGGCTGTAGCTGTGGATCCCCAGGAACCAGGCGAGCGACAGACCCGCCAGCACCACCAGCTGGCTGAAGATCCCGGTGCGCCTGGGCCCGATGTGATCGACGAGGACACCGACCACCAGCCGCAGGGCCGCGCCCGCCAGCAGGGGCGTGGCGACCATCAACCCCTTCTGCGCGGCGTCCAGGTGCAGGCTCTTGGAGATGGCGACGCCGAGCGGTCCCAGGATCACCCAGACCATGAAGCTCAGGTCGAAATAGAGGAATGCCGAAATGAGGGTCGGGACGTGGCCCGACTTGAGGAACGAGCGGCTTTGCATGGCAAGGAGGCCCTTGGGATCGATGGACGTGGCGGCGTCGCCGGTCGGGTGGCTCGTCATCGAGCCGTTCCAGAGGGACCGCGAACGCCGTTGTCCTGGGCCTGATGCGATCAGAACGCCGTCCCGCAGCCGTTGTCACCGCCCCTCCCGCGGTTGGATGGCGAAATGTGTGTTGCGGCGCAAAAGCGCGGCGCCGCAGCGCAGGACGTGGCGCATTTTCGGGCGTTCAGCGGGCCAGGGCTGCTTCGTGGAGGTCCGTCCGGTAGACCCGCGCCGCCAGCGCCTGGGCGTCGATATCCGCCGGCGCCTGTCCCCAGCGGATCATTTCGCCGATCAGCCAGGCGGCGTCGGCAGATCTGGGAGCGCCGGCGGCCCCGTGGCGGACGACCAGTTCCTCCAGGCCGGGGGCGATCAACTCGCGGCTGACCCCAAGGTATTCAGGCTCGGCCATGAAGGCCGCGGCTTGCGCGCGGTGAGCCGGCGCTTCGAGCCAGGCGGCCGCCGCGGTGAGGGCCCTGACGATGGATCCGAGTTGGCCCGGATGCCGCCCGGCCCAGGTTTCGGTGACGCCGAACACCTTGTCGGGGGTGCGATCGCGCAGGTCCGCGGCGCGGGCGACGATCTCGCCGCTGCCGGCCGCGACGGCCACCGCGTTCCAGGGTTCGCCTGCGCAGAAGCCTTCAACGACGCCGCCGTCCAGCAACTCAGCGAGGCGCGATGGCGGCGCGACGGTCAGGCGGACGTCGTGGTCCGGATCGATACCCGCCTCGGCCATCCAGTCGCGCAGGAGGTAGTTGTGCGTCGAGTAGGGATAGACGACTGCGAAGGTGAGTGGGCTGGCCCCCTCTTCCCGCCGTCGGGCGATGAGCCGCGCAAGGCCGTCGGCGCCAGGACCGCGGCCAATCACACGGCTCAGGCGCCGCGCCAGGGTGATCGCCGCGCCGTCCAAATTGAACGCCAGGGGCGCGATCATCGCCACCGGATCACTGCCGACGCCCAGAGTCCCGGCCAGCGCCAGGGGCGCCAG
>JBIOEF010000230.1:0-2673 GCA_044445785.1 Caulobacterales bacterium
CGGGGACCCAGGTTTTTTTCGTTACCCAGCCCGGCCGCACCTATATTTCAGCCCCGCCAAATTCCCCCCAACGCCGCGCCTTCCCACCGTAGAATCACCGTTAAATACGGCGCCCAAATTGTGACCGCGCCCGAGCGAACCTCTCCCCGCCCCGCCACACAACCTTCGTAACCGCTGTCCTGACCCCACCTTCCTTTGAGGCTGCTGGCCGGTGATGGTGACGATCCCCTTGGGCGGATCGTTTCATGTCAGGACTTAACCCTACGCTTGACCCTAAGCCGGTGCTGGTTCGCCGGCTGGAGGTGTTCACGGGCGTGGGCGGCCGGCGGCGCTGGTCGTCGGACGACAAGGCGCGGATCGTGGAGGAGACGTTGGCGCCGGGGGCGACGGTGTCGGAGGTCGCCCGGCGCCACGACATCCGCCCGCAGCAACTCTTCAGTTGGCGCCGTGGAATGCGGACCGTTGATCCAGAGCCGCCGATGAGCTTCGTGCCGGCGCTCATCGAGGCGCCTGCGAAGGCTGAGCGGGCGCGGCCGAAGCCGGCGCGGGCCGGACGCGGCGACATTGAGCTGGAGATCGACGGTGTGGTGGTCCGTGTGCGCCGCGGCGCCGAGACCAGGACTGTGGCGGCGGTGATCAAGGCGCTGAAGGCGACGCGGTGATCCCCGGCTTCTCGGGGGCGCCGTCCGGTTCGGTGCGCGTGCTGGTGGCGACGCGGCCGGTGGACTTCCGCAAAGGCATGGGCGGCCTGGCGGCGCTGCTGAGAGACGAGCTTCTGAAGGACCCCTACTCGGGCGTGGTCTACGTCTTCAGGGCCAAGCGCGCCGACCGGGTGAAGATGATCTGGTGGGACGGGACGGGCCTGTGGCTCTTGGCCAAGACGCTCGAACAAGGCGCCTTCAGCTGGCCGAAGGTGCAGGATGGGGTGATGCGGCTGACCCCGGCGCAGCTGGCGGCCCTGCTGGAGGGACTGGACTGGCGGCGCGTGCAGCGGACGCGCCGGACGCGTGCGCCGGAGGCGACGGCGTGAGGCTGCGGCGAAGTGAATCAGGCGGTTCACGGGGGCGCCTCAAGGGCCTCCAGATGTGGTCTGATCGGTCATGGACGAAGGGTCCCCGGACGACGTCGAGACGCTGAAGGCTCTGCTCGCCAAGGAGCGGGCCGAGCATGCGGCGGCGCTGCTCGCCAAGGACCATGCCCACGCCGAGATCGAGCGGCTGCGCCAGATCATCAAGGCCTTGCAGCGCCATCGCTTCGGCCGCCGCGCCGAGACGCTGGACCCCGATCAGCTGTCCTTAAGTCTGGAAGACGTCGAGCAGGAGATCGCCGCCGGCGAGGCTGCGGCGGAAGCCACGGCGCCCGCCGCGAAGAGCGAGCGCGCGGCCAAGCGGCGGGCCAACCGTGGATCGCTGCCGGCGCACCTGCCCAGGATCGAGAGCATCATCGACATCGAGGACAAGACCTGTCCGCACTGCTCAGGCGGTCTGCACCTGATCGGCGAGGACTGCGCCGAGCGGCTGGACATCGTACCGGCCCACCTAAGGGTGCTGGTGATCCGCCGGCCCAAGTACGCCTGCCGCGCCTGCGAGGACGTGGTGGTGCAGGCGCCGGCGCCGGCGCGGCTGATCGAGGGCGGCATGCCGACGGAGGCGACGGTGGCGCACGTGGTCGTCGCCAAGTACGCCGATCACCTGCCCCTTTATCGCCAGGCCCAGATCTGGGCCCGCCAGGGGATCAACCTCGACCGCTCGACCCTGGCCGACTGGACCGGCCGGGCGGCCTTCCTGCTCAGACCCGTCCACGAGCGGCTGCTGGAGAGGCTCAAGCGATCTTCGAAGCTCTTCGCCGACGAGACGACGGCGCCGGTGCTCGATCCTGGACGTGGCCGGACCAAGACCGGCCAGCTGTGGGCCTATGCCCGCGATGATCGCCCCTGGGGCGGGGCCGATCCGCCGGGCGTGGTCTACGTCTACGCCCCCGACCGCAAGGCCGAGCGCGCCGCGGCGCACCTGGTGGGCTTCAAGGGCGTGCTGCAGGTCGACGGCTATGCCGGCTATCGGTCGCTGGCGGAGAAAGGCGATATCCACCTGGCCTTCTGCTGGGCGCATGTGCGCCGGCGCTTCTACGGGATCGCCGCAGCGGGCCCCGCGCCCATCGCCAGCGAGGCGCTGGAGCGGATCGCCAAGCTCTACGCCGTGGAGAACGACATCCGCGGCCGCTCGGCGGACGAGCGGCGACGTGTGCGCCAGGAACTGAGCCAGCCGCTGGTCGATGCCTTGAAGCCCTGGCTGAAGAGCCAGCTCGAGCGCGTCAGCCAGAAGGGCAAACTCGCCGAAGCCATCCGCTACGCGCTCGCCCGATGGGAGGGCTTGAGCCTCTTCCTGGGTGACGGCCGC
Organism: Caulobacterales bacterium; assembly: GCA_044445785.1. Lineage (GTDB taxonomy): Bacteria > Pseudomonadota > Alphaproteobacteria > Caulobacterales > Caulobacteraceae > Acaudatibacter. The sequence goes on from JBIOEF010000230.1 coordinate 2,397, forward strand.
GTCGAAATGGACTCCAACATCGTCGAGCGGGCCATCCGTCCCATCGCCCTGAACCGCAAGAACGCCCTCTTCGCCGGCTCCGACGGCGGCGGTGAGCACTGGGCGATCCTCGCCTCGCTCATCGAGACCTGCAAGCTGAACGGCATCGACCCGCAGGGCTATCTCACCGACGTCATCACCCGCATCGTCCAGGGGCATCCCAACAGCCGGCTCGACGAGCTCCTGCCCTGGATCTACGCCGCCCCCATCAGCGCCGTGGCCTGAGAACAGCGGTTAC
>JBIOEF010000231.1:0-2619 GCA_044445785.1 Caulobacterales bacterium
CCCGAGCACACCGCCTGGACGTCGAAGGCGATGCCCACGGGCGCGCCCAGCTTTCGCTGGACCATGGTGGCGACGGCGGGAAAGGTGAGGTCGGGGGTGGTGGTGGCCACCACGATCAGGTCGACGTCGGCGGCCGATCGCCCGGCCTGCGCCAGCGCCCGCTCGGCGGCGGCGGTCGCCAGGTCCGAAGTGCCCTCGCCCTCCTCGGCCTGCCGGCGCTGGCGGATGCCGGTGCGCTCGACGATCCAGGCGTCGGAGGTGTCGATGACCTTGGCCAGGTCGTCGTTGGTGACCACCCGCGCCGGCAGATAGTCGCCGACGCCGGTGACGACGCTACGGAGAGTGGGACTCACGCCTTGGTTCTTTCCCCGACTTCATCGGCAGTTTCGCGCATCGCGGCCGTCAGTTCACTCAGGTTACGGTCGATCTGCGCGGCGAAGTCGCTGCCCGCAAGGTCCGCCGCCAGACGAATGGCGGTGGCGAATCCTCGCGCGTCGGCGCCCCCATGGCTTTTGACTACAATCCCATTGAGCCCCAGGAAAGGGCCGCCGTTGATTGTGCTGGGGTCGAACCGCTCGCCCATGCGCCGCAGAGCCTGCGAAGCGATCAGCGCGCCCAGCCTGGCGAACGGCCCGGCGGTGAAGGTGCGGCGCAGCTCCGCGCGGAAGAAACGGGCCAGGCCCTCGCCGGTCTTCAGCGCCACGTTGCCGGTGAAGCCGTCGGTGACCACCACGTCGACGGTCCCCTTGGCGATGTCATCGCCCTCGACGAAGCCGCGGTAGTCGAGGTCCAGCGCCATCTCGCGCAGCAGGCGGTTGGCGCCGCGCACCTCATCGTGGCCCTTTTCCTCCTCCGATCCGACGTTGAGCAGGGCCACGGTGGGCCGCTGGGAGCCGTGCACGGCGTGGTGAAACGCCGCGCCCATGATCGCGAACTCCACCAGGCGGGCGGCGTCGCACTGGATGTTGGCGCCGACGTCCAGCACGGCGGTGTGGCCGCGCAGGGTCGGCCAGCTGGCGACGAGCGCCGGCCGCTCCATGCCTGCGGTCATTCGAAGCGCCAGCTTGGAGATGGCCATCAGCGCGCCGGTGTTGCCGGCCGAGACGCAGGCCTGGGCCTCGCCGGCGCGGACCGACTCCACCGCGTTCCACATGCTGGTTCCCTTGCCCCGGCGCATGGCCTGGGCGGGCTTCTCGTCGCTGGCGACAACGCGCTCGGCGTGGCGGATCTCGACCCGGCCCTCGAGCACAGGAAGCTTGGCCAGGGCGGCGGAGAGCGCTTTTTCGTCGCCGTGCAGCAGGAACCGCGCCGCGCTCCCAGCCTTCACCACGCGCGCCACGGCCGGCGCGACGACGCTGGGGCCATGGTCGCCGCCCATTGCGTCGATGGAGATCACCAGGGGATCGGACACGGCCGCGGCTCGATGCTCCCCATGGCGACCCTTCCCGGCAAGGGCGGGCGGACGATACAGAGCCCAGGCGCCCGTGCGCAAGCGCGACGCCTCAGGCTGGGGTGGCGACGTCCCAGGAAAGCTCGCCCTCCAGTAGCCGATCCAGCGGCGCGGCGGCGAGGATGTCGCGCGCTTCCAGCAGGCGATCGGCGAGGCGCGCGGCGCGCGCCGCACCCTCGCCGGCGAAGACGGTGCGGTCGATCAGCGCCTCCAGCGCCGTGCGGTCGGGCAGGCTGGCCAACGCGGCGTTCAGCGCCTTGGCGCGGCCATAGAACGCCTCGCCAAGCTTGCGCATGGTCTTGCCGACGGAAAGATCGCCCACCGCCAGCTCGCGCAGGCCATTGTCGAGGCCGCTGAGATAGGCGTCGAAGAACGCCTGGGAGAGCGCAGCGGCCTTCGCCCTCTCGCTCCTGAGCCGCTCCAGCACCAAGAGCACGAAGAGGGTGTAGACCTCGAAGCGGCCGTCGGGCGTGTCGGGCGCGCCGAGGTCGGCGTAGAGCGCGGGCGAACGGGCCCGCGCCACCGTCGCGGCGTAGAGCCGCTCGGCCGCCCTCTTGACCGGCCCGGGTCGCAACATCCGCTCCAGGAACATCAACCCGCCTCGATTTTGCCGCCGGCGTATCGTAGCAGACGGGCGAGTTTGTCGTCCGGCTGATGCGCCAACAGAAGGATTGTTGTCCTAGCGGACCACAAAGGCTGGGCCAATACGCGCCATTGAACTAGGCGGCCATGGGCGATAGGTCAAAGGCCAGCCGTTCGGAATTTTAGGCAAGATCGCCAATGCGTCGCAAAGCCCTCTATATCGCCTTCGCCGCCAGCCTGATGGGCGCGGCGGCCTGTTCGCCGATCAACGCCTATCAGGGCTTCCAGGCGATCGACCAGCGTCCCGCGGACGTAAAGATCGGCGAGGACAGCCGCTCGAGCGTGCTCACCAAGCTGGGTTCGCCCACGGCCACCTCGACCTTCGACAAGGACGTCTGGTTCTACATTTCGCAGCTGCGCAGCCAGACCTCGTTCTACCGGCCCAAGGTCGCCACGCGGAGCGTGGTGGCGATCTCCTTCGACCACGACACCGAGCTGGTGAAGGCGGTGAACAGCTACACGCTGCAGGACGGCCGGGTGATCGCCTACAACACTCGCGAGACGCCGACCCGCGGGCGCGAGATGAC
>JBIOEF010000232.1:0-2557 GCA_044445785.1 Caulobacterales bacterium
GGATCGTTGACGCTCGAGAGTCCCCCACCCGACCACCCGTCGCTCGGCCCCCCACCCCACGAGGGGGAGGGAGGTGACGCGAGCGCCCTCTGTATGGTCTCCATCACACCGTCGAGGTTGGTGTTGATGTCCGTGTTCCAGAATCTCAGTGTACGGAAACCGGCCCTGCGCAGGATCGCGTCCCGCATCGCGTCGTGATCAGCTTCAACGTCCTCAGCATGCTGGCCGCCGTCGATCTCGATCACCAATCGGCGTCTGAAACAGACGAAATCCAGATAAAATCCGAGCAGCGGCGCCTGACGGCGAAAGTGAAAGCCGTCGGAGCGCATCTCACGCAGTTCCAGCCACAGGCGCGCTTCCTGCGGCGTCAGGCGTTTTCGAAGCTCGCGGGCGCGGATCGTTGACGCTCGAGAGTCCCCCACCCGACCTCGCTTCGCTCGGCCACCCTCCCCTCGAGGGGGAGGGGAATTAGCCGAACAAACCATGCAGCCACCACTTCGCCGGGGCTTCGCCGCTGTAGAGGCCGGCTCGGAAGATCCAGTATCTCGCGCCGGTCTCGTCCTCGACGCGGTAGTAGTCGCGCACGTGCGAGGGTTCCGTCTCGCCGGGCGGGCGTTTCCACCATTCCTCGGCCAGGCGCTCTGGCCCCTCGGCGCGGCGCACGCGGCGCAGCTGGCCGCGCCAGCGGAAGAAGATCGGCGGATCGTCCGGGATCGGCGCGGTGGCCTCGATGGGCTCGGGCCGGCGGAAGAGGCGCAGGGGGCGCGGCCGAGCCTTATCCCAGCCGGCGCCGGAACGGGCGGCGAAGGGCGGGCGGCGGACGACGGCGCGCTCGGGCGTGTGGCTGGGATAAGGCTCGGCGCGCCAGACGCGGTCTTCGCCCAATCGGTTGGTCAGCCGATCGACCAGCGGCGCGATCCCCTCCTCCGCCGCCGCCTCGCCGATCGTCTCCAGGCTCCCCTGGCGTTCGGCCAGCGCCTCCACCCGGTCGGCGGCCAGGGTCACCACCTCGATCCCGAAGCCAGGGTCGACGGTCTCCAGCATGGGGGTAAAGAGGCGGGCGATGGCGTCAGGCGAGCGTCCCGGCAGGGAAAGGCCGATGGCCAGCCGCTCGGCCCGCCCGTCCAGGCGGTGGAAGGAAAGCTCGAAACGGCCGGCGCCGCGGCCCTCTCCGTCCAGCCGCCGGCAAATGAGTTCGACGATATCGCGGCAGGCGCGGGCCAGGTCCTCGGGCGCGCTGATCGGCTCGGCGAAGGCAAGACGCGCGAACCAGGGCGTCGGCGCGCGGCGGAAGCTCAGCGCCTCTTCGGCCAGCGCCTGCGCCTGATCCAGACGCGTGAGGGTGAGAGCCCCGAAGCGCCGGGCCAGCTGGTCGCGCGGCAGGGCGGCGACCTGGCCGATCCGCGCCAGGCCCAGGCGCGTCAATTGGGCGGCGATCTCCGGCGCCAGGCGCAAGGCCGTCACCGGCAGGGGCTCAACGAGCGCGGCCTCCGCGCCCGGCTCGGCGACCGTACGGCCGGGGGCGAAGCGCGCCAGGGCCCAGGCCGCGCCGGCCGATCCGGCGATGGCGCCGCGCGCGGGAATGCCGGCCCCCGCCAGGCGCACCATGAGGTCGTCCAGCACCGCCGCCTCGCCGCCCCAGAGATGGGCGACGCCGGTGACGTCCAGCAAAAGCCCGTCCGGCGGATCGGCGGCGACGGCGGGGGAGAAGCGCACGCACCAGTCGACGAGCGCGTTCAGGGCCGCCAAGTCGCCCACCGGGTCGGCCTCGTCGGTGATGAGCTCGGGGACGAGGGCCGTGGCGTCGGTGACCTTCTGCCCCGGATAGAGTCCGAGTCCCGTCGCCGCCTCGTCCGCCGCTGCCAGCCGCCGCACGCCCCGATCGGTGGCGACCAGGGCGAAGGGCGTCGCTGCCCCGCAGGGAGGAAGGGGGTCAGCCGGCGAGTCTGAGGGGTGTTTCCGCCGCCAGGTGGCGATCGCCCAGTTCGGCGACCACACGGAAAGGATGCGCGGCATCAGCGTCCTCCAAAGCTTCCATCAACCAGGCGCCCGTGCGCCCGCCGCGGCAGCGGTCCAGCGCCACGCGCCACCGTGGCGCGCCAAGCCCAGGTTCGCCCGGCGTCGGTTCGCTGAGCGCGGGGGCGATGGTCCAGCGGGTGGCCGCCGCCGATCCCGGGACCTCCCGTTCCCTGCGCCCGCCGAACGGCCGGCGGCGCAGCACCAGGCCGGTGGCCAGTCCCTGTTCGCAGGCGAGCTGCAGGCGACGGCCAGCGGTGAGATCCACCGCCTCCACCTCGCCGAAAGCGGCGGCGACGCCGGGCGTGCGCAGAGCGTCCTCCAGCACCGCCAGGGTCTCCGCCTCGTCGCGAGCGCAGACCTGGATCAGCCGCTCGGCCGGAAAGCCCAGCCCGGTGAGGCCCGGCGCATGCAGGTCGTCGCGCCGCAGCACCCAGACCAGTTCTCCACGCCCGGCCAGGGGCGCGGCCAGCAAAGCGACGAAGGCGGCCGGCGCGGCGGCGGTCTCGATCTCCAGGCCCTCGCCGGCGAACTCGTGCCA
>JBIOEF010000233.1:0-2555 GCA_044445785.1 Caulobacterales bacterium
GGACTGCTGCCGCGCCGTCCGGCGATTTCAGCCAAGGCATCGGCGATCCCACCCAGCAGGCGCCCAGCCCCCGGGCGTGGGCCGCCAGCATCAGGTTCTGGCCGGCGCGGCAGCAGTCCCAGGCGGCGTCGGCGATGTCCTTGCGAGCGCAGATCACGATCAGCGCCGGCGCGTTCCAGAAGACCTTGAAGTCCGGATTGTCATGCCAGTCCGAGCGGGGTCCCTGCGCCCGCGCGAACGCCTTGGCGCGCTCGCCCAGTTCGGCCAGGCGGTCGGCGCCTTCCACCACGGTGAAGGCCCAGCGGTCGACGCTGCGGATCGCCGGCGGCGGCGCCTGGGCCGCGTCCCAGACCAGCGCTTCGATGAGCGCGCGGTCCAGCGCGCGGGGCTGGAAATCGCGGACCGTGCGGCGGCTGTGGATGGCGTCGATGGTGTCCAAGAGCATCCCTCGGGGCGCCGGCGAACTTAGGGCTCGGCGTAGAGCCTGAACACCCGGATCCCGTGCGCCTCCAGCCAGGCGATCTGCCGCCAGATCTCGTCCTCCGAGGCGCGCGAGGAGATCAGGATCGCGTCGGTGAGGCGCTGGTAGTCGGCGGCCGTGGCCTGGGGGGCGACGATCTCCACCCCGTCCAGGGCGAGGCCCTGCTTCTTGGCGTCGTTGTCGAAGATGCACACCGGCGGCGCGCCCGCCAGCCGGACCATGGAGAGCAGCTGGCTGGTGTGCAGCCCGCCGCCCCACAGCGCCAGCCGCTGGCCGGCGAGCTGGCGGTAGATGCTGTCGATCCGCGACTGCAGCCGCGCGATCTCAGCCCCGGTCTTCTCCTTGTAGCCCTCGACCGCGGCCAGGGCGGCGTCATAGTCGCTGCCCACGGGCACGGCCTTGTGGTCGCCGGCATGCCAGTAGGTGGCCGCGATCACCGGATAGAAGGGCTCGATGTCGGCGCCGTTGTCGAACGTCGCGACCTGGTCCTCCATGAACCCGCAGCCTTCCATGAGGAGGGTGAGGGTCTTGGGCGTGAAGTAGCTCAGGTGCTCGAACATGAAGTAGCCCATGGGCACGTAGGGCCGCAGCAGGTTGGGCACCTCGATGTAGACCAGGCCCCCAGGCTTCAGCACCTCGCCCAGGCGCCCCAAGAGAACGTCCGGCTCGACCAGATGCTCGACCACGTGCGAGAGCACGATCAGGTCGAAGGGGCCACGCTCCCGCACCGCGGCCGGATCGAACATGCCGACCACCACCTCGATGTCGTAGAGGTCCTTGGCGATCGCCGCCGCCTTGGGGCTGGGATCGACGACGGTGACTGACCAGCCGCGCTGCTTGAAGTGGCTGAGACCCGTGGCCGTGGCGCAGCCGATCTCCAGCGCCTGGCCCCTGAAGCCGCGCGGAAACCGCGCCGCGACGATCTCGCAGGTCCGGTTCCATTTGCCCTCATCACCCAGCGAGGCCTTCCCCTGGCGCTGCGGGTTCTCGTAGTTGGAAAGGTCGCGATAGTAGCTGGCGATCAGCTCTTCTGAAGGCGGCGGGTTGGCGTAGACCAGGCCGCAGCCGCTGCAGATGACGATCCGGTGGTCGTAGTTGACGTCGCCCAGGCCGGCGATGGAGGCGTACGACTGGCGATAGACCTCGTCCGCCTCCGTCCCCTTGCAGACGGCGCAGGCCTTGGTCGGACTGGCCTGAAGGGCGCGGCGGGCGGCGGCGGGCATGGCGTTCCTCGCGGCGGGAGCGCCCAGTCAAGCCCGGTTCGGTTAACGAATGGCGATGAGCGCTCTGAGCCGCGCCGTGAGCGCTGCCGCGTCCTTCATCTCGCACTCCCAGATGGTCTCGACGCGCCAGCCGCTGGCCTCCAGCGCCGCGCGGCTAGTCGCATCGCGCTTGCGGTTGCGGGCGATCTTCGCCAGCCAGTAATCCCGGTTAGCCTTGGGCGTGCGCGCGCCGCGGGCGCAGTCGTGGCCGTGCCAGAAGCAGCCGTGGACGAAGATCGCCAGCCGCCGGGGCGCCAGCACGATGTCCGGCTTGCCCGGCAGGTCCGCGCGGTGCAGGCGGTAGCGGGCGCCCAGCGACCAGATCAGCCGCCGCACCCGCAGCTCTGGCGCCGTGTCGCGCCCCTTCACCCGCCGCATCACCGCCGAGCGCTTCTCCGGCGGATAGACGTCGGTGGAGGGCGCCTTCACAGCCCGTCGAAGAGCGCCGTCGAGAGGTAGCGTTCGGCGAAGCTGGGGATAATGGTCACGATAAGCTTGCCCTTCATCTCGCTCCGCGAGGCGACATCGAACGCCGCGGTCAGCGCCGCGCCGGAGGAGATGCCCACCGGCACGCCCTCGATCTTGGCGCACTTCCTGGCCATCTCGAAGGCGTCCTCGTTGGAGACCTGGATCACCTCGTCCATCACGCTGCGATCGAGGATCGCCGGGACGAAGCCGCCGCCGATGCCCTGGATCTTGTGCGGACCGGGCGCGCCGCCGCTCAGCACGGGCGAACCGGTGGGCTCCACCGCCACCATCCGCACCGAAGGCTTCCTCGCCTTCAACACCTGACCGACGCCGGTGATGGTGCC
>JBIOEF010000234.1:0-2524 GCA_044445785.1 Caulobacterales bacterium
CAACCCCTCCCCTCGAGGGGGAGGGGACGCGGCTTATCGAGGATGCTACGGCTGCGCTGTGGCCGGGCCGATCATCGAACTGAGGGACGTTTCCAAACGCTACGGCGCGCTCGCCGCCGTGGACGGCCTCTCGCTGGCCATCGAGCCTGGCGCCTTCACTGCGCTGCTGGGCGGATCGGGGTCGGGCAAGACCACCGCGCTGAAGATGATCAACGGCCTGGTGACGCCGGACGCGGGCGCGGCGTTCGTCGAAGGACGCGCGGTGGCGGACGAACCCGGTCACGAACTGCGGCGGCGGATCGGCTATGTCTTCCAGGAGATCGGCCTCTTCCCGCACATGACCGTGGCCGGCAACATCGCCGTCGCCCCGCGCCTGGCCGGCTGGGGCAAGGCCGAAATCGAGGCGCGCGTCGCCGAGCTGCTGGCCCTGGTCGCCCTGCCCGCGGAGATGGCCGAACGTCTCCCGGCCGCGCTCTCCGGCGGCCAGCGCCAGCGCGTTGGCGTCGCCCGGGCGCTGGCGGCGAGGCCGGCGATCATGCTGATGGACGAGCCGTTCGGCGCGCTGGATCCGGTCACCCGCGACGCGCTCGGCCGCGACTACCGAGCCCTGCATGAAACGCTGGGCCTCACCACGCTGATGGTCACCCACGATGTCTGGGAAGCGCTGCTGCTGGCCGACCGGATCGTGGTGATGGACGCCGGCAAGGCCTTGGCCGACGCGACGCCAGCGGCCCTGCTGGCCGGTCACCCGGACCCGAAGGTCCGCGCCCTGATGGACACTCCGCGCCGGCAGGTGGAGCGGGTGCGGGCGATGACCGAGGGAACGGCGTGATGGGCGGCGGGCGCCTGGACGCCGCCTGGGCGCTGTTGCCGGACTATCTGGGGCAGCACGTGTTGATCAGCGCCTGCGCGCTCCTTCTGGGCCTGGTGATCAGCCTGCCGCTGGCGGTGGCGGCCAGCCGCAGCGCGGTGGTGCGCTGGCCCTCGCTGCTGCTGGCGAGCCTGGTGCAGACGATCCCGAGCCTGGCCCTTCTGGCGCTCTTCTATCCGGTGCTGCTGGCGCTCTCGGCGGTGAGCCTCAGCATCTTCGGCCGCGGGTTTCCAGCGCTGGGGTTCCTCCCCTCGCTGCTGGCGCTGACGCTCTATTCGATGCTGCCGATCCTGCGCAACGGCGTCGCCGGGATCGCCGGCGTCGACCCGGCGGTGGTCGAGGCGGCCAGGGGCATGGGCATGACCGACCGCCAGCGGCTCTTCGCCGTCGAGCTGCCGCTGGCCGCGCCGGTGATCATGGCCGGGGTGCGCACCGCGGCGGTGTGGACGATTGGCGCGGCGACGCTCGCCACCTCGGTCGGCCAGACCTCGCTCGGCAACTACATCTTCTCGGGGCTGCAGACCGAGAACTGGGTCTTCGTGCTTTTCGGCTGCGCCGCGGCCGCGGGCTTGGCGCTGGGCGCCGACCAGTTGCTGGGCCTGATCGAAAGCGGGCTCGCCAAACGCCAGCGCTGGCGGATCGTCGCGGGGTCGCTGGGCCTGGCGGTCGGGACCCTGGCGGCGCTGATGCCGCTCATGGCCGGCGGCGCCGGACCCGCGCGATACGTGATCGGCACCAAGACCTTCAACGAACAGTACATCCTGGCCGACGTCATCGCCGACCGGCTGGAGCGCGCCGGGGCCACGGTCAGCCGCAAGGAGGACCTGGGCTCGAACATCGCCTACGACGGGCTGAAGGCCGGCGAGATCGACGCCTACGTCGACTATTCGGGAACGCTCTGGGCAAACCTCCTGAAGCGCACCGACAACCCAGGCCGCCAGGCGGTGCTGGACTACCTGACCGCCGAGCTGAAGCAGCGAGACGGGGTGGTGGTGCTGGGAAGCCTGGGCTTCGAGAACGCCTATGCGCTGGCCATGCGCCGCAGCGAGGCCGAGCGGCTGCACATCAAGACCCTGGACGACCTTGGCGCCCACGCGGGCGAGCTCACCCTGGGGACGGACCTTGAATTCCTCTCGCGGCCGGAGTGGACGGCTGTGCGCGGCGCCTACGGGCTGAGGTTCAGGCGCCAGGCCGAGTACCAGCCGACCTTCATGTACCGCGCGCTGATGTCGGGCCAGGCGGACGTGATCAGCGCCTATTCCAGCGACGGGCGCATCGCCGCCGACGACCTCATCGTGCTGGAGGATCCCCGCCACGCCCTGCCGCCGTACGATGCGGTGGTGCTGGTCTCGCCCAAGCGCGCGGCGGACGCGCGGCTGATGGCCGCGCTGAAGCCGCTGATCGGCAGGATCCCGGTGGAGGCCATGCGCGCCGCCAACCTCAGCGTCGACCGCGACAAGGACAAAGCCACCCCCGCCCAGGCCGCCAAAGCCCTGGAAGCGAAGCTGGGATTCTAGAGCCCCTCCCTCCCCCTCGTGGGGAGGTTGGACGCCGCGCAGCGGCGGACGGGTGGGGCTGTCGGACGCGTCAACGATATCCTTCAAGTCATCGCACCTCACCAGACTCCCCCACCCTGACCCCCCGGACCAGTCC
>JBIOEF010000235.1:0-2472 GCA_044445785.1 Caulobacterales bacterium
GTCCGGATCGGCGCCGGTGTACTGCAGCCACGCCACCGGAACGGAACCGAACGCCTCGTTGACTTCGAACAGGTCGATGTCGTCGATGCTCATGCCGGCTTTCTTCAGCGCGTGCATGGTCGCCTGCAGCGGGGTTTCCAGCATGATCACCGGGTCGCCGCCGATCACCGACAGGTGGTGGACGCGCGCGATCGGGTCGACGCCAAGGTCCTTCAGGCCTTTTTCCGAGACCACCATCACCGCCGAGGCGCCGTCGCAGATCTGGCTGGAGCTGGCGGCCGTGATCCGCCCGCCCTCGCGCAGCAGCTTCACGCCCTTGATGGCGTCCAGCGAGGCGTCGAAGCGGATGCCCTCGTCGACCGTGTGGTCGCTCTCGGCGCCCTCGGCGTCCTTGATCCTGATCGGGGTGATCTCACCCTTGAACGCGCCGCCTTGCGTGGCCGCGATGGCCTTCTGGTGGCTGTTGTAGGCGTAGGCGTCGATCTGTTCCTTGGTCAGCTTGTACTTCTCGGCGACCATCTCGGCGCCCATGAACTGGCTGAACTGGATGTTGGGGTAGCGCGCCTGCTGGGCCGGGCTCATCGGGTTGCCGAAGCCGTTCTGCGCCGGCAGGGCGGCGGCAAGGCCCATCGGCACGCGGGTCATGCTCTCGACGCCGGCGGCGATGACGATGTCCTGGGCGCCGCTCATTACTGCTTGCGCCGCGAAGTGGAGCGCCTGCTGCGACGAGCCGCACTGGCGGTCGACGCTGGTGGCGGGGACGCTTTCCGGCAGGCGCGAGGCCAGCACTGCGCCGCGGGCGACGTTGAGCGACTGTTCGCCGACCTGCGAGACACAGCCCATGATCACGTCCTCGACCAGGGCCGGATCGGCCCCGGTCTTGTCGAGAATCGAGTTGAGGACGGCGCCGCCGAGGTCGGCGGGATGCCAGCCGGCCAGCTTGCCGCCCTTGCGGCCTCCGGCGGTGCGGGTGGCGGCCACGATGTAGGCGGCGTCTGCCATGCGGAAGTCTCCTGCGAAAATGGGGTCGGGAGCCGTATCAGGCGGACGCAGCGTTAGCCAAACGCGATTTCGCGAGGCTCGGTCTGGTGCCACAAACTGGCTTTCGACTCCCCCTCCCGTCGGTCTTGGCCGGGCGCAAGTCCCGGCCACCCATGCACGCCGGCTCTGCCGTGGCCGCGCTCGGCGCGGCCACCCAGCGCCCGATGCTCTTGGGTCGCCGGGACAAAGCCCGGCGATGACCGAAGATGGGGGAAACGGTTGGGACCCTAGCCACCGCGCCCGTAAAAACGCTGCTTGAACGGGCCGCCGAACAGCACCTTGCCGGCGCCGCGTGCAGCCCGGTCGAACGCGAAGGCGCGATGGGGCGAGCGGGTCAGCCACTGGACGACGGCGAACAGGCCGAAGACGCCGGTCTGGACCAGCCCGATCGCCATCCAGCGCAGCACGCCCGCCCAGTCCGGCGGATCGGCGGTGGCGCAGGCGTAGGTCGGGCCCTGGCCGTAGGCGAAGGCGCGGGCCAGCGCGTAGTCCAGCGTCAGCCGCTCTGGGACCGGGTCCTCGTAGACCAGCGCTTCGTGCGACCAGGCGAACCGGGCGCCGGCGCGGTCCATCACGCCGAACAGCTGGTCGTCCTCGCCGCCGACTTCGTTGCGCAGGACTGAGAACGGACGGGTCGGGTGAGGCAGGGCGGCGCGGCGAACCAGGCTGTCGCCGCAGCCATAATAGTGGGCGATGACGCCGCTCTCGACCGGGCCTTCGCGGGAGAAGAACTGCTGCAGATACGGGCGATGAAGCTGGATCCGCTCCGGCGCCCGAGCCTGCACAGGACCGAACACCACGTCGGCGTCGTAGCGGCGCTGGGTTTCGATCAGGGCGGCCAGCCAGCCGGGCGCGGCCTCCTCGTCGTCGTCGATGAAGGCGATCAGCTCGCCGCTGGCGGCGGCGAGCGCGGCGTTGCGGGCGCTGGCGACGCCGGCGGCGGCCTCGTGCACGTAGCGCACCGGAAACGGCGCCTCGGCGGCCAGCTGGCGCGCCATCGGTTCGGCGGAGGGGACGGCGTCATTGTCGACGATCACCAGCTCGAGCCTGGCGTGGTCGACGCCGATCTGGCGGAACGTGGAACGCGCCGCGATAGCCAGGCCCTCGGGCCGGCGCTGGGTGGGGATCGCCAGGCTGACGCTGAGCGGCTCGGCCGGCGACTGCGCCACGGCAAGCGGCGCCGGGTCGAGCTTCAGATAGCCGGGTGGGGAAAGCGAGCGCCGGTCGAGCAGCGACAGCATCTGATCCTCGAACTCGCCCGTTCCATTCCAGGCCGGTGGCCCGCCTGTCGGCGATGGTCTGCAATCGCCGCGCCGCGTGACGGCGGCGGCTACTCACGTTAGAGCAGCGGTCCCTAATTTCCGGGAAGAGGAGTTCTCCCGTGCGCCTGCCCAAGGCCAGGCTCGATCAGGTGCTCGCCCGCTTCCAGGA
>JBIOEF010000236.1:0-2447 GCA_044445785.1 Caulobacterales bacterium
GCGCCCCGGGTGAGCAGATCGCGTTCGCGCTCAAGATCGCGGCGGGCGAGATTGAGCTGGGCGCCGGCCTGGGCCACCCGCGCGCTGATCTCGGCGGCGGAGATTTTCAGGAGCAGTTCGCCCCGGGAGACACGCTGGCCAAGGGTGACGGGCAGCTCCTCCACGGTGCCCATGAGCTTGGCGGCGAGCAGGGCATGGCGGGCGGGCCGGACCGCCCCGGTGATCTCCGTCAGTTGCGGGGCGTCCACGACGGTGACCGCGACGAGGCGGACGCGCACGGCGGGCAGGTGGCCGGAGGCGGCGGAGGCGGCCTCCGGTTTGGCGCAGCCGGCCAGCAGGGCCAGGGCAAGCAACGAAAGGGGCAGGGTGGCGTTCATGTCGGTAGGAAAGGTTCAGGGTTGGACGGGGGACAGGCCGAGAGCCCGGCGCAGGTCGACGAGGGCGAGACGTTCGTCCGCCGCGGCAACGGTGCGGCGCAAGCGGGCCTCGATCAGGCGGCTTTCGCTGCCGATCAGTTCGGCGGTCAGCAGGGCGCCCTTTTCAAAGCGGGCGCGGCTGAGCGCGGCGCTTTCCTCGGCTTGGGCCACCACGTCGGCGGTGACGGCGAGGCGCTCGCGGGCGTCGGCGTGGGCCAGCCGGGCCTGCTCGACCTCAAGGCCGAGGCCGAGGGTGGTCTTGCGCAGCAGGGCCTTCACCTGGGCCAGTTCGGCGGCGGCCTGGCGGATCTTTCCGGAGGTTTGGCCGCCGTCGAAGACATTCAGGTCGACGGCGACGCCGGCCAGCCAGCCGTCGGCATGGCGGTCGAGCTGCCAACCCTGGTCATACTGGTAGCTGGCGAAGGCATTGACCGTCGGGCGCCGGGCGCCCCGGGCCGCCTCGACCATGGCCTCGGCGGCGTGCAGGCGCTCCTGCAGGCCGAGCAACTCGGGCCGGTGGGAAAAATCGGCGGTGTCCGGGACGGCGAGCGAGGCGAGGCCCGGATCCTCGGCCGGCAGTTCGACCTCTTCCGCGGGATTCTCGGCCCCCACGACGTAGAGAAACGCCCGGGCGGCGAGGGCGGCCCCATGGCGGGTGGTGGAGAGGGCCTCGCGCGTCTGGGCCAGCTGCACCTCGAGGCTGAGCAGGTCGGCCTTGAGCAGCTGGCCGGCGGCAAAGCGAAGGCGCGCGTTGGCGACGGCGGCTTCGTAGGACCGGACGCCGGACCCGACCGCCAGCACGGCTTCGCGGGCCTTGCGGAGATTGAGGAGCGCGCGGACCGCTTCGGCGGCGAGGGTATGCTGGGTGGCGCGCAGGTCGTGCTCGGCGGCCCGGCTGCCGGCGGCCGCGGCCGCGCGGCCGGCCGTGGCCCGGCCGCCGCTGTAAAGGTTGTAGGCAATTGTGCCGGTCAGGTTGAGGTCGTCGATCCGGCCGGGGTGGTTGAAATCCAGGCCAAAGTTAAAGGCCCGCTGGTTGAGGATGGAGCCGAAGGCCATCATCGGGCTGTTGGTGTCCGTATATCGGCCGGCGACGGAGAGCTGGGGCATCCAGGCGGAATCCGCCTGTTCGATCAGGGCCCGGGCGGCCTCGAGCCGCTGTTGCGCCACCTGGGCGTCGGGATTTTGACGGAGGGCGGCGGCCACGGCGGAATCGGCGGTCCAGACCGCGGCACCCAGCGGAGCGACCGCGGCCAGAACGATCGCGGGCAGCAGTCCGCGGAGGGAAAGTTGATGACATTTCATGGGATCAGGAGTGACGCGAACCAAAGCCCCAGAGCAGACCCAGGACGGCGCCATAGAGGGCGCCGCGCCACCAGGTGGAGGTGAGCGGGCAGGTGCCGCCGGTGCAGTGGCCGAAATGGCCGGCGAGCGCCCCGAGGGCGGCTCCCGCCGCGATCGGGATGAGAGCGCGGAGCACGGTCGCCATGGCCGTCAGCGCTTGCCGCCCCAGCGGATGGTGCCGTCGGCGTCGATCCAGCCGAGCTTCGCCAGCACCAGGGTGGGCGGGCAGAAGCCGGTGAAGGCGGACTGGATGAGGTTCAGGCCGACGAAGACGGGCAGGAGCAGCCACCAGGGGCTGACCCAGTGGGTGAGGGCCACCCCGAGGAGGACAAAGGAACCGGCGAGGATACGGACGAGGGCGTCGGATTTCATGGCGTGGAGGATTTATATTGCTAAGTATGATTATACATGCATATAGTAGCGGTCATGTCAAGAGGCTGTTTCATCCCGCGCATGGCCAAACACCGTCCGCTCAGCGACGAGGCGCTCCAACTTGTCGCCCACCGATTTTCCGTACTGGCGGAACCGATGCGGCTCCGTCTGATCCAGGCGCTGTTCGAGGGCGAGCGGAACGTCACCGACCTGGTCGACGCCACCAGCGGCACCCAGGCCAATGTCTCCCGGCACCTCCAGACGCTGACCGCCGCGCACATCCTCACGCGGCGGAAGGAGGGCCTGCAGGTCTTCTAC
>JBIOEF010000237.1:0-2429 GCA_044445785.1 Caulobacterales bacterium
CCCGACACGGCGCTGCCGCTGGCGCTTTCCGATCGTGCCGGCATGATGGTCTCGCCCAAGGCGCTCGCCGCTTCGTCCCAGGGCGTGGCGCGTGCCCCGGTCGGCGCCGGGCCGTGGAAATTCGTGAGCTGGCAGGACAACGACCGCATCGTATTGACGCGCAACGAGAGCTACTTCAAGCCGGGCTTCCCGCGGGTTGACAACCTGGAGTTCGCGATCATTCCGGAACTCAACACGGGCCTCCGTTCGGTGATCGCCGGCGAGAACGACGTCGTCTTCCGGGTCGAGCCGCCGCAGAAGGCGGTGATCGATCGCGCCAGGAATGTGACGCGGGTGATGGGCCCGACGCTCTATGTGCACGAGTTTCTGTTCAACATGGCGCACCCGCCGTTCAACAACCTCAAGCTGCGCCAGGCGCTGAACTACGCGATCGATCGCGAGGGCTTCAACAAGGCCACGATGCTGGGCCTCGCCGAGCCGGCGAACACCCTGTTGCCGAAGGCGCACTGGGCGCACGACGCCTCGCTCGATGCCGCCTATCCGTACGATCCCGCCATGGCGCGACGCCTGATGGCCGAGGCCGGGTTTCCCAACGGGTTCGAGTTCAGCGTGCTCGGCTACGCGGACCAGACCGCGCAGCAGCGCCAGGAAGTGCTGATCGAGCAGCTCGGCAAGGTCGACATCCGGATGAAGTTCACCCGCGGGTCGATAGCCGACATGTCCTCGCTGTTCCTGGGCCCGGAGAAGCGTGGCGACGCCCAGTTGGCTGCTTGGACCGGCCGGCCCGATCCCAGTTCCAGCTACTCGCTCATATTCTCCAAGCAGGGCTTCTATAACACCGGCCACGTCCAGTCGGTGCCGGAGATGCCCGAGGCACTGGCCGCTGCCCAGGCCAGCGCCGATCTCGACCGGCGGCGCGAGGCGTTCGCCCGTGTGCAGAAGCTGGTGGTGGACAACGCGCTGTTCTGTCCGCTGGTGTTCGATCCGGACATCGACGCGTACGGGCCGCGGGTGAGGAACTACCGTCCCAACCTGCTCGGCAAGCCGAAATTCGATGAGGTCGGGCTGGAAGGTTGAACGAATAACAAATGCGGCCCGCTGAAGAAAGGAAACGGTAGCATGACGAATAATCACCCCGGGCGCCGCGACGTCCTCGGTCTCGCGGCCGGCGGCGCTGCGGCGCTGCTGGCCGGCGCAACCGCACGGCCCGCGCACGCCGCCGCCACCGTGCTGCGCGTCGCCAACCGGGCCAATCCGGATGGCCTCGATCCGGCAACCGGTATCGCCGGCAGCGATCATGTCGCGCTCTATCCGGTCTATGCAACGCTGGTGGAATGGGACTACGCCACCTTGAAGGCCCGTCCCGGCATCGCCGAGGAATGGAGCTTCCCCGATCCGCTCACCCTGGTGCTGAAGCTGCACGCCGGCGTGCTGTTCCACGACGGCACACCCTGCGACGCAGCGGCGGTGAAGACCAATCTGGATCGTTGCATGACCGAACCGCGGTCCTCGGTGAAAGGCGATGTCTCGTCGATCGCCTCGGTCGAGACGCGCGGCGCCGACCAGGTGGTGGTGCATCTCAAGCAACCCGACACGGCGCTGCCGCTGGCGCTTTCCGATCGTGCCGGCATGATGGTCTCGCCCAAGGCGCTCGCCGCTTCGCCCCAGGGCGTGGTGCGCGCCCCGGTCGGCGCCGGGCCGTGGAAATTCGTGAGCTGGCAGGACAACGACCGCATCGTATACACGCGCAACGAGAGCTACTTCAAGCCGGGCTTTCCGCGCGCCGACAATCTGCAATTCGCGATCATTCCGGAACTGAATACGGCCCTCCGTTCGGTGATTGCCGGTGAGAACGACCTGGTGTTTCGCCTGGAGCCACCGCAGAAACCGGTGGTCGATCGCGCCAAGAACCTGAAACTGGTGATGGGCCCGACGCTCTACGTGCACCAGTTCTTCCTCAACCTGTCGCGCCCGCCGTTCGACAACCTCAAGCTGCGCCAGGCGCTCAACTACGCGATCGACCGCGACGGCTTCAACAAGGCGACGATGCTGGGCCTCGCCGAACCGACGAATACCCTGTTGCCGAAGGCGCACTGGGCGCACGATGCCTCGCTCGATGCCGCCTATCCGTACGATCCCGCCCAGGCGCGACGCCTGATGGCCGAGGCCGGGGTTCCCAACGGGTTCGAGTTCAACGTGCTTGGCTACGCCGATCAGACCTCGCAGCAGCGCCAGGAAGTACTGATCGAGCAGCTCGGCAAGGTCGGCATCCGCATGAAGTTCACCCGCGGTTCGGTGGGCGACACCTCCGCGCTGTTCTTCGGCCCGGAGAAGCGTGGCGATGCCCTGCTCGCCGCCTGGACGGGGCGGCCCGATCCCAGTTCCAGCTACACGGCCAATTTCTCCAAGGAGGGCTTCTACAATACCGG
>JBIOEF010000238.1:0-2398 GCA_044445785.1 Caulobacterales bacterium
CATCCCCACCCGTCCGCCGCTGCGCGCCGTCCACCCTCCCCACGAGGGGGAGGGAGGCGACTTGAGCGCCAGCGCGTGAGCCGTTAGCAGGGCGGCGATGCCAGGACTGTTCCACGCCGCCTACGAGCAGCGACTCCGCGACGGCGTGCTGTCGCCCGACCCCGCCCAGGCCGGCGCGGTGGCGGCGCTGGAGCGCGTGGAGGCTGACCTGGAGCGCGCCCACCCGGGCGGGCTGTTCCGCAAGGCCGAGAGCGTGCGCGGCGCCTACATCTGGGGCCCGGTGGGACGCGGCAAGTCGGCGCTGATGGACCTCTTCTTCGAGGCGGCGCCGATCGAGAAAAAGCGCCGGGTCCACTTCCATGTGTTCATGGCCGAGGTGCAACGGCTGCTGAACGCCTGGCGCAGGGGCGATGCGGGCGCGAGGCAAGCGGCGTTCGGCCAGGCCAAGGGCTTCGGCCAGAACTGGGGTGACGATCCGATCCCGCCCGCCGCCGACCTGATCGCATCGGGCGCGCGCCTGCTCTGCTTCGACGAATTCCAGGTCACCGACATCGCCGATGCGATGATCCTGGGAAGGCTCTTCGAGCACCTCTTCGAGCGCGGCGTCACCGTGGTGGCGACCTCCAACCGACCGCCGGACGATCTTTACAAGGACGGCCTCAACCGCCAGCTCTTCCTGCCGCTCATCGCCATGCTGAAGCGCGACATGGACGTGGTCGCCGTGGAGGGCCCGCGCGACTATCGCCTTGACCGGCTGCGCGCCGGCAAGACCTGGTTCTCGCCGATCGATCCGGACAACGAAGCCAGCTTCGACAGGCTCTGGGGCGAGATGCTGGGGGGCGATGAGGAAGTCGGCGCGACGCTGGAGGTGTTCGGCCGCAAGGAGCATTGGCCGCGGGCCGCCGGCGGGCGGCTGCGCGCCCATTTCCAGAGCCTCTGCGGGGAGGCGCTGGGCCCCTCGGACTACCTGGCCATCGCCGCGCGCTTCCACACCCTCTTCATCGAGGCCGTGCCCAGGCTGAAGCCGGAGAACCGCGACGCCGCCAAGCGCTTCGCGATCCTGATCGACACCCTCTACGAAGCGACCGCGCACCTGGTGGTGCTGGCCGCCGCCGAGCCATCGGCGCTCTACGTCGAGGGCGATCAGGCCTTCGAGTTCCAGCGAGCGGCCTCGCGCCTGGAGGAGATGCGCTCGACAGCCTGGCTGGAACGATGAGCGTTTGACACCCCTGGAGCGCGGCTTAAAAGTCCCGGCGCTTCTGCACGCGAAGGGGAGATGATGGCCGACGCCGCGCCGGGCCCAAGACCGCGACCGCTCTCGCCCTCGGTATGGATCTGGCGCTGGCACGTGACCATGCTGGCTTCGATCCTGCATCGGGCGACCGGCGCGGCGCTCTACGTCGGCGCGCTGGTGCTGATGGGCTGGGCCGTGTCGCTGGCCGCGGGACCTGACAGCTACCAGGCCTACATGTCGCTGCTGGGGTCGATCCTGGGCAAGATCGTGCTTTTCGGCTTCACCGTCTCGATCTTCTACCACATGGCCAATGGCCTTCGGCACCTGGCCTGGGACGGCGGCGTCGGCTTCACGCCTAAGACCGCCGACCAGACCGCGATGGGCGCCCTGGCGTTCGGCGCGGTCGCCGCCGTGATCGTTTGGGTCATCGCCGGCCTGACGGGGGCGCTCTGATGGCCCTGATCAGGACGCCGCTTGGCCGTGCGCGCGGCATGGGCTCCGCCAAGCACGGGGTCGGCCACTTCATCGCCCAGCGGATCACCGCCATCGCCCTGGTGTTCCTGCTCAGCTGGGGCGTCTGGTCGGCGCTGGGCCTGGCGCGCGGCGACTATGAAAGCGCCAGCGCCTGGATGCGCTCGCCGCTCAACGCCGCCTTCGTGGTCCTCTTGGCGCTGGCCGCGTTCTGGCACATGCGCATCGGCATGCAGGTGATCATCGAGGACTACATCGCCAAGACCTCGACCAAGGCGGCCCTGCTGGTGCTGAACCTGTTCGTCTGCTGGCTGGCCGGGGCGCTCACCATCCTGGCGCTGCTCAAGGTCGCACTCAGCGGCGTGGGAGTGATTTGATGGCGGCCTATGAGTTCATCGATCACCAGTTCGACGTGATCGTGCTGGGCGCCGGGGGTTCTGGCCTGCGCGCGGCGCTGGGCTGCGGCCAGGCGGGACTGAAGACCGCCTGCATCACCAAGGTCTTCCCCACCCGCTCGCACACCGTGGCGGCCCAGGGCGGCATCTCCGCCAGCCTCGGCAACATGGGCCAGGACGACTGGCGTTGGCACATGTACGACACCGTCAAGGGCTCGGACTGGCTGGGCGACCAGGACGCCATCGAATACCTGGTCCGCCATGCGCCGGCGGCGGTCTACGAGCTGGAACACTGGGG
>JBIOEF010000239.1:0-2333 GCA_044445785.1 Caulobacterales bacterium
AAGGACACCAGAGCACGAAGGCCTCGAAGGCGCGCTACGCGCGCGCCAATCACGGCAACCCTTCGTGAGCTTCGTGTCCTTCGTGTTGAATGTTTTGCTTTTTCCTGGGTCCCGGCCAGGATGAGCGGAATTGGGGGTGCTAGCCCCTGAATGAGTCCTTCGCGGCCCGCACGGCGGCGAACGCCTCGTAGTCCGGGGCGCCGGCCTTGCCGACCTTCGCGGCCAGCAGCGGGGCGCGCAGGAAGGGGTTGGTGGCCTTCTCCAGGCCGATGGTGGTGGGCACGGTCCATTCGCCCCGCTCGCGGGCGGCGAAGATGTCGGAGGCGCGAGCCTTCAGCGCCGGATCCTCGTCCACGGAGAGGGCGAACCTGGCGTTGGAGGCGGTGTATTCGTGGGCGCAGTAGACCTTGGTCTCGTCGGGCAGGGCCGCCAGGCGCGAGAGCGAGGCCCACATCTGCTCAGGGGTCCCCTCGAAGAGCCGGCCGCAACCCAGCGCAAACAGCGTGTCGCCGACGAAGGCCACGCGGTCGGCGTCGTCGAAGTAGGCGATGTGGCCCAGCGTGTGGCCGCCGCTCTCGATCACCTCGAAGCGGGTCTCGCCCAGCATCACCGTCTCGCCGCCGACCACAGTGCGGTCCAAGGGCGCGATGCGGGTGACCTCCTGCGGTCCGACGATGAAGCATCCTGTGGCTTTCTGGATCTCGGCGTTGCCGCCGGCGTGGTCGGGGTGCCAGTGGGTGTTGAAGATGAAGTCCAGGCCCCAGCCCAGTGTCTTCAGCTGGCCAAGGATCGCCCCGCCATCTGGCGTGTCGATGCAGGCGGTCTTGCCCGACGCCTCGTCGCGGATGAGGAAGCCATAGTTGTCGGAGCGGCACGGGAACTGGCGGACGGTGAGGGTCATGGTCTACTCCCTGGTTCGGCTATTCTACATTGAGATTGAGGAGAACCGGGAGCGCCGATGCGCCGCGACGTGCTGGACCTGCGGGAATTCTACGCCGGCGAGCTGGGCAGGGCCGCCCGCGAGATGGTCTCGCGCAAGCTGACCGAGGCCTGGGGCGGGCTTTCCGGGCTCGACCTCTTGGCGCTGGGCTACGCCACGCCGTTCCTGGGCGCGCTCACCGGCGCGCGGCGCATCGCCGCCGCCATGCCGGCAGGCCAGGGTGTCGAGGCCTGGCCGCTCGGCGGCAAGAACTGCGCGGCCCTGGTCGACGAGACCGCCCTGCCGTTCCCCAATGCGCTTTTCGACCGGGTGCTCGCTGTCCACGCCCTGGAGGAGAGCGACAGCCCCCTTGGCCTGCTGCGCGACGTCGGCCGGGTGCTGGCGCCTTCCGGCCGGTTGATCCTGGTGGTGGCCGCCCGCCACGGCCTCTGGGCCGACGCCGAGGCGAGCCCGTTCGGCCACGGCCGGCCCTATTCGCGCCGCCAGCTGGAGCAGCTGGTCCGCGAAGCCGACCTGGAGCCCGCCGGCTGGACCAGAGCCCTCTACGCTCCGCCGCTCGGCTGGGCCGCCCGCTGGGCCGAGGGCTTCGAGCAAGCCGGCGCGGTGTTCTGGCCGCCGTTCGCGGGCCTGATCCTGATGGAGGCGGTGAAGCAGACCTTCGCGGTCAAGCCCAAGGGCGTGCGCGCCCGCGCCCGGGTCTTCGCCCCCGGCGCGCTGAAGCCGGCCGGCGCGCAGTCGGTCCCCACTGCGGCGCCTCATCCTTGAGCGGATCAACGGTTCTGCGCCCTGCGGGCCTTGGGCGCGGCATCGAATGGGCCTAACTAGCGTTATCGCACGACGCCCGTGCGCCTAAGGCTCGAAGTCCGATGAAGATGATCGTCGCCGTCATCAAACCCAGTCGCCTCGACGCGGTGCTCGAGGCCGTCACCGAGGTCGGCGCCTCGGGGCTGACGGTGACCGAGGTGCGCGGCTACGGGCGCCAGAAGGGCAAAACCGAGGTCTACCGCGGCGCCGAGTACGAGGTGAAGCTGCTGCCCAAGGTGAAGCTCGAGATCGCCGTCGCCGACGACATGGCCGACGCGGTGGTCGAAGCGGTCGCCCGCTCGGCCAACACCGGCAAGATCGGCGACGGCAAGGTGTTCGTCATGGACCTGGAAGCGGCCCTGCGCATCCGCACCGGCGAACGCGACGCCGCCGCGATCTCAGGCTAACCTCCCTCCCCCTCGTGGGGAGGGTGGACGACGCGCAGCGTCGGACGGGTGGGGTAGTCGGCCGCCTCAACGAACCTCAGCGCACCTCACCAGATATCCCCACCCTGACCGCTTCGCGGTCTGTCCCTCCCCATAAGGGGGAGGGACAGACCGCGAAGCGGTCAGGGTGGGGATATCTGGTG
>JBIOEF010000240.1:0-2294 GCA_044445785.1 Caulobacterales bacterium
ACCAGGCCCTGGCGCTGATCTCCCCCGCCGACCCCATCCTGCAACGCGACGCCAAGCGGCTGGAAGGCGTCGCCGCCGAGCGCGCCAGCCAGGCCGCCGACTATTTCGCCGAGAACGCCGAGCACTGGGACGAGATTCGATCCCTTTACGTCTCCGAAGCCGCGGTCGAGGCGGCGATCCTCGCCGCCGCGGGCGATGGCCCGTTCCGCCGGCTGGTGGACCTGGGCTCGGGCACCGGCCGCATGCTGACCCTGCTCGCGCCTCGGGCCACGAGCGCTGTCGGCCTCGATCTTTCGCGGCAGATGCTGAACATCGCCCGCACCAATGTCGCCGGCGCGGGCCTGGCGGCCTGCGAGCTGCGCCACGGCGACATCCTGGGCACAGGCCTGGCGGCCGGCGAGGCTGACCTGGTGGTCGTCCATCAGGTGCTGCACTTCTTGGGCGAGCACTCCGCCGCGGTCGCCGAGGCGGCGCGGCTGGTGGGGCCGGGGGGGCGGATGATCATCGTCGACTTCGCCCCGCACGACCTGGAGTTTCTGCGCGCCGAGCACCAGCACCGGCGCCTCGGCTTCTTCGACGAGGAGATGGATCGCTGGCTCACCGGCGCGGGTCTTGTCCCGGCGGCGGTCACCTCCCTGCCGGCGGGCGAGGGCGGGCTGACGGTGAAGATCTGGGTCGCCGAGCGCGGCGCCGAACGCATCCGCAGGGTCGCATGACCGCGCCCCTGGAAATTTCCTCCGCCCTTGGGCCGGTGGCGCGCGCCGGCGCGCGCAACCAGCGGCGGCGGCTCAACATCTCCTTCGAGTTCTCGCCGCCGAAGACACCGGAGGCCGAGGAGACACTGTGGAAGGCCATCCGCCGGCTGGAGCCGCTGAAGCCGGACTTCGTCTCGGTGACCTATGGCGCCGGCGGATCGACCCGCGAGCGCACCCACCGCACGGTGACGCGGATGCTCTCGGAGACCACCCTGACGCCCGCCGCGCACCTCACCTGCGTCGACGCCACGCGCGCCGAAGTGGACGAGGTGATCCGGGGCTATTGGGACGCGGGCGTGCGCCACATCGTCGCCCTGCGCGGCGATCCGCCGGGTCAGATCGGCGGCCACTATGTTCCCAGGCCCGATGGCTACGCCAACGCCACCGAGCTCACCGCCGGCATCCGCGCCATCGCCCCGTTCGAGGTCTCGGTCGGCCTCTATCCGCAGGTGCACCCCGAGAGCGGCTCGCTGGCCCACGACATCGAGGTGGTGAAGGCCAAGGTGGACGCCGGCGCCACCCGCGGGATCACCCAGTTCTTCTTCGACGTGGACGGGTTCCTGCGCTTCGCCGACGCCCTGCGCAAAGCCGGGGTGACCATCCCGATCGTGCCCGGGATCATGCCGGTGGCCAGCTTCGAGGGGCTCAAGCGCATGGCCAAGCCCTGCGGCATCGCCGTGCCGGGCTGGCTCGCCAACCTCTTCGAGGGCCTGGACGACGATCCGCCCACCCGGCGCCTGGTCGCCGCCTCCGTCGCCGCCGAGATGTGCGCGCGCCTGGAGGAAGAGGGCTACAGCCACTTCCATTTCTACACGTCCAACCGCGCCGAGCTGACCGTTGCCGTCTGCCGGGTTCTGGGCCTGCGCGAGGACGCCGCCATCGGAGGACGCCATGACTGACCGAGCCGGCCGCATCGCCGCCCTGAAGGCCGCCGCCGCCGAGCGGATCCTGGTGCTGGACGGCTCCTGGGGCGTCTATCTGCAGGGCTGCGGGCTGGAAGAGTCCGACTTCCGCGGCGAGCGATTCCGGGACCACAACCGCCCGCTCAAGGGCGACTACGACGTCCTTTGCCTGACCAAGCCCGAGCTGGTGAGCGAGGTCCACGACGCCTACTTCGCGGCCGGCGCCGACATCGCCCAGACCGACAGCTTCACCGCCACCAGCATCTCCCAGGGCGACTACGGCCTGGAGGGCGCGGTGCGCGACATGAACCTGGCCGCCGCGCGCCTGGCCAGAGCCGCCGCCGACCGCTGGACCGCCAGGGACCCGTCCAAGCCGCGCTTCATCGCCGGCTCGATCGGTCCCACCAACCGCACGCTCTCGATCTCATCCAACGTCGATGACCCCGGCGCGCGGACCCTGACGTTCGATGACGCCTACAGGAGCTACGCGGAGCAGGCCCGCGCGCTGCACGAGGGCGGCGTCGATCTCTTCGTCATCGAGACCATCTTCGACACGCTGAACGCCAAGGCCGCGATCAAGGCCATCCTGCATCTGGAGGACGAGGGCCTGGAGCCGCTGCCGATCTGGATCTCCGGC
>JBIOEF010000241.1:0-2284 GCA_044445785.1 Caulobacterales bacterium
GCCGGACGGCGGGCGGGCAGGGCTGGGTCTCGGCCTGCGGCGGCTGGTCCATGAAGATCAGGCGCCCGCCGTCCGGCCGCCACAGCCGCTCGTAGAGCCGGGTGGAGGCGTCGCCGGGCATGGCCTCGCGCCGGGCGTCCGCCAGGCCCGCGCGTTTCAGGAAGTCGGCCTTGACCGCTTCTCGCTCAGAACTCAAGCGGCCGCTCCTGCCAGGCGCCGTGGGGGGTAAGGCGAGCGCGCCGCGTCTCGCCGTCGAGCCGCAGCTCTACGTCGAGTCGGTCGGCCGGCAGATGGTGCTGCAGCTTTTCCGCCCATTCGATCACCACCGCGCCGTGGTCCAGCGCCTCGTCCAGGCCCAGCTCCAGCGCCTCCTCGGGCTTGGCCAGGCGATAGAGGTCGAAGTGCGCCAGCGGAAAGACGCCGGTCTCGTAGAACTGCACCAGGGTGAAGGTGGGGCTGGGGACGTCCTCGTCCGTATGGGCGAAGCTGCGCACCAGGCTGCGCGCCAGGGTGGTCTTGCCGGCGCCCAGCGGCCCGGAGAGGCAGACCGCCTCGTGTCGCTGCAAGGCGCCCGCGATCGCGGCGCCAAGGCGCTGGGTGTCGCTCTCATGGTCAAGGCGGAAGTCGCCGTCGGCTGGCAGGATCATCGGAACGCCCTCGTTGGATCGGCTGGAAGGATGGTCTCCACATAGACCTTGACGGCGGCAGCCGCTTCAGCGGCGTCCTGCGGCAGAACGTCGGGGGGGATGGTGGGCCCAACCGTCAGGCGGAAGTCGCCGCCGCGCTTGTTCAAGAGCTCGTGGAAAAGGGTGATGTCGCGCAGCTCGCCCGAGCGGCCGTCGAAGAAGTGGAAGAGGGCGGAGTGCGGACCGGAAAGGTGGATCGGCGTGATCGGCGCGTCGTACTTGCGGGCGATGGAAAAGGCGGTGGGCGCCCAGTCCGGGTCGGCCAGCGTCCCGCCTTTCGTCTTCCGCGCCAGGCGCCCGGCGGGGAAGATCACCAGCGCCCGCTCCGCCTCCATCGCCGCGCGGGTCATGGTCAGCGTGATCCGGGTGCGCTCGCGGGTGCGCTTCGCCTCCACCCACTCCACCGGGATCAGGATCTCGTCGAACCGGGGCGCGACGCGGTGGGCGTCGGCGTTGGCGAAGAAGACGATGTCCGGGCGCGCGGGCCTCACCGCGTCATAGATCGCCAGCCCGTCGGCGATGCCGGTGGGGTGGTTGACGATCAGGATCTGACGGCCAGAGCGCGGGATCCGCTCCAGGCCCCGCGCCTCCACCTTCAGGCCCAGCAGGTCGGAGGCGTAGTCCAGCGCCGCCTCGCCGGACATCGGGGCGATGGCGTCGGCCATGCGCCGGGCCTTGCCGTAGTCGAGGAGGGCGTAGAGGAGCGGGCGGATCAGCGGCCAGACCGGCGTCGCCGCCAGTTTCGGCGCGCGCTCCTCGATCAGCACATCGATGATGTGCTCGCGGCTTGGCCGACGGCGGGGAAGGGCTGAGGCGGTGGCGACGTAGGCCATGGCAAGGCTGAGGATGCGCGCGCCGAGGCCTGGGCGGCAAGGGCTTCAGTTCAAGGACGATTGACCGGCGCCGCCGGCGGAGTCCAGCATCGCCCGCGAGACGAAGGGAGACGGCGATGCGCAAGTTCCTGGCCTGGCTGGCGATCACCGGCATCGTCGCGGCGGTGGGGCTGACCCTCTTCACCTGGTGGGACCTGGATCTGCGCTGGCGCCCGCACACCATCACCAAGCACCAGGACGAGATCGCCAAGGCGCTGGACCAGGCCGGCTGGGTCTCGCCCCACCTCACCGGGCCCAAGCTCTACATGATCTCCTACCGCTCCTGCTCCGACTGCATCCGCTTCGAGGAGCAGGAGTTTCCCAAGCTGCAGGCTGTCGGCGTCGACACCCGGGTGATCCTGATCGCCCGGCCCGACCGCAACGGGCTTTCGCACTCCACGGCGGCGGAGCGGGCGAGCGTGGCGGAGTTGTGGATCAACCGCAGCTGGAAGCTCTACCAGCAATGGAGCGCGGTCACCCCCGAGGCCTGGACCGCGCCCGGAATCGCCCCGGCCGACGGCGACGCGGCCCGCACGGCGGTGGTGGAGGCCGGCCGCGCGATGCTGACGGACCTGCCGCCGATGCTCTCCGACAACGGGATCAAGTTCGCCTACCCGACGCTGATCTGGTGGACCAAGGACGGCAAGATGCGCGCCTGCGCCTGCGAAAAACCCCAGACCTACCACAACGTCGAGAAGGAGCTGGGGGCGTAAGACCTCCCTCCCC
>JBIOEF010000242.1:0-2276 GCA_044445785.1 Caulobacterales bacterium
GGATTGGGGTCCGGACGGCGGCGCCTTGAATTCAGGTTTGGCGCCTGGCGGACCGGCCTGCGGACGAGGAGCCGGCGCAGCTGGAGGCGACGACGGGGCGATGTGCTGCGAGGGCGGGGATTGTGGCCCGGACGGCGGCGCCCTGAATTCGGGTCCGGTGGCGGGCGGAGCGGCCTGCGGGGCAAATTGCGGATGAGGCCCGCTCGGAGCGCCGGCGGGCGTCGGATGGGTCTGCGGCGGAGAAGGTCTCGGAGGCGCGGTTTGCGCCGCGCCGTAGGCTGATACCGCGGCGGCCAGGGCGGCTGCCGCGGGCGGCGGTCCGCCGGCTGGACCCAGAGCCTGGTGATAGGCCTGGGTCTCCGCTGCGCGCCGGTCGTGCTCGTCCTGCCAGTAGGCCTGGTCCTCGGCCTGGTGAGTCTCGTGATAGGCGCGCCAGGGAGCGAAGCGCTCCTGCTGGGTGGTCCACCGTTCGCGTTCGCTTGCAAAGGCCGGGCGTTCGTTCCGCCATGCGCTTACGGCCACCCCCTGGCGGCTTCCAGCCAGGGCGGCCTCATGCAGGTCCCGGGCGCGGGCGAGGTAACGCCCCGCTATGTCCGTGCGGGCCTGGATCTCGTCGCGGGGCAAGACCCGTCCATTTTGACCATACACCACCACCAGATCAGACCCCGAATAGGCATAACCATAGGGGCCGTCCTGGATCAGATAGGGATAGGAGGAGCCGGCGTCGTAGTAATAGTCCCGCTCCCCGTCCGGGGTGGGCTCGGCCACACGCAAATAGCCGCCCCCGCGCCAAGCCCAAGGCTGGGCGCCCTGGTAGTCGAAGGCATAGTCCGGCGGTGCGTCGCCCAGGGCATTGGCCAAGGATGAGGCCCGATCGGCGTAGGCATACTGTTCGTCCGGGTTGTCCAGATAAGAGACCCCCGCCGCCGGCGCCGCAGGCAGGGCTTCGGCGGCCGGCGCCGCCGAGACGGCAGGCGGCGCGTCTGTGGTCAAGGGCAGCGGCGGGGGCGCGCCTTGAGCGTCCGATTGGGCCGTTCCCTGGTTTTGATTGCATCCAGCGAGCCAAAGGGCGGCGAGCACGAGGGCCAGGGCCGATGACGGCCGACGTTGATTTGGGATCATGCCGTGCAAATCCTCAAGCGGGGCTGTTGGTTCCACCGGACGGCGCCTCCCATTTTCGAGAAAATAAGTTAGAACCGACCTATGGAGCTTTCCGCGCTACAGCCTCTTTTGTCCACCGTCCAGGGCGCGCGCGTTGTCTGCGTTGGCGACCTGATGGTCGATCGCTATGTTTATGGCGCCGTGGGACGCGTATCTCCCGAGGCGCCGATCCCGGTCCTGTTGCGGGAGTCCGAGCAGGTGATGCTGGGCGGCGTGGGCAATGTAGCGCGCAACGTGGCTGGACTGGGCGGACGGGCGGCCCTGGTGGGCATGATCGGCCAGGACGCGGCCGGCCAGGAAATCGCAGACCTGATCGGCGCGGACGCGGGCCTCGATAGCGGTTTGGTGGTCGACCCCTCGCGGCCGACGACGGTCAAAACCCGGTTCGTCGCCAGCGGGCAGCAGCTCCTGCGGCTGGACGCGGAGCGCTCGGGCCAGGCGGACGGCGACACCGAGGCCAAGCTGGTCGCCGCGGTCGAGCGCGCCGCGGGACAGGCTGGCGCCATCCTTCTGTCCGACTACGCCAAGGGCGCCGTCACTCCGGCGGTGATCGAAGCCTGCCTGCGGGCAGCCAAGTCGGCGGGCGCCAAGCTGATCGTCGACGCCAAGGCGCGCAGCCTGGTGAAATACGGCGCGGCGGACTTGATCAAGCCGAACGCCCTGGAGCTGCATATCCTAACCGGCATGCCCACCGACACTGACGAGGAGGTGGAAGCCGCCCTGGCCCAGGTGCTGCGCGACTGCACCGCCAAGGCAATCCTGGTCACCCGCGGCGCCAAGGGCATGTCCTTGGCCGAACGCGGCCAGGCCGTCCGCCATGTCCGCGGGGTGCCCAGACGCGTGTTCGACGTCTCGGGCGCCGGCGACACCGGCCTGGCCGCCCTGGGCCTGGCGCTCGCCGCCAAGGCTGAGATCAAGCAGGCGGTTGAGTTCGCCGTTCTCGCCTCGGGCGTGGCGGTGGGCAAGATCGGCACGGCCGTGGTGTCCCCCGCCGAGTTGATCGAAGCCGAACAGGCGGCGGGGCTGCCCCGCGCCGCGGTCAAGATCGCCACGGCCCAACGGGCAGCCGACGAGGCGGCGCGCTGGCGAGCGGAGGGGCTGAGGGTGGGTTTCAC
>JBIOEF010000243.1:0-2244 GCA_044445785.1 Caulobacterales bacterium
CCCTCCCCGTGAGGGGAGGGAGGGCTAGCGGTCTTCCTCGAAGCGGTTGGCGACCAGTTCGGCCAGCGCGTCCACGGCGCCTTGGGCGTCGGCGCCGTCGGCGCGGATGACGATGCAGCAGCCGGGTCCCGCGGCCAGCATCATCAGGCCCATGATCGAGCGGGCGTCGACGGTGGCGCCGTCCTTGGAGACGGTGACCTCGGCGTCGAAGGTGGCGGCCAGCTTGACGAACTTGGCCGAGGCGCGGGCGTGCAAGCCCCGCTCGTTGACGATGTCCACCGACCGTTCAGCCGTCATCGGCGGCTACTTTTCCCCGGTGAGGACGTAGGACGCCACCGAAATGTATTTGCGCCCGGCGTCCTGGGCGTGCCGCACGCAGGTGGGCAGGTCCTCGCGCAGCCTGACGCTCGCAAGCTTGATCAGCATCGGCAGGTTGAGGCCGGCGATGACCTCGGCCTTGGTCTGCTCCATCACCGAGATGGCGAGATTCGAGGGCGTGCCGCCGAACATGTCGGTGAGCAGGATGACGCCCGCGCCATCGCTGACCCGCTCGCAGGCGGCCAGGATGTCGCGGCGGCGCCGCTCCATGTCGTCGTCCGGCCCGATGCAGATCGCCGCGACCGCCTGCTGGGGGCCGACCACATGCTCCATGGCATGGACGAATTCCTCGGCCAGGCGCCCGTGGGTGACAATCACGAGCCCGATCATAAACGACGCCTCAAGGGCTATCCCCGGTCCCTGCGCGGCCTTGAGCCGCCGAGAGGACAGGCTTGATACGCCTGTTGCGTCGCCGCTCCAAGATGCTCCATGGCGCGGCGCAACTTCGCAGGTGCGGAATCTTCAAAAGCATTCACATGCACCCGCCGCACCGAGACGCCGCTGATCGTCATCTGCTCAACATCGGGTAGGCGCTCGATCGCCGCCGGATCGGTCTCGCAGGCGGCCACCAGGACGATCTGGGCCATCCCGATCGACGGCTCGGCGGTGACGCCATGGCCCCGCGCCTCGATCAGGCCGGCCAGCGCCGGCGGCGCGCGGCCATAGAGGGCGCCGCCGGAGGACCAGACCACCGTCCGGTCGTCGGACACCAGGCGGAAACCGGCCTCGAGGGCGCGCAGGGCCAGGTCGCTCTTGCCGGCGCCGGACGGCCCTTCGATCAGGATCCCGCGCCAGCGGCCGGCCAGCCGACGGGCGATCAGGCCCGCGTGCAGGATCACGTCCCGGTCCTGGCCACGGGCAGGACGATGACAAACCGCGCGCCCGGCGCCGTGTTGGCGCCGTCGGTGCGGTTCTCCGCATGGATCCGCCCGCCGTGGGCCTCGACGATCTGGCGGGCGATGGAGAGCCCCAGTCCGGAATTGCCGCCGAAAGCCGCGCGCGGGCGAGCGGTATAGAAGCGCTCGAACACCGTCTCCAGGTTCTCCGGCGGGATGCCCGGCCCGTCGTCCTCGATCGAGGCGATCACGTGGTCGCGGTCGCGGCTGAGACTGAGGCGGACCTCGCCGCCCGCCGGCGAGAACGAGCGGGCGTTGTCGATCAGGTTGCGGAACACCTGGCCCAGCGGCCCCTCGCGGCCCATCACCGCCAGGCCCTCGGCCTGCGGCTCGATCAGGCGGACGTGCGACTGGCCCTCGCGGAAGCCAGTCTCGTAGAGGGCGACGATGTCGGCCAGCAGCTTGGAGAGGTCCACGCGCCTTGGCGATTCGCGGGCCAGCTCGGCGTCGAGCCGCGAGGCGTTGGAGATGTCGGTGATCAGCCGGTCCAGCCGGCCCACGTCCTGCTTGAGGATGGCCAGCAGACGGGCGCGCGGCGCGGCGTCCTTGACCAGGTCCAGGGTCTCCACCGCCGAGCGGATCGAGGTCAGCGGATTGCGGATCTCGTGGGCGACGTCGGCGGCGAACTTCTCGATCGCCTCCATTCGGTCGGAGAGGGTGTGGGTCATCTCCTCGAGCGAGCGGGCGAGATCGCCGACCTCGTCGGCGCGCCGGGCGATGTCGGGGAGCGCGATCGTGCGCGCCCGCGAGAGACGCACGCTGTCGGCCGCCCGCGAAAGCCGCCGCACGGGCGCGGCGATCAATTGGGTGAGCGCAAAGGACGAGATCAGGTTCACCGCCACGGCGATGATGATGAAGGGCAAGAGCGCCAGCCGCTCGTTGGTGATGATCTGATCGACGTCGCTGGCCTCCAGCGTCAGCACGCCCAGCACCGCCCGCACCCGCTCGATGGGGATCGAGACCGACACCA
>JBIOEF010000244.1:0-2236 GCA_044445785.1 Caulobacterales bacterium
ACGTAGAGGCCATGGTCGCCGCGGCGGACCGGGGCGGCCGGGCGGTGGTGATCGGTGGCGGGCTGCTGGGGCTGGAGGCGGCCTATGGCCTGGTCCGGCGCGGCATGGCCGCCACCGTCGTCCACCTGATGGACGTGCTGATGGAGCGCCAGCTGGACGACAGCGCCAGCTTCCTGCTCCGCCAGGCGCTGAGCGAGCGCGGCGTCGAGACCGTGCTGGGCGCCCAGTCGGAGGCGATCCTTGGCGAGGCCGGCCGGGTAAGCGGCCTGAAGCTGCAGGACGGCCGGGTGCTGCCTTGCGACCTGCTGGTGATGGCGGTCGGCATCCGGCCCGCGATCAGTGTCGCCCAGGCCTCGGGGTTGGTCTGCCAGCGCGGCGTGGTGGTGGACGATCAGATGCGCACCTCCGACCCGTCGGTCTTCGCCATTGGCGAATGCGCCGAGCACCGCGGCGTCGCCTACGGCCTGGTGGCGCCCATCTGGGACATGTGCCGGACCCTGGCGGACGTGCTCACCAACGATCCGGCCGCGACTTATGAGGGCTCGCTCCTGCAGACGCGGCTGAAGGTCTCGGGCGTCGATGTCTTCTCGGCCGGCAAGTTCGCCGGCGGCGCCGGCTGCGAGGACCTGGTGTTCCGCGACGCCGGGCGGGCGGTCTACAAGCGCGTGGTGGTCGAGGACGGCAAGGTCGCCGGCGCGGTGCTGTTCGGCGACATCGCCGACGGCGCCTGGTACTTCGACCTGATGAAGCGGGGCGAGGACATCGGCCCGCTGCGCGACACCCTGGTCTTCGGTCAGGCGATCACGGAGGCCCTTCGGGGGGTGGACCCTAGGTCGGCCGTTGCGGCCATGGCGGACCGGCAAGAGGTCTGCGGCTGCAACGGCGTCTGCAAGGGCGAGATCACGACGGCGATCGCCGCCGGGGGCCTTGCGACCCTGGAGGCGGTGAGGGCGGTGACCAAGGCCTCGGCCTCCTGCGGGTCCTGCACACCCCTGGTCGAGCAGCTGCTGCAGCTGACCTTGGGCGACGCCTTCGAGGTCCAGACCGGACCGAGGCCAGTCTGCGGCTGCACCCCGCGCGGCCACGACGAGGTGCGCCGGCGGATCCTCGCCGAGGGGCTGAAGTCGATCCCGGCGGTGATGCAGGCGCTGGAGTGGACGACGCCCGACGGCTGTTCGGCCTGCCGCCCGGCGCTGAACTACTACCTGCTCTGCGCCTGGCCAGGCGAATACCGCGACGACAAGCAGTCGCGGTTCATCAACGAGCGTGTCCACGCCAACATCCAGAAGGACGGCACGTTCTCGGTGGTGCCGCGGATGTGGGGCGGGGTCACCTCGGCGGACGAGTTGCGCGCCATCGCCGATGTGGTCGACAAGTTCAACATCCCGACGGTGAAGGTCACCGGCGGCCAGCGCATCGACCTTCTGGGGGTTAAGAAGGACGACCTCCCCGCCGTCTGGTCGGACCTCAACGCCGCCGGCATGGTCTCCGGCGCCGCCTACGCCAAGGGTCTGCGCACGGTGAAGACCTGCGTCGGCTCGGACTGGTGCCGGTTCGGAACCCAGGACTCCACGGGCCTGGGCGTGCGGCTGGAGAAGTTCATGTGGGGGTCTTGGACGCCGGCCAAGGTCAAGCTGGGCGTTTCCGGCTGCCCGCGCAATTGCGCCGAGGCCACCTGCAAGGACGTCGGCGTGGTCTGTGTCGACAGCGGCTACGAGATCCTGATCGGCGGCGCGGCCGGACTGCACGTCCGCGGCGCCGAGCCGCTGACCAAGGTGGCCACCGAGCAGGAGGCGATCTGGGTCGTGTGCGCGGTCACCCAGCTCTATCGCGAGCGCGGCTGGTACCTGGAGCGGATGTACAAATGGCTGCCCCGCTTCGGCCTGGAGAGCGTCAGGGCCGAGATCGAGGACCCCGAGCGGCGGCGCGCGCTCTACGATCGCTTCGCCTATTCCCAGCGCTTCGCCCAGATCGATCCCTGGGCCGAACGCGTCGCCGGCCGCGACCGCGAGGAGTTCCATCCGCTCAGCCGGCGGCTGGAGGCGAGCCCGGCATGAACGCGATCGCGCCGTTCCCCGCCTGGACCGACGTCGGCGCGGTGACCGACATCCCCCTGCGCGGCGCGCGGCGAGTGCCGACGCGAGAGGGGGTGATCGCCATCTTCCGCACCGGCGATGGCCAGGTCTTCGCGCTGAGGGACGCCTGCCCGCACAAGGGCGGGCCGCTCAGCCAGGGC
>JBIOEF010000245.1:0-2208 GCA_044445785.1 Caulobacterales bacterium
GGTCCGCTCGCGCATGCTGCCGATCCTCTTCGAGGGCGATGCGCCCGCGCCAGGCGCCGAGGTGCTGGCCGGGAAACTGCGCGCCGGCGAGGTGCTTTCCGGCGGCCCAGGCCGCGCCATCGCGCTGGTCCGTCTCGACCGGATCGAGGGCGCCGCGCTCACCGTCGATGGCCGGCCCTGCCGCGCAAACCCGCCGGAGTGGATGGACGTCTAGGTCGTTCGTGCGTGGTTCGAGAGGCGCTCTGACGAGCGCTCCTCACCATGACGAATATAGTTGCAGCCCAACCCCTCTCGTCATCCTGCGGTGGCGGCGACGCCGCCGTCTCGAAGGACGCGCCATTGCCGGCGCCCCGAATCTTCGGCAGACCAGGGCCTCGCGAACAGGAGCCCCGAGGTGGGCCTCAACACCTACGACAGCGAAGGCCGGTGCGCCTGGGCCAACCCCAAGGAGCCGATCTACCTCGCCTATCACGACGAGGAGTGGGGCGTGCCCGAGTACGACAGCCGCGCGCTCTGGGAGAAGCTGGTGCTGGACGGGTTCCAGGCGGGGCTCGCCTGGATCACCATCCTGAAGAAGCGTGAGGCGTTCCGCGCCGCGTTCGCCAACTTCGACCCCGAGGTCGTGGCCCGCTTCGGCGAAGCCGACCGCGCGCGGCTGATGACCGACGCGGGCATCGTCCGCTCCAACGCCAAGATCGACGCGGCCATCAGCGGCGCGCGGAGCTACCTCGATATGCGCGAGCGCGGCGAGGACCTCTCGGCGTTCCTCTGGGCGTTTACGGACGGCAAGCCGATCGACAACGCCTTCGCCTCCATCGGCGAAGTGCCCGCGCAGACCCCGCTGGCCGCCGAGGTCTCCAAGGCGCTGAAGGCCAAGGGGTTCAAGTTCGTCGGGCCGGTGATCGTCTACGCGTTCATGCAGGCGGTGGGCATGGTCAACGACCACACGACGAGCTGCTTCCGCCACGCAGCGGTTAGGCAGATGGGACGCGGCTGATGGCGCGTTCGGGCCCCGACATGCGGCTGGAGCGGGAGTGCCCGGGCCCGGTCTGCGGCGTCGACGAGGCCGGGCGCGGACCCTGGGCCGGACCGGTGTGCGCCGGCGCGGTGATCCTGAGGGCCCGCCGCATCCCCAAGGGCGTCGACGATTCCAAGAAGCTCTCGGCCAAGGCGCGCGCGGCGCTGGAGGTCGAGATCAAGGACCGGGCGCTGGCCTGGGGCGTCGGCTTCGCCTCGGTGGAGGAGATCGCCGCCCTCAACATCGTCCAGGCGACGGGCCTGGCCATGCGCCGGGCGGTGGCGGCGATGGCGACGGCGCCGGTCTTTGCCCTGGTGGACGGCAACTACGCTTTCGACCTCCCCTGCCCGGTGAGGACGGTGGTCGGCGGCGACGCCCGCTCGGCCTCCATCGCCGCCGCTTCGATCCTGGCCAAGACCGCCCGCGACCGGCTGATGGCGCAGTTCGACGAGGTCTACCCGGGCTACGGCTTTTCCGGCCACAAGGGCTACCGCGCCCAGGTCCACGCCGAGGCGCTGCTGCGACTGGGCCCCTGCCCGATCCACCGCCTCTCCTGGGGTCCGGTGAAGCTGGCTCTGATGGGCAAGGACCCGATGCTGGTCTACCGCGACGCGGTCCAGGAAGAGCTGCCGTTCGGTTGAGGTTGATCAGATTGATCAATCTTGACGCGGTGTGCAGGCGTGGGATGTCCGCGTCATGGACCGCCCGCCCCTGCTGCAATCCTTCGACTTCCAGGCGCGGGCCTGCGCCGGCATGGGCTCGCCCTTCTGCGCCGGGTTCCTCGAAGCGGCGGCGGCGGACATCGAAAGCGGAGGGCCGGGCGCGCGACTAACCGCCCCGTTCCAGGGCGCCACACCCGAGCAGCTCTTCGCCGAGGTCGCCCCGCTGCGGCTCTTGGGCGCGTTTCACGATCTGGCGCTCAGCGGCGATTGCGCCGAGCTAAGCCAAGCTTATCCGGCGCCGGGCCGGCCGGGCGATCCCGAACGGGCCTGGGCGGCGGCGCGCGGGGCGATCGAGGCGCGGTTCGACCAGCTTGCCCAGTTCATGTCGCACGAGCCGCAGACCAACGAGGTCCGCCGCTCGGCCTGCCTGCTGGGCGGGTTCCTCACCGTCGCCGCGGAGACGGGCCTGCCGCTGCGCTGCCTGGAGCTGGGCGCCAGCGCCGGCCTCAACCAGTCCTGGGACCGCTA
>JBIOEF010000246.1:0-2193 GCA_044445785.1 Caulobacterales bacterium
CCGCGCGCTCGGCTACAACGCCATGGCTAGGCTCGCGGCCGGGCGGGTGGACGCCTTCATCGCCTGCGCTGGCTGGCTGCAGTCGCGCGGGCTCTCGGCGCCGAAGATCCTCGTCGCCGACGCCGCCCAGGGCCTGGCGGTGCTGGAGGACCTGGGCGATGACCTCTACGCGACCCTGATCGCGAACGGCGCCGACGAGGCGCCGCTCTACGACGTCGCCGTCGATGCGTTGGTCCCTCTGCACGCCGAGCGCCCGCCGGCCGTGCTGACCGCGGGCGGCGCCAGCTGGCCGCTCCTCACCTACGACGACCTCGCCTTGCACACCGGCGGGGCGATGTTCCTGGAGTGGTGGCCGAAGTTCGCCGGCATGGCGCCCTTCAGCGAGGCGGCGGCGCAGGACTGGGAGGCGTTCTGGGCCCCGATCCGGGCGCGGGCCGAGGCCGGGGCCAGCGTCTTCTGCCACCGCGACTACCACACCGAGAACCTGGTCTGGATGTCGGGACGGGAGGGCTACGCCCGCGTCGGCCTGCTGGATTTCCAGGATGCGCTGCGCGCCCATCCGGCGTGGGACTTTTCCATGCTGCTGCACGACGGCCGCCGCGACGTTTCGGCCGAGCGCGAGGCGGCTTGCCTTAAGCGCTACCTGGCCGCGCGGCCGGAGCTCGACGCCGAGCAGTTCCTGGCCGACTTCCACGCCCTGGGCGCGCTCAATTCCCTGCGCATCCTCTTCATCTTCGCCCGCCAGGTCGCCGGCTTCGGGCGGCCCAAGTACCGCGCGTTCACGCCCCGCATGTGGGGCTATGTGAACCGGTGCCTGGCCGGCTCGTCGGAGCTGAAGCCGCTGAAGGCCTGGCTGGACGGCAACATCCCGCCCGCGGCGCGGCTGTGAGCGCGCCGACCACCGCCATGGTCATGGCCGCGGGGCTGGGCGTTCGGATGCGCCCGCTCACCGACGCCAGGCCCAAGGCCCTGATCGAGGTGGGCGGCAAGGCGCTGATCGATCATGCGCTGGATCGCCTGGAGGCGGCCGGCGTCACCCGCGCGGTGGTCAACGTCCACGCCTTCGCCGACCAGCTGGAAGAACACCTGAAGCGCCGCAAGGGTCCCGAGATCCTGATCTCCGACGAGCGCGCCCGCCTGCTGGAGACCGGCGGGGGACTGAAGCATTCGCGCAAGCTCCTGGGTGAGGCGCCGATCTGGGTCGCCAACAGCGACTACGTCTGGATAGAGGGCGCCGACGATCCGCTGGCCATGGTGGCGGGCGCCTGGGACCCGGCGCGGATGGACGCCTGCGTGATCGTCGTCCCCAAGGAGCGCACCCTTGGCTTCGACACGCCGGGCGACTTCCACCGCGACCCGCAAGGCCCCCTCACCCACCGCGGCGCGGCCGCCGAGGCGCCCTACCACTGCTTCGGCGTCGAGATCATCGATCCCACCCGCGCCTACGACGTCGCCGACGAGCGCTTCTCGCTCTTCCGGGTGTGGATGACCGCGGCCGAGCAGGGGCGGCTGCACGGGGTCATTCCTGACGGGTTCTGGATGCAGGTGGGCGATCCTCAATCCTTGGCGGCGGCGGAGGCGAGGTTGAAAGAGGGGCGATGAGCTTCCTCAGCGCCCCCTCGCCGCGATGGTTCAACATCGCCGCCGGCCGGCCCTTCCTGGAAGACCTGGCGCGGGGCCTTGGCGAGGCGCTCTCGCCGATGGGTCCGGACGCGCTTTCCACCGCCATCGTGCTCACCCCCACCCGGCGCGCCGGCCGCGACCTCGCCGAGGCGTTCCTGGCCGTCTCGGGCGCCGGCGCTGTGCTGCTGCCGCAGGTGCGGGCGCTGGGCGACCTGGACGAGGGCGAGCCGCCGTTCGAGCCGGGCGACCTGGTGCTCGACCTGGCGCCGGCGATCAGCCCGGTGCGCCGCCGCTTCGAGCTGGCGCGGCTGGTGGCGGACCATGAGTCGACGCTCGGACGCACCCTGGACGCCGGCGCGGCGCTGGCGCTGGGCGACGCGCTCGCCGCCTTCCTCGACAGCGCCCAGATCGAGGAGGTCGCGCCCCTCGACAAGCTCGACGACCTCGCGCCCGGCGACCTCGCCCACCACTGGCAGGTGTCGGCGCAGTTCCTCCGCCTGGCGCTCAGCGAGTGGCCAAGGCGGCTCGAGCGCATGGGGCTGGCGGACGTGGCCGAGCGGCGGGTGGCGC
>JBIOEF010000247.1:0-2185 GCA_044445785.1 Caulobacterales bacterium
CCCCCCCCGGGGGGCCCGGGTCCGGGCCCCCCCGCCCCGATCTGGATCTACGCCGTCCTGGCCGCCGGCGCGGTGGCCGCGGCGCTGGTGGTTGTGCTCCACCACTGATCTGGGCTCGGCGGCGCCCGCCGAGGGCGGCCTTGCTGTTCATGCCGAACGAAGGAAGCGCTAAGGGCGCCGCCCTCGCGCAGGCCAGGGTGCGCGCTGCGCACAGCGCCGTGCGGCCGGTCTCCCCGACCTTCCGCGCCGCATTACTCCCCGCGTGCCATGATCGCCAGGCTTGTGCAGGCCGGGCGATCCCCCTCCGGCCGCCCGCCCTGGCCTTTGCTACCCCGGTCTCGCCGACGGGCAAGGCTGCAGGCGCGCTTTGCGCCTGCAACCCTGACCCCAAGGAGCAAGACCATGACTGTCCAGGCTGTTGAAAGCGAAACCCGGACCATCGCTGCCGAGCCCACCGGCGGCGCCCACGGCGCCGTGCTCTACATTCCCCTCAACAAGCTCAAGGCCTCGCCGCGCAATGCGCGGCGCACGCCGCATAAGCCCGAGGCTATTGAGGCGCTGGCGGCCTCCATTGTCGCCAAGCGCGGCGTGCAGCCGTCCCAGCCGCCGGTGGTGGAGCCGGAACTCGGGGAGAGCGGGGCGCCGACCGGCGCCTATTGGGTCAGCATCGGCGAGGGGCGCCGCCAAGCCCTGCGCCTGCTGGCCCAGCGTAAGCAGATCAAGAAAACCCATCCAGTGCGCTGTTTTCTCGATACCGAGAACGACCCGCACGAGATCAGCCTCGATGAAAACGTGACCCGCTCGGACATGCATCCGGCGGACCAGTTCGAGGCTTTCCGCGATCTCGCCGAGCGCCGTGGCTTCGGCGCCGAGGAGATCGCCGCCCGCTTTGGCGTCCCGGCTCAGACCGTGCGCCAGCGGCTGCGCCTGGGCGCCGTCAGTCCCAAGCTGATGTCGGCCTATCGCGCCGAAGACCTGACCTTGGACCAGTTGATGGCGTTCGCTGTCAGCGAGGACCACGCCCGCCAGGAGCAGGTGTATGCGGGGCTGTCGTGGAACCGCTCGGCGCATCTGATCCGCCGCGCCATGACCGAGGCGAAGATCGCCGCCAGCGACCGGCGGGCGGTGTTCGTCGGTCTGGAGGCCTACGCCGAGGCGGGCGGCGCCATCCTGCGTGACCTATTCACCGAGGACGGCGGCGGCTGGCTGGAGGACGTCGGTCTGGTCGAGCGTCTGGCGGCCGAGAAGCTGGAAGGTCTGGCGCGTGAGGTGCGGGACAGCGAGGGCTGGAAATGGGCCGAGGCCCATATCGACTATCCGCACGGCAACGGCCTGGGCCGCGTCTATCCCGGCCCGGTGATCCACACCGACGATCAGCGCGCCATCATCGCCACCCTCAACGAAGAGCAGGACGCCCTGGCAGCGCAGTGGGAGGCGGTCGAAGACCTGCCGCCCGAGGTCGAACAGCGTTTCCAGGAAATTGAGGCCGAACTCCTGGCCCTCAACGGGGCCGAGGCCTACGCGTTTGACGATGTCCAGCGCGGCGGGGTGTTGGTGGTCCTCGGCCATGACGGACAGGCGCGCATCGAGCGGGGCCTGATCCGACCCGAGGACGAGCCCGCGCCCATCGCGGAGGACGAGGACAAAGAGCGCGCAGTGGAGGACCCCGAGACGGATGGCGGCGGCGGAACGGCGGCCCCGGACGAGGAGGAGGAGGACGGCCTCGCGCCGCTGCCGGAACGGCTGGTGACGGACCTCACCGCCCATCGCACCCTGGCCCTGCGCAACGCTGTGGCGACCCAGCCGACCCTGGCTCTGACGGCGGTGGTCCACGCCCTGGCGCTGCGAGTGTTCTTCCAGCCCTACCACCAGCCCACTTGTCTGGAGGTCGGCCTGCAGTCCTCGCCGCTTGACGCTCACGCGCCGGGGCTTGCGGACACCGCCGCGGCACGGGTGATGGCGGAGCGTCATGACGCGTGGGCGGCGCGCTTGCCGCGTGACGCCGCCGATTTCTGGGCGTTCGTTCAGGGCCTCGACGGCGCGGCGCTACTCGACCTGCTGGCGCATTGCGCTGGCGCCAGCATCAATGCGGTGCGCCTCGCCTTCGACCGCAAGCCGGGCGCCTGGGCTCACGCCGACGCCCTGGCGGCGACGGCGGCGCTCGACATGCGGCAGACCTGGGCGC
>JBIOEF010000248.1:0-2130 GCA_044445785.1 Caulobacterales bacterium
ACCCCACCCCTCTCAGTTCGAGACCCCGCCCGATCCGGAAGCCCGCGCCGCGCGGCGGATCGCCGTGGCGCACCGGCTGGGGGAGATGGGGCTGGCGCTGGCCGAGGCGGCCCAGCGGCGGGCCCTGGCGCTGATGGAGCGGGACATCGCGGCGGCGGAGAGCGGCGAGGCGGACGCGGTCGGCGCGCCGAAGGGCCGGCGGGACGATCCGATGCTCGCCGCCGAGCGCATGGCGCGGATGGTGCGGCTGAGTCTGGCCCTGGCGGCGCGGCTGGATTCGGACGAGCCGGTCCGCCGGACCCGCGCGCGCGCCGACGCGGCGGCCGAGCGGGAGGCCCAGGCCGAAGCCCGCCGACGCGAGGGCGAGGCCCGGCGCGCGGCGGAGCAGGACGAGGCCTTCCGGCTGCAGGACACCGTGGTCGAGGTGGTGGCGCGGGGCCTGCTCCGGGCCGGCGCCGACGAGGTTGAGCTTCACGAACGCAGCGAAGAGGTTCGCGAGCGGTTGAGCGAGGGCGAATGGGAGTTCGACCTCGACGAACGGCATTTCGGAGCGGTGGTCGCCAGCCTGTACGAGGCCATGGGGATCGCGCCCGACTGGTCGGTCTGGGCCGATGAGCCCTGGGCCGTCGAGGAGGCCAAGATCAACGCCCTGGGCTCGCCCTATGCGGCGGGCGGAGCGGCGTGGGTCGGGGCCGGCGACGATGCGCCGCCGGGCGAGCCGACCGAAGAGGCGGCTCGCGAGCCGGTCGCGGCGGATGGCTCATCGCCGTAGGCAACAACAAAATTCCGCTCATCCCGCCGAATGGCGGGACCCAGATGACAGAACGCGATGCCGGGGACTGGCCCTGAACGGGCCTTTCCGAGAGCGCGGCGCCATATGATCTGGGTCCCCTGAAGTCTCAAACGAAGTGCAACACCTTGTATGGGGGGTGTTGGCATGGGTTCCAGCTACAACCAACTCACGCTGGAGGAGCGGTGTACGATTGCCGAGCTTCACAGCGCGGGCCGTTCGAACGGCCAAATCGCTGCAGCTCTGGATCGCTCGACATCGACCATCGGTCGGGAGCTGAAGCGCAACGGCGCCCCGAAGGCGGGCTACCGACCGGCCAAGGCCCAGGACAAGGCAGTGGCCCGGCGGTGGTCCGGCTCGCGGCTGGAGCGTAACGACGCCTTGCGCGAGCGGGTGCTGGACGACCTGGTCGCGGGTTGCTCGCCCGCCCAGGTCGCCGGCCGCCTGAAGCGCGAGGCGGGCGGGCGCACGGTCATCAGCGGCGAGACCATCTATCGGTTCATCTACGACCAGCAAAAGCGGACCAACGACGGCAAATGGCGCAGCTACCTGCCCAAGGCCAAGTTCCGCCGTGGCCGACGCGGCCAGAAGGGTGGCAGCCCCATCTTGCTGATCAAGGACCGCAGAAGCGTCCACCAGCGGCCCGAGGCGGCCCAGGACCGCGTCCAGCCCGGACACTGGGAAGCCGACTTCATGCTGTTCTCACGCTACGGCCACAACGTCCTGGTCCTGCACGAGCGCACGTCCCGCTTCACCCTGCTGATCAAGACCGCCAACCGAAAGGCCGAGCCCACCGCGGACACCCTCGCCAAGCTCCTTCAGCGCCTGCCCAAACGCCTGCGCCGGACCCTGACCTTCGACAACGGAACCGAGTTCGCCGAGCATCACCGCCTCAATGCCGACCCCGGCCTCAAGACCTACTTCTGCGATCCACACTCCCCCTGGCAAAAGGGCGGTGTCGAAAACGCCATCGGCCGCGTCCGACGCTTCCTGCCGCGCAAAACCGACCTCGACACCATCGATCCGAGCAGCGTCCTGCACGCCGCTCAGCGCTACAATCACACCCCACGGGAATGTCTGGACTTCCAGACCCCAGCCGAGGTCTTCTCCCAGCTCTTGCACTTCAAACGAGACTCCACCTCCCGCCATTCGGCGGGATGAGCGGAATATTAGCGGCCTGTGAGACGATCCCGGTTCCCCCCGTTAACCTTACCCTCTCACCCCAAATTAACCCAACCTGCCCAAGGGTCCCGGATTCATAGCGGGAGCGGGTTTGATGAGCTTCGGGGCCGAGACCATCATCGAGGGCGATTGCATCGCCAGCCTGGCGACCCTGCCGG
>JBIOEF010000249.1:0-2109 GCA_044445785.1 Caulobacterales bacterium
CCGGCGCCGCGGTGACGGCCGACGGCGTCGATCTCGTCGATGAAGATGATGCAGGGAGCGTTCTTCTTGGCCTGTTCGAACATGTCGCGCACGCGGCTCGCGCCCACGCCCACGAACATCTCCACGAAGTCGGAGCCGGAAATGTAGAAGAAGGGCACGCCCGCCTCGCCGGCGACCGCGCGGCCGAGCAGGGTCTTGCCGGTTCCCGGCGGGCCGACCATCAAGGCGCCCTTGGGGATCTTGCCGCCCAGGCGCTGGAACTTGGCCGGATCCTTCAGGAAATCGACGATCTCGGTCAGGTCCTCCTTGGCCTCGTCGACGCCGGCGACGTCGTCGAAGGTGACCCGGTTCTTGTTCTCGGTGAGCAGGCGCGCCTTGGATTTGCCAAAGCCCATGGCCCCGCGCGCGCCGCCCTGCATCTGCCGCAGGATGAAGATCCAGACCACCGCGAACAGCAGCGCCGGCAGGGCCAGCTGCAGCAGCTGGATCACCCAACCCGGGCCAGGCGGCAGATAGCTGAACTTGACGCCCTTGGCCTTCAGCGCAGCCTTCAGCTCCGGATCGTTGTCGCTGGGGCCGACGATGTGCCAGACACGGTTTTCCCGGTCGTGCATCTCGATGTTCGGGCTGTGGATGGCGACATTGACGACGTCGCCCTCGTCGATCTTGTTCAGCAGATCGGAGTACTGCATCTCCTGAGCGGGCGCGGCGACGCTGCGCCCCTGGCCTTGCATCACCCCGAAGATGACGAGCACGACGATCGCGATGACGCCCCAGATCGCCAGGTTGCGAAGGTTCATTCCTTTGGCCTCACAGTAGTCCGAACCCTCAATTTAGGCGCCCAATGTTAATTTCGCTACGCGCCACAACGCCGCCTCGTCTTGGAGGGCGCCCAATGCCGCCATCAGGCGCTCACCGACAAGTGAAAAAACCTTCACAGGGGGCCCGGTCGCCAGGGTCGGACAGGAGATGTCGCCCGCCGGGCCGACTGCCGCCGGCAGGGCGCTGCGGGCGGCCGCGGACAGGGCGGCCAGCCGCGCCCGCTCGCCGGGGGGCAAGCGCCTGGCGACCCCCCGCAACGGCCGCACGCTCCAGCCTGGGTCGCCCGCGATCATCAGGAACCGGCCGTCGAACACGCTCTCGCCGAGCGGCAAGGGCGTCGTTCCGATCCCACGGCGGCGAAACTCGCCCGCCTCCCGGCACACCAGCAGGCGCTCGCCCGCCGCCTCGATCCGGGCGCCGGCGAGGCTGGCGATGACCGGCGCGGACGCGGCCAGATCACCGGTCAGCCGATCCAGAGCTGCGCCGCTCGGCGGCGCCCGGGTCCCGGCCGCGCAGAGGCACAATGCGGCAAGCCAGCGCCGCGCCTCGGTCGCCCCAAGCGCCCTGAACGCGGCGCGCGACAGGGTCAGCTCACCGGCCTCGCCGACGATG
Source organism: Caulobacterales bacterium (assembly GCA_044445785.1). Taxonomy (GTDB): domain Bacteria; phylum Pseudomonadota; class Alphaproteobacteria; order Caulobacterales; family Caulobacteraceae; genus Acaudatibacter. Next base: position 1,435 of record JBIOEF010000249.1, read on the forward strand.
ACGCCGGCAAGATCGGCGGCGGGCGGGCTGGCCGGCGGCGTCGTCTCGCCACCCTGCTCGGCCAGTCGGCGACGGGCGAGGGTGCGGGCGAAGCGGGGATCGTCGTTGGCGGGATCCTCGATCCAGCGCTCGCCCTGATCGGCCAGCCAGTCCCGGAGGTCCGCGCGGCGACAGCCCAGCAGCGGGCGGAGCAGGAAGACGCCGCGCCCCTCCGGCCAGGCGGGCGAGGGCGACCATTCGCGGGGCGCCGGCACGCTGGAGCCAGCCTGGCGCATCAGCTGCGCCTCCATCACGTCATCGGCGGTGTGACCCATCAGGACTACCCGCGCGTCGGCCTCGCGCGCCGCTTCGGCCAGCAGCGCATGCCGCGCGGCCCTGGCGGCGGCCGGCAGGCCAGACGCTGGCTTCTCGCCCATCCAGGCCAGGGTCCGGTGCTCCACGCCCAGCCGCGCGGCCCGCTCGGCGGCGAACCGCGCCCAGGCCGCGCCCTCGGGGCGCAGGCGATGATCGACCGTGAGCGCGATCAGCGGCCGGCCGGACCGCTCCGACCAGGTCTTGGCGCCCAGCAGCAGGGCCAGGGAATCGCCGCCGCCGGAGAAGGCGACCGCCACCGGCGTCTTGTCCGGCGCGTTCAGCCGCCGATCCAGCAGGGCAAGGTCCAGCGGCGGCGATTCC
>JBIOEF010000250.1:0-2108 GCA_044445785.1 Caulobacterales bacterium
CGCTCGAACTCCAGCCAGATCGGGGCGCAGTCGCCCAGGCGCTTGGCTTCGTAGCGGGTGGGGATGTGGTCGGCCGGGGGTGCCCGCCAGTCGTCGGCGCGGTCCGCGGTCCAGCGGAACGCGGGCGAGCGGGCGAAGTGCTGCAGGGTCCAGTCGGCGTAGTCGGCCCAATCGGTGGCGATGCGGACGCGGGCGCCGGCTTTGAGCACCCGCGCGGCCTCGGCGATGAAGCCCGGCTCGATCAGCCGGCGCTTCTTGTGTCGCGTCTTCGGCCAGGGGTCGGGGAAGAGCACATAGAGCCGCGAGATGCAGGCGTCCGGCAGCCGCGCCATCAGCGCTCGCGCGTCGCCGCCGTGCAGGCGGACATTGGCGAGCCCCTGGTCCTCGATCCTGACCAGGGCCGCGGCCAGGCCGTTGACGAACGGCTCGGCCCCCAGGAAGAGCACGTCCGGCGCTCGCGCGGCCTGCCCCGCCAGATGCTCGCCGGCGCCAAAGCCCACCTCCAGCCAGACCTCGCGGGCGCCCGGCATGAGCGCGCGCGGATCGAACGGCGCCTCGGGAAGTGCGAGCCTGGGCAGCAGCGTCCCCAGCAGGCGCGCCTGCCGCGGCTTCAGCGTGCGCGACTTGGTGCGACCGTAGGTGCGCAGCGGCGGAGAGGCCATCGGCCGGCTCTACATCGGCCGCGCCGGATTAGGAATGCGAACGAGCCAGCCTCAGGCCTCTTCCTCGTCCCCTCCGCCGTCGACGACGGCGCGGACCAGGTCGAGCAGGCGGCGCCTGAGGCGCCCCCGCGGCAGGCGCGGAAAAAGGCTGGCGAGCTCCAGCCCCTCGGAGGTCATCAGGAAGGCGTGGACCAGCTGCTCGGAGGAGCCGCCGGCCACGCCGTCCGCCTCGCCGATCTGGGCCGGATCGGCCAGGCCCTCGAAGAAGTAGGACACCGGCGCCTGGAGACAGGCGGCGATCTCATAGAGCTTGGACGCGCTGACCCGGTTCGCGCCGCGCTCGTACTTCTGGACCTGCTGGAAGGTTAAGCCCAGGGCGTCAGCCAGCTTCTCCTGGCTCACCCCCTGCATCCGCCGACGCATGCGGATCCGCGCGCCCACATGCAGATCGATCGGATTGGGGGAACGATCTTCGCCCGTTTCGGTCATAAGCCCTTGATCTGAAACCGCTGTTCAGATTGCACAACGGAAATAGCTTAGCCATTGCGGCGCAAAGTCGCGCGCCAACTCAGGGCTGCACTCGCCAATGAAATCAGCAGCATAGAGAAAAACGGCGCCTCGCCTAGCCTATCGAAAATGGTAGGGTCAAGCGCCGGCGGCAGCGGGGCGTCGATCACCCCGTAGGCGCCCTCTCCCAGCAGCTTGCCAGGGACAACCCGGCCATAGGCGTCGATCGCCGCCGAAACCCCGGTGGGCGTCCCCCGCACCAACGGCAGGCCCTCCTCGATCGCCCGGTAACTGGCGAGGTTGAGATGCTGCCAGGGACCGCTGGTGACGCCGAACCAGGCGTCGTCGGAGATGTTGACGATCCAGGCCGGCCGCAGATGCGCGGCGCGGGCGCCCTCACGCGTGAAGTCGGGGAACAGGCTCTCGTAGCAGATCAGCGGCTGCAGCGGCGGGGCGCCGATAGGGGTGATCGGCCGGGGCGGCGGGCCGTGGCTGAAGCCGTCGCCCACATGGATCAGCTGCTTGATCCCCAGCGGCGAAAGATAGCGGTCCAGCGGCAGGTATTCGCCGAACGGCACCAGGCGGTATTTGTCGTAGGTCGCGGTGACGATGAGGTCAGCGGGCGTGCGGCGCAGGGCGACCAGGCTGTTGTAGTAGACGCCGCCTCCAGCCGCGCCGGCGAGGATCGGCGAGGGCGCCTGACGAAAGCCGCCGGTGATCAGCGTCTGGCCGGGCTTCAGCGCGCTTTGGATGGCGTCCCGGGTCCAGGTCCCGGGCGCCAGGTAGTCGCCGATCGCCGCCGGAATGCCGGCTTCCGACCAGATGATGATGTCAGGCGCCTTCGCCGACGGCTTGGCGGTGAGCGTCAGGTTGCGGCGGACGACGTCGGCGAAGCTGGCGTCGTCGTACTCAGCCCGTTCGGGCGTGTCGGGCTGGACG
>JBIOEF010000251.1:0-2091 GCA_044445785.1 Caulobacterales bacterium
CATCATCACCAGCATGCGCCTGATCGCCGACGTCGACTGGACCGAGCTGTTCGAGCGCGTGAGCCTGGTCGACGAGGTGTTCAAGGCCGGCAGCCGTTTCCAGGCGATGGATTTCCCGACCCGCAACCTCTATCGCGACGCCGTCGAGCAGCTTGCCCGCGGCTCGAGGCTCACCGAGCTGGAAGTGGCGCAGGCGGCGGTGGAGACCGCCGCGCGCGCGCCGCATCCGGGCGGCGGCGTGGAAGCCGCGCGCCGGTCCGATCCCGGCTACTGCCTCGTGGCGGGCGGGCGCCCGGCGTTCGAGCGGGCGATCGGCTTTCGGGCGCATCCGAAGGCGTGGCCCGGCCGGACCTACCGCGCCCTGGGGATCGGCGGCTATGTGAGCCTCGGGGCCTTGGTCGCCGCGGTCCTGCTGGCGGTTCCGTTGTCGATCATGGCGGCGAGCGGCTTGCGCTGGCCGTGGGTGCTTGCGCTGGCCGTGACCGGCGTCGTGCCTGCGATCGACGTGGCGGTGGCGCTGGTCAACCACATCGTCACCCAGGGCTTCCGCGCGACCCTGCTGCCGGCGCTCGAGCTGCGCGAGGGCGTCCCGCCGCACCTGCGCACCCTGGTGGCGGTCCCGACCCTGCTGACGACGCGAGCGAGCGTCGAGGAACATATTGCCCGACTGGAAATCCACTATCTGGCCAGCGCCCAGGGCGACGTGCACTACGCGCTGCTGTCGGATTGGACGGATGCGCCGGACGAACATGCGGCGGGCGACGATGATCTGCTCAAGGCCGCTCGCGAGGGGATCGAACGGCTGAACGAGCGCCACGCGCCGGCGCGGGGCGGCCCGCGGTTCCTGCTGCTGCACCGGCGGCGGGTGTGGAACGCCAGCGAGCGCTGCTGGATGGGCTGGGAGCGCAAGCGCGGCAAGCTGTGCGAACTCAACCGCCTGCTGCGGGACGCCGGCGACACCACCTTCATGGACCCGCCCGCCGTTCCCGCGAACGTTCGCTTCGTGATCACCCTGGACGGCGACACGAAACTTCCGCGAGAGACCGTCGGACGGCTGATCGGCAAGATGGCCCATCCGCTCAACCGGCCGCGCCTGGACGAACGGCTGTACCGGGTCGTCGAGGGCTACGCGGTTCTCCAGCCGCGCGTCACGCCGGCGATGCCGGTGGGGCGTGAAGGATCGCTGTTCCTGCGGGTGTTCTCCCGGGCCACCGGCATCGATCCCTACGCCGCCGCCGTGTCCGACGTGTACCAGGACCTGTTCGGCGAAGGCTCCTATACGGGCAAGGGCATCTACGACGTGGACGCCTTCGAGGCGGCCCTCGCCGGCCGCGTGCCCGACTGCACCCTGCTCAGCCACGACCTGTTCGAGGGCATCTTCGCGCGGGCCGGACTCGCCTCGGACGTGGAGGTCGTGGAGGAATTTCCCGCCCGCTACGATACCGCCGCCCTGCGGCACCATCGCTGGGCGCGGGGCGACTGGCAGCTGCTGCCCTGGATCTTCGGGCGAGGCCCGAAGGCCGCCGAACGCCGACCCCGGGGCGGAGTGCCGGCGATCGGGCGCTGGAAGATGCTCGACAATCTGCGCCGGTCCGTCTCCTCGCCAGCCCTGATCGTCACCCTGATCGTCGGCTGGGCCCTGCCGCTGGGCGATGCGGTGCTGTGGACGGCGTTCATCGTGGCGACCATGGCCCTGCCGCCGCTGATTCCGGTCGCCGCCGACATCCCCCGCCGCCGGCCGGGCGTGACCCTGGCGAGCCATGCGCGAGCGCTCGGCTCCGAGTTGCGGCTGGCGCTGGTCCAGTGCGGACTGATGATCGTCTTCCTGGCGCACCAGGCCTGGCTGATGGGCGACGCCATCGCGCGCACCCTGGTTCGGATGACCATCACCCGCCGGCGGCTGCTGCAATGGGTGCCGTCGGAGCTGGCGAGGTTCGGCGCGGGTCCCAGCGTCGCGGGCTTCTACGCCAACATGGCCGGGGCGCTGGCGGTCGGCGGGGGGGGGGGAGCCGCGGCGGGGCTGCCGGGGGAGGGGCCCAGGGCGCGGGGCCCGCCGTTTCGCGGCGCCAGGGTAGCCACCCCCCGGGGGGG
>JBIOEF010000252.1:0-2080 GCA_044445785.1 Caulobacterales bacterium
GGCGCTCCGGCGCTGATAACGATCGTTGACGCGTCCGACAGCCCCACCCGTCCGCCGCTGCGCGGCGTCCACCCTCCCCACGAGGGGGAGGGAGCGCACTGCGAGTCGTTCTCGCTACGCCTTTGCCCCTCGAGGGCCTAAATTCCGGCCATGGACGCCACCTTCGCGCTCAAGCCCAGCGAGACCGCCGCGCTGACGCGGCGGATCACGGCGCTGTCGGTGGCCACGGCGACGATCCTCACCGCGCTGAAGGCGTTCGTCTGGATCGCCAGCGGGTCGGTCTCGGTGCTGGCCTCGCTCGCCGACTCCGGCCTGGACCTCTTCGCCGCGCTGGGCACCTTCTGGGCGGTGCGCTACGCGGCCGCGCCGCCGGACGCCGAGCACCGCTACGGCCACGGCAAGGCCGAAGCCTTCGCCAGCCTGGTGCAGGCGGGCCTGGTGTTCGCCTCCGCCGCCCTGATCGGCCAGGAGGCGATCCGCCATTTCATCGAGCCTCACCGCCTGGAGCACCAGGGCTGGGGCGTGGCGGCGATGGCCGTCTCCACCGTGCTCACCGGCGGCCTGATCTGGGCTCAGACCCAGGTGCTCAAGAAGACCCGATCGGTGGCCGTCACCGGCGACCGCGCCCACTACGTGGCGGATCTGGCCTCGAACGTCATCGCGCTCATCAGCATCGCCGCCTCGGCGCTCTTCAGCATCAGCGGCTTCGACGCCGTTGGCGGCCTGGCGGTGGCGGTGATCCTGCTCTGGGGCGCGATCAGCGTCTTCCGCCAGGCGAGCAACGAGCTGATGGACCATGAGCTCTCCGAAGCCGCGCGCGAGCGGATCGTCGAGCTGATGACCGCCGACCCCAGGCTCACCGACGTGCACCAGCTGCGCACCAGGGCCTCCGGCCCGGTGGTGCACATCCAGATGCACGCCGACCTCGACCCCGAGCTTTCGCTGGAGACGGCGCACGAGGTGGTGGTGGCGGCCGAGAAGCGGGTGCTGGAGGTTTTCCCCGCCGCCGACATCATCATTCACGCCGACCCCCGCGGCCGCGCCGAACCCCACGGCGGCGCCTTCGCCGAAACCTACGAGCCGCGCGGAAAGTCTTAAGTAAACGGAACCTTAACGCCCTGCCGCGCCTTAGTGGCTGCTCATTCTTGCTCAAGCTTTTGACGCGTGGAACGCACCCTTCATCACTTTCCGCTCGACCCGGCCTCGCGCCAGGCTCGCCTGGCGCTGGGGGAAAAGCGCCTGCCGTTCGCCGAGGTGGTGGTGCGCTACTGGGAACAGCCGGCGGAGTTCGCCGCGCTCAGCCCCTCCGGCCTGACGCCGGTGCTGGTGGAGGGCGAAGGGCCACGGCGCGTGGTGGTTTGCGAGATCCGCGCCATCCTCGAACACCTGGAGGAGTCGCACGCCGAGCCCCAGTTGCTGGGCCGCGAGCCCGCCGAGCGGGCCGAGGCGCGGCGGCTGATGCAGTGGTTCGACCGCAAGTTCGACTATGAGGTCAACAGCCTCCTCCTGCACGAGAAGCTGGAGAAGCGGCTGACCAAGCAGGGCGCGCCGGACCTGGCCAACATGCGCCTGGGCCGCGAGGCGCTGCGCGACCACCTGACCTACATCGAAAAGCTGCTCAGCGAACGCGACTGGCTGGCTGGCCGGCGCCTCAGTCTCGCCGACTTCGCCGCGGCGGCGAACATCTCGGTGCTGGACTATTTCGGCGACATCCCCTGGCGCGAGCTTCCCACCGCCAAGACCTGGTACATGAAGATCAAGTCGAGGCCCTGTTTCCGGCCGATCCTCGCCGACCGCTGGCCGGGCCTCGCGCCGGCGGGGCACTATGACGACCTCGACTTCTGACGATCCCAGGGCCCTGATCCGCGAGGAAGCGACCGCGCTCGGCTTCGACGCAGGCGGCTTTGCGCGCGTGGACGAGGTCTGGCCGGCGGCGGCGCGGCTGGCCGAGTTCGTCGCGGCGGGCCGTCACGGGACCATGGACTGGATCGAGCGGACGCTGGACCGCCGCGCCCACCCCCGGGCGATGTGGCCGGAGGCCCGCTCGGCCATCGTGCTCGGCCTCAACTATGGCCCCGAC
>JBIOEF010000253.1:0-2072 GCA_044445785.1 Caulobacterales bacterium
GGGGGGCGCCGCTGCTCGCCGCGCGCGCCCCCCCGCCCCGACTGGATGAAGATCGAGCGCGAGCGCGGCATCTCGGTCTCGGCCAGCGTGATGACCTTCGATCACGCCGGTCTGATGTTCAACCTGCTGGACACCCCCGGCCACGAGGACTTCTCGGAGGACACCTACCGTACACTGACGGCCGCCGACGCGGCGGTGATGGTGCTGGATGCGGCCAAGGGAATCGAGCCGCAGACGCTGAAGCTGTTCGAGGTCTGCCGCCTGCGCGACATCCCCATCGTCACCTTCATCAATAAGATGGATCGCGAGGCGCAAGATCCCTTCGCCCTGCTGGACGAGATCGGCGCCAAGCTGGCGCTGGACCCGGCGCCGCTCTACTGGCCGGCGGGCTCGGGCAACCGGTTCAAGGGCGTGCTGGACCTGCGCACCGACCGCTTCCAGCCGTTTTCGCGCCAGCGCGAGGGCCGCCCCGCCGCCGTCGCCCTCAACTCCAACGCCGTCGTCCAGCACCTCGACCCCGACGAGTTGGGCGAGCTGGAAGAGAACGCCATGCTGGTGCGCGAGGCCTCCAAGCCGTTCGATCCGGAGAGTTTCCTGGAAGGGCACATGACGCCGGTGTTCTTCGGCTCGGCCCTGCGCCATTTCGGCGTCGACGAGCTGCTGGCCGGCCTTGGCGCCTACGCCCCGCCGCCCAAGCCGGTGGCCGCCAGGCGCGCGGGCGAAGAGACCCACGTGGCCCCGGGCGATCCGGAAGTCACCGGATTTGTCTTCAAGGTGCAGGCCAACATCGACCCCGGGCACCGCGACCGGATCGCCTTCCTGCGCCTGACCTCTGGCCGCTTCGTGCGCGGGATGAAGCTGAAGGTGGAGTCGACGGGCCGCCAGCTCAGCGTCAACTCGCCGGTGCTGTTCTTCGCCTCCGAGCGCGAACTGGCGGAGGAGGCTTACGCCGGCGATGTGATCGGCATCCCCAACCATGGGGTCCTGCGCGTGGGCGACAGCCTCTCGGAGAGCGGCAAGCTGCGCTTCGCGGGCCTGCCCAATTTCGCCCCGGAGATCCTCCGCCGGGTGCGGGTCACCGATCCCTTGAAGGCCAAGCATTTGAAGAAGGCGCTGGAGGGCCTGGCCGAGGAGGGCGTCACCCAGCTCTTCCGCCCACAGATCGGCTCGGACTTCATCGTCGGCGCGGTGGGCCAGCTTCAGTTCGAGGTGATGGCCGACCGGCTGGCGGGCGAATATGGCCTGGACGTGGTGTTCGAAGCCGCGCCGTACGCGGAGGCGCGGTGGCTGGCCGGCGAGCGGGCCGAACTGGAGGACTTCACCGCCAAGCACCGCACCGCCATCGCCGAGGACATCGACAAGGCGCCGGTGTTCCTGGCCAAGTCGGCCTGGGAGATCGGCTACGTCACCGAGCGGTTCCCGGGCCTGGCGTTCGAGCGGGCCAAGGAACGCGGCTAGGCCATGCGCCGCGCGGTCTACGGCGTCCCGCCCGCCGAGCTGGTCGAAATCGCTGACGGCGCGGTCCAGCTCTCGCCGCTGATCCCAGGATCGGACGCGCTCGAGGATGAGGCCGAGGGATCGCTGCACGAGATCGTGGTGGCCGCGCCCAGGGGCGCGGTGGAGCGGCGCTATGTGCTGGCCCATGCCTTGCGGGCGCTCAAGAGCGGCGGCGCGCTCACCGCCCTGGCCCCCAAGGACCGCGGCGGCCTGCGCCTCTTCAAGGAGCTGGCGGCGTTCGGCTGTGAGGTCGCCGAGGACGCGCGGCGCCACTATCGAATCTGCACCTGCCGCCGTCCCGCCGCGCCCGTGGGGCTGGAGGCGGCGATCGTCGGGGGCGCGCCGCAGATGGCGCCGAGGCTCGGGCTCTGGTCGCAACCGGGAGTCTTCAGCTGGGACCGGCCCGATCCCGGCAGCGCGCGGCTGGCTTCGCTGGTCGGCGCCCACGCCGGCGAGGGCGCCCACCATTGCTGTTGCGGGGGCTAAATTGCGCAGGCGGTGGTGGCCAACCCGAAAGTGAAGCGCCAGACCCAGGTCGAAAACAAACCCCCGGCGATCGATTCCCCGCGGCCCAA
>JBIOEF010000254.1:0-2035 GCA_044445785.1 Caulobacterales bacterium
CGAGCCTGGCGGAAATGCAGGCCGCGCTGACCACCGCGCAGCAGAACGGCGCGGCCGGCGTCGCCCTGCTGCACTGCGTCTCCGCCTACCCGGCGCCGATCGAGGAGGCCAACGTCCTCACCGTGCCGGACCTGGCGCGCCGCTTCGGCGTGGTGACCGGACTCTCCGACCACACGCCAGGCTCGGCCGCGGCGGTGGCGGCGGTGGCGCTGGGGGCGGCGATCATCGAAAAGCACTTCACGCTGGCCAGGTCCGACGGCGGCCCCGACGCCGCCTTCAGCCTGGAGCCGGCCGAGTTCACCGCGCTCGTGGCCGACTGCAAGGCCGCCTGGCGGGCGCTGGGCTCGGCCACCTACGACGAGCTAGGCAGCGAAACCGCCGCCGCCGGCCACCGCCGCTCGCTCTATGTGGCGGCCGACGTGAAGGCCGGCGAGGCGCTGACCGCGGCCAACGTCCGGTCCGTCCGCCCGGGCTATGGCCTGGCGCCCAAGCACCTGCCGGACGTGCTGGGCCGCAAAGCCGCGCGGGACCTGACGTTCGGCGAGCCGCTCGACTGGACCATGGTCGCCGGCGGCGACTAAGAGGCGCGCGATGCCCCGCGTCCTGATCCTCTCCAGCTTCGTCGCCGCCAGCCGGGTGGGCGGGAGCGCCCAGGCGCTGGCGCTGGCGCGGCTGGGGATCGAGCCGGTGCTGGTTCCGACGGTGATCTTCGGGCGTCATCCCGGCTGGGGCGCGCCGGGCGGGGCGGCGGTGGCGGCCGACACGTTCGAGTCCATGCTGGATGGGACCGAGGCGCAGGCGCTCTTCCGCGTCTGCGACGCGGTGATCACCGGCTATTTCGCCAGCCCCGAGCAGGTGGCGATCGCGGCGCGAACGATCGAGAAAATCCGCGTGGCTAATCCGTCGGCGAAGATCGTCGTCGATCCGATCATGGGCGACGAGGGCCGGGGCCTCTACGTGCGCGAGGCCGTGGCCGAAGCGATCATCCGGGGTCTGATTCCGCTGGCCGATCTGATCACCCCCAACGCCTGGGAACTGACGCGCATCACCGGGCGGGTGGTGACCGGCGCGGCGGCGACGGTGGCGGCGGCGGAGAGTCTGGGCGTCTCCTGCCTGGTCTCCTCCGTGGACGGAGGAATGGAGATCGGCGTCCTCTACGCCGAGGCGGGCCGCGGCTGGATCGCTTCGCACGCGCCCGAGCCCTTGGCGCCCAGAGGGATCGGCGACCTGCTGGCCGCCTATTTCACGGCCGCGCTCGTCCAGGGTCTCTCGCGCCACGACGCCCTGCACGCGGCCGTCAGCGTCGTGGCGGAGATCGTCGCGGTGGCCGGCGGCGCGGACCCGCCGATCAGCGCCCTGCCGACGCGCCTCGCCGCCTCGGAGCGAGTGCGGGTGGAGGCGGTGGGTGGCTGACACCGAGATCCGCGGCCTTTGCCCGCCGAGATTCTCTGGCGTGGGCGACGCCTTCGCCGCCAACTTCGCCGCTGGACTGGAGCTGGGCGCCCGGTTCGCGCTGGCCATCGAGGGTGAGATCGTCGTCGACCTGATGGGCGGCTGGGCCGATCGCGACCAGACCCGGCCGTTCGATGAGACGACGCTGACGCCGGTCTTCACACCACCAAGGCCATCGCCAGCTTCATGATCGCCCGGCTCGTGGACCAGGGACGCCTACGTTACGATCAGCGCGTCGCCGACCTCTGGCCGGCGTTCGGCGCGGCCGGCAAAGGCGATCTCACCGTTGAGCAAGTGCTTTCGCATCAGGCTGGCCTCTGCGGCATGCCCGGGCCGATGGCGCCGGCGGACTGGTTCGACTGGGACGGCGTCTGCGCGCGACTGGCGGCCATGGCCCCGCTCTGGCCGCCGGGCAGCGCCAGCGGCTACCACCCGGTGACCTTCGGCTACCTGGCGGGCGAGATCTTCCGACGCGCCGACGGGCGCACCCTCGGAACGGCTCTGCGCGAGGACATCGCCGGTCCGCTCGGTCTCGACCTCTGGATCGGTCTGCCGGCGAGCGAGGACCGCCGCGTCGCCGAAG
>JBIOEF010000255.1:0-2016 GCA_044445785.1 Caulobacterales bacterium
CGCCCCCATCGGCCCTGCCGGTCCAGACCGCGATCACATAGCCGCCGGCGACACCGACCGCCACGGCGTCGCGGAAGCCGTAGGAAGTGCCGGTCTTGAAGGCCATGGGGACCCCGCGGATCATGCGCCAAGGCTCGGCGCGGGCGATCCTCGACATCCTGCGCGAGGTGCCGCCGCCCAAGGGCCGGGCCCCGGCGGCGCTGACCCGCGGGGTCCCCATGGCCTTCAAGACCGGCACTTCCTACGGCTTCCGCGACGCCGTGGCGGTCGGTGTCGCCGGCGGCTATGTGATCGCGGTCTGGACCGGCAGGGCCGATGGGGGCGCCAGGCCCGACCTCACCGGCCGCGACGCCGCCCTTCCGCTGCTCTTCGACGCCGCCGACCAGGTGGACGCGCCGGCCTCGGCCCCCCGGCCGATCGCGCCAAAGGCGGCGCCCAGCGCGCTGCAGACACTGAAGCGGACCGACGCCGGACCGCGACTGATCTTCCCGCCGGACGGCTCGACGGTGGCGGCCGAGGGCTTTGGCCCGGCCGGTCGCGGCTTCGTGCTGGCCGCCGGCGGCGAGGGGCTGAGCTGGTACGTCGATGGCGCGCCTATCGCCCCTGATCCGGTTAGCCACGCTCCGATCTGGCGCCCCGCCTCGCCCGGCTTCTACCGCGTCAGCGTCGTCGACGCCCAAGGCCGCACGGTGGAGGCGCGGGTCCGAGTGACTGGGGGCTAGGCCGCCGCGTCCGGTTGTTTCTCGGGGTGAGCGGCCATGAACGCCGGGTGCTCGCCGGCGTTCGCGTAGACCGCGCTAAGGGCCGGGTAGGGCGCCAGATCCACCGCAAAGCGGCTGGAGGACCAGAGCTGGGGGATCAGGCAGCAGTCGGCGAGGCTGGGCGTCTCGCCGAAAGCGAAGCCGGCGCCATGGCGCGCCACCATCGGCTCCAGGGCGGCCAGGCCGTCCTCGATCCAGCGCTTCCCCCAGGCCAGCTGGTCAGGTCCGCCCATCGGGTGGCCAAGGCCGCCCAGCGCCTGCAGGATGCGCAGGTTGTTGAGCGGATGGATGTCGCAGGCGACGATCTCGGCCATGGCGCGCACGATCGCCCTGTCCGCCGGACTGGCCGGCAGCAGCGGGGGCGCAGGGTGCGTTTCCTCCAGCCACTCCAGGATCGCCAGGCTCTGGGTCAGATACTGGCCGTCAGCCTCCAGGGTGGGGACCAGATGCTGGCGGTTGAGAGCGTCGTAGGGCGCGCCGCGTTGCGCGCCGGCCAGCAGGTCGACCGGGACGTAGTCGTAGCCGAGCCCTTTGATCGCCAGCCCGATCCGCACCCGGTAGGGCGCGGTCGCGCGCCAGTACGAGTGCAGCGTCAAGGCCATCAGACGACCTGAAAGCTGAGCGCGCCCACGCCCTCGATCTCGCCCGTCACCTTGTCGCCGCGCGCCAGCGGCCCGACGCCCTCGGGGGTGCCGGTGAAGATGAGATCGCCCGGCTCCAGCCGCCAGAGCTTGGAGGCCTCGGAGATGATCTCCGGGACCGACCAGATCATGTCCGAGATCACCGCGTCCTGCCTCTTCTCGCCGTTCACCGAAAGCGTGATGCGCCCCTGCGGCGAGGGTCCGGTCCAGCGGCGGATGGCCGAAATCGGGCCGCTGGCGTCGAAACCCTTGGCGGCCTCCCACGGCTGGCGCTTGGCGCTCGAGGCGCGCTGCAGATCGCGCCGGGTGAGATCGACGCCAGCCGCGTAGCCGAACACCAGTCCGAGCGCCTCGGCGAGCGGCACATTGGCGCCGCCGCGGCCGATGGCGACCACCAGCTCCATCTCATGGTGGAAATCCTCAGTCTCGGACGGATAGGGGACCTTGCCGCCCGGCGGCACGACGGCGTCGGCGGGCTTGGAGAAGAAGAACGGCGGATCGCGATCGTCGTTGCCCATCTCGCGCCGGTGGGCGGCGTAGTTGCGGCCAACGCAGTAGATGCGGCGGACGGGGAACAGGGCGGCCTCGCCCTCGATGGGCACGGCGGGCTGGGC
>JBIOEF010000256.1:0-1981 GCA_044445785.1 Caulobacterales bacterium
ACCCGCACATGGGCGGCGGGGTGATCCCCGACAGCTACATCCCCGCCCCGCCCAACGGCCGCGTGGAGTTCGGCGCGGTCGCCGACCAGCTGCTGGTCGCCGCCTATGACGGAACCGGCCCCTACGCCCGCGACGGGCCGCGCCATCAGTTGCGCCTCATCGCCAATATCGCCTCGCCCGTCTACCTGATGGTGGCGGTCCGGAAGGATCTGGGGATCACCGATCTGGCCCAGCTGAAGGACCACAAGGGGCCGCTGAAATTCGTCGTCGCCGACGAAATGGCGAACCCGATCTTCGTCTACTACGGAACCTCCGCAGAGGCGCTGAAGGGCGCCGGCGCGACCTTCGCCCCCGAGATCGTCCCGGCGGCCAGGGCCAACCCCGACGTGATCATCTATTGGGGGACGCTCGCCAACGCGCCGGAATTCAACATCTGGTACGAGGCCAGCCAGAAGGAGGATCTCCTCTACCTGCAACTCCCCGAGGATCTGGTGGCCAAGCTGGCGCACGATCTCGATATGGAGCGGCGCGATGTCCCGGTCGGGCTGCTGAGGGGGCAAGACCAGGCGATCCATACGGTCGCGCGCACCGGCACCGCCATCTACGGCCGCGCCGACATGCCCGCCAGCTTCGCCTATCTGGTCGCCAAGGCCCTCGACGAGCAGCAGGACCTCTTCGAGTGGACCATGCAGCACTTCGCCTACAACCGCTATCGCGTCGCCAAGGCCGGCGACGTGCCCTTGCACCCCGGCGCGGCGAAGTACTACCGCGAGCGGGGGTATCTTGGCGGGAACTGACCTAGGTTCGGCGTCGAGCCGCCAGCAGGGGTCCGGCGGGGGATGCCATGAGCATACCCTCGAGGCCGAATACGTCGGCCAGCACATCGCGATTGAGCGCGTCGACCGGCCGCGCATGGGCGAGCAGCCGGCCGCGGTGCAGGACCGCGATCCGGTCGCAGGCGCGGGCGGCGAGGGTGAGGTCGTGCAGGGTGACGATCACCGCCGCGCCGGCGGCGGCGCGGGCGCGCAGGCGCTCCAGGGTGAGGAATTGGGCGTCCGGGTCGAGGCCGGCGGCGGGCTCGTCGGCGATGAGGAGCGGCGCGCCGGTGGCCAGCAGGCGGGCGAGCAGCACCCTCGCCCGCTCGCCGCCTGACATCTCCAGCACCCCGCGATCGGCGATCGCCTCGGCCTCCAGCTCCGCCAGACACTCCCGGGCGATGGCCTCGCCCTCCGCCGGCGGGCGGTCGGCGGCGCCCAGGGCGGCGATCCGCCAGGCCGGCATGTTCCAAGCGACGCGGCGCTCCTGGGCGAGATAGCCGGCGAGGCTGGCCCGCTCGCGCTCGCCAAGGGTGGCCAGCGGCCGGCCCCCCAGCATCACCTGGCCGGCGGCGATGGGTTGCAGGCCGAGCGCGGCTCGGATCAGCGTCGTCTTTCCCGAACCGGTGGGGCCGACCAGGCCCAGGACCTGGCCGCGCTCGACGCTCAAGGAGACGTCCTCCAGCGTCAGCCGACCGGCCTGGCGCACCGAAACGCCCTGCAGCGCCAGCGCCTGGCTCATGTCCGCCAACTCCTGGCCGCCCGCCAGGCGACGAGCGCGAAGAGCGGCGCGCCGAAAAGGGCGGTGACGACGCCGAGCTTCAGCTCCTCCGGTGTCGGGATCATCCGCGCGGCAAGGTCTGCGGCGGTGAGCAGGATCGCGCCGGCGAGGGCGGAAGGCAGCAGCGTCCGGGCCGGGTCGTCGGAGACCGAACCGCGCACCAGGTGCGGCGCGGCCAGGCCCACGAAGCCGATGACGCCCGCCAGCGCCACCGCCGCTCCGGTCAGCAACGCCGATCCGGCCACCGCCGCGGCCCGCAACCGCGCCATCGGCAGGCCCGAGAGCGCCGCGGTCTCCTCGCCCAGCGTCAGCATGCGCAGGCCCACGGCGGCGTAGGCGCAGAGCGCGGCGCCCAGGCCCATGGGCGCCAGCGCCAACCCCAGGT
>JBIOEF010000257.1:0-1980 GCA_044445785.1 Caulobacterales bacterium
AATACATATTGTTTGTCATCCCGGAAGGCCGCGCAGCGGACTGTCCGGGACCTACTTGTCGTCGTCGGCGCTGAGTAGATCCCGGCCTTCCAGCTCGCTGTGCGAGCTTCCAGCCGGGATGACAAGCGAGGCTGGCTGGGGCGCGTGGGTGCGATCCTACCCCTCGAACCTCAGCCAGATGGCCGCTTCTTTCAGGGTTTCGCGGATGAAGGCGGCGTGCAGCGCCCGTTCGATGTCGGTGGAGCGCAGCGCCAGGGGGCGCGGGCGCGGGGCGTAGGCGGTGCGCACCGCCGAGACGCCGGCTTCGAAGCGAACCGAGGCGTGGGCGAGGTCCAGCGCCCGCTCGCGCCCGCCTTTCAGCTCCAGATAGACGTTGGCCAGCAGCTTGGCGTCCACCAGGGCGCCGTGCTTGTCGCGCTCGACCAGCGAGATCTTGAACCGCTTACAGAGCGCATCCAGCGAGTTGTACATGCCCGGAAAGCGCTTCTGGGCGATGGTCAGGGTGTCGATCCAGAGGCCCTCATGCAACAGCTCCCGTCCGACCCGCTCCAGCTCGGCGTTGATGAAGCTGCGGTCGAAGGCGGCGTTGTGGGCGACCAGCGTCGCGCCCTCGACGAAGGCCAGGAACGCCTCGGCCACCTCGTCGAACTTGGGCTTGCCGGTGAGGAAGCTGGCCGAGAGGCCGTGCACGCGCTCTGCCTCGATCTCGATGTCGCGCTCCGGGTCGAGGTAGCGGTGGAACGAGCGGCCGGTGGGGATCAGGTCATTGAGCTCGATGCAGCCGATCTCGATCAACCGGTGGCCGCTCATCGGATCAAGGCCGGTGGTCTCGGTGTCGAGGATGATCTCGCGCGCCATGGCCCTGTTACTGGCGCTGTTCGCGCCCGCCGACAAGGCGCGCCGCACGCTCGCGGCGAATGGTCCGTCCTTCGCCGGCGCTAAGGCGCGATAGGCCTCTTCGAGCGCCATTCCGGGCTCAGCAAGGCGGCGATGACGTCGCGGACCTGGGCGCGGGCGGCGTCGAACCCCTGGCTGGTGTCGACCACGAAATGAGCCTTGGCGCGCTTCTCCGCGTCGGCCATCTGGCGGGCGAGGATGCCGCCCAGCCTCGCCTCGCTCATCCCCTCGCGCGCCAGCACGCGCGCCCGCTGCATCGCCGCCGGGGCGGAGACCACCACCACCGCGTCCATGTTGCGCTCGCCGCCGGTCTCGAAGAGCAGGGGGATGTCCAGCACCACGATCTTCGCATCCTCCGCCCGCGCCTTCTCGAAGAAGGCGGCGCGGCCGGCGCCCAGCAGCGGGTGGACGATGCGGTTCAGCCGGTCCATGGCCGCGTGATCGCCCACCACCTTGTCGCCCAGGAGGCCACGGTCGACGGCGCCGTCCCTGACCACGCCCGGGAAGGCCTCGCCCACCGGACCGACGGCCGCGCCGCCGGGCGCATAGACCCGCCGCACCTCCTCGTCCGCGTCGTAGACCGGGCAGCCTTCCTCGGCGAACATGGCCGCGGTGGCGCTCTTGCCCATGCCGATCGAACCGGTGAGGCCCACCAGGATCATGCGGCCGCCTCCAGCGCCGCCAGGCACAGGGCGCGCACGTCGATGGCCGGCGGCGCCCGTCCGAACAGGGCTTCGAACGAGGGCCCGGCCTGGCCGATCAGCATCGCCAGGCCATCGACCGTTCTCATCCCGAGCCCCTCGGCCCGGCGCAGGAATTCTGTCTTCAGCGGGCGGTAGACCATGTCCATCACCACAGCCGACGCGGGGGCGCCGTCAAGGGCGATCGGCGGTCCATCGCCGCCGCCGAGGCCCAGGGTGGTGGCGTTGACGATCAGCTGCGCGCCGGCCAGCGCCGCCGCGTCGCCCTCGGCGAAGACGGTGACCGGCCCGCCCAGCGCCGCCGCCAGCGCCTCGGCGCGGGCGCGGGTGCGGTTGAGGATGCGCAAGCCCGGCGCGCCCGCCTCCAGCAGCGCCGCCGCCG
>JBIOEF010000258.1:0-1948 GCA_044445785.1 Caulobacterales bacterium
CCGACCAGCCTCTACGCCCAGCCGCCCACGCCTCAGCCGGTCGCCGTCGCCGCGCCGCCCGCCGCCGCGCCGGCCGCGCCCGCGCCGGTGGCCGCCGCAGCAACGCCAGCCGCGCCCGTCCAGAAGTTCGCTCAGAACACCGCGCCGGCGCCCCCGCTCGCCAGCTCGGCAAGTCCGCCGGTGAAGGTGCGGTTCTATTCCCTGCACCGCGACTACGGCGATGCGCCCGACCCCATCGCCATGCCCAAGGACCGGCCGCTGGTCCTGGTCGGCCCGGCCGACGATGCGGCGGCCAAGAGCGGCGACGACCAGGCCAGGGCCAAGGCCGCCGCCCAGTCCGACCTCGACCCCAGCGAGATTTTCTAAAGCCGCCATGTCCAAGCTCACCGACCTGATCGCGCTCGCCAAAGAGCCCTCCAGCGACAAGCGTCGCGAACTCCTGCGCGAGGTCACCGACCTCTTCTTCGTGAACCCCGACCAGCACGGCGGCACGGAGATGGCCCTCTTCGACGACGTGCTGGGCCAACTCGCCGACGAGATGGAAGTCGCGGTCCGCGCCGAGCTGGCCACGCGCATGGCGCCCGCCGCCGAGGCGCCGCGAAAGCTGATCCGCCGCCTCGCCGCCGACGACATCGAGGTCGCCCTGCCGATCCTGGAAACTTCCAACGCGCTCACCGACGAGGATCTGGTCAGCGTCGCCGCCAGCCACGGCCAGGAGCACCTGCGCGCCATCTCCCGCCGCGACAGCGTCTCCGAAGCGGTCTCCGAAGCGATCGTCGAACACGGCGACGACGACACCCTGTCGGTGCTGCTGCACAACGTGGGCGCCGAGCTCTCCCGCCATGCGCACGAGACGGTGGTCGACCGAGCCGAGGTCAATCCGGCGCTGCACGAGGTGGTGGTCTGCCGCCGCAGCCTGCCGGTCGACCTGCTCAATGAGATGTACTTCGTGGTCGAGA
This sequence comes from Caulobacterales bacterium, assembly GCA_044445785.1. Taxonomy (GTDB): domain Bacteria; phylum Pseudomonadota; class Alphaproteobacteria; order Caulobacterales; family Caulobacteraceae; genus Acaudatibacter. Next base: position 960 of record JBIOEF010000258.1, read on the forward strand.
CCAAGCTGCGCACCAAGATCCTGGAGCGCAACGCCGAGATGGATCCGGCCGCCCTGGACGCGGCGCTGGCGGCCGGGCGCAAGCGGGTCGCCACCCAGGACGGCGCGCTTCCCAACGACTACGAGGCCGCCGAGGCCGACATCCGCTCGCTGGTGGCGCGCAACGCGCTCAAGCCCAAGACCTTGGCCGGCATGCTGCGCGCCCGCGAGACCACCAAGTTCATGGTCGCCCTGGCGGAGCTGGCGGAGATCGACTTCCACACCGCCCGGGTTATCCTGGAGCGCCGCGAGCTCGACGCCCTGGCGATCGTCTGCAAGGCCGCCGACTTCGAGGCGCCGCTCTTCCTCACCATCGCCGTCCTGATCCTCGACCGCGACAGCGACGCCATGGGCCGGGCCGGGGAATACAGCAAACTCTACGCCGAGCTCCCCCGCGACTCCGCCCAGCGCACCCTGCGCTTCTGGCGCATGCGCCGGCAGACGACGGATCTGGCGGCGTAAGTCCCGCGTGGTTCGAGACGCGCTCTAAAGAGCGCTCCTCACCATGACGAATGATCGAGACGCCCAACCCTAGTAGTCATCCTGAGGAGCGGACGCAGTCCGCGTCTCGAAGGACGCAGGTCGCCTGTCTTATCCGACCTTCGCTGCCGCCAGGGCTTCCAGGCCCTCGGCGGCGACGGCGCTTAAGGAGCGCAGGCCCTCTTCGCCGAAGACGTCCAGCGCCGCGGCGAAGGCCAGCGCGGCGGCGGCGCGCTCGCCGCGGTCCTTGCCGGTGAGCGCCAGGCGCGCGGCGTAGAGCTGGCCCAGCTGCACCTGCAGCATCGCCCAGGCGACCGGGTCCTTCTTGTGCGGACCGGCCGCCAGCTCGGCCTTGAAGCCCCTCTCGGCTTCGTCGAGCCCCTTGAGGTCGCCGGTCAGCTCGGCCGAGCGAGCCAGGCAGAGGGCCCGGCCGGTGGCGACCTGGGCGCGTAGCAGCAGGCCGGGCGAGGC
>JBIOEF010000259.1:0-1902 GCA_044445785.1 Caulobacterales bacterium
GGCCAAGGAGGGCTACGCCTTCGCCGGCCAGCTCGACGCGCGGCTGAAGGCGGCGGGCGTCGCCGTGCGCGAGATCCGCGTGCGCCACCCGACCCTGCAGAACCTCTTCACCCTGGCGGCGGAACCTAGGCGCGCGGCGTGAACTTGGCCATGTTCAAGGTGATGGCGCTGGACCTCTGGCGCGATCGTGCGGCCCTGGTCATGGCCTTCCTGCTGCCGCCGATCGTATTCCTGATCTTCTCGGCCGTGTTCTCCGGCGCGACCGGCGAGGACGTGCGCCTGAAGGTGGTCATCGCCGACCTGGCGCACACCAAGGGCTCGGCGCGGCTGGAGGCGGCGCTCCTGGCCGACAAGAACCTGCGCGCGGAGCCGGCGAAGCCGGCCACCCTGGCCGCGGTCCGCGTCCGCATCCGTTCGGGCCAGGCGGATGCCGCCCTGGTGATCCGCGGCGATCCGGTCGCGCCCGGTTCGCCCCTGCTGATCCTCGCCGATCCCAGCCGCGCGGTCGCCGCGCCGCTCACCGAGGCGCGCACCCGCGAGGTCCTGACCAAGGTCACCCCCGATATCCTGCTGGAGCGGACCATCGGCGATGTCAGCACCGCCACCGGCCCGCTCACCGCCGAGCAGAAGGACAACGTCTCCATCGCCGAAGACGAGCTCACCAGCGATCCCGCCTCGGCGCCGAAGGTTGCGCCGCTCTTCGCCCGCGAAGAAGTGGCGGGGGCCCGCAAGGGCGGCGGCACCATCGCCTACTACGCCGGCGCTGTGACCATCCTCTTCTCGTTGTTCACGGCGATGCACGGGGCGCTGACCCTGATCGAGGAGCGTCAGTCGGGGATCGCCGACCGGATCCTCGCCGGGCGGGCCGGCATGGGGCCGGTGGTGAGGGGCAAGTTCCTCTTCCTGACCGCGGAGATGATGCTGCAGGCGGTCGCGATCTTCCTGGCGGCGCAGCTGGTCTACGAGGTTCCGGTGGTCCAGCACTTCGCCCTGTGGCTGGTGACCACGGCGGCCGCCTCGGTCTGCGCCGCTGGCCTGGCGCTGGGCCTGGTGGCGATCTGCCGCACGCGCGAGCAGGCGCAGATGCTGACCACCTTCGTGATCCTGATCCTGGCGGCGATCGGCGGCAGCATGATCCCGCGCTTCCTGATGCCGCCCTGGCTGCAGACGCTGGGCTGGTTCACGCCGCACGCCTGGGTGATCGACGCCTACCAGGGACTGCTCTGGCGCGACGCGGGCGCGGCGGACCTGTATAAGGCCTGGATCGTCATGGTCCTGTTCGGCGCGGCGGGCTTCGCCCTTGCCCAGATCACCGCCCGCCGGGTCAGGCTCTAGGTTCGCATCATGGCCACGCTGGCGCTCGACATCGTGCTCTTCTTCGCCGCCTTCGCGTTCATGGAGGGCTTCGCCTGGTTCACCCACAAGTACGTGATGCACGGCTTCATGTGGGTCTGGCACCGCTCGCACCATGAACCCAGGACCGGCGCTTTCGAGCTCAACGACCTCTTCGCCGCCGTCTTCGCCGCCCCGGCGGTCGTCTCGATCTATTTCGGCGTCCACGGTTACCCGCCGCTGCTCCCGATCGGCCTTGGCATCACCGCCTATGGCGCGATGTACGCCATGTTCCACGACGGCCTCGTCCACCGCCGCTACCCGGTGCCGCTGGACGGCAAGTCGAAGTTCTGGAAGCGCCTGATCCAGGCTCACCGCATCCACCACGCGGTCTCGACCAAGCAGGGCTGCGTCTCGTTCGGATTCCTGGTGGCCCCGCCCGTGCGCCAGCTGAAAGCCGAGCTGGCGGCGATGCAGCAGGCCCAATCGCCAGCCGAACGCGCCTAGATTTTCGACCAGAGCGCCGGCCGTTCGGGCGAGATCCTGCCCCGGCTGGTCACCGCCATCACC
>JBIOEF010000260.1:0-1856 GCA_044445785.1 Caulobacterales bacterium
CTCCACCACCGCGCCGGCCTGGGCGGCGGCGAGCGCGGTCGGGCCGACCAGTTCGTCGGTGAGACGGCTGGCGCGCCGGGCCTCGACGGCCAGCGCCCTCGCCTGGATGATCGCGTAGGCGCCGGCCCAGATGAAACCGACGGGCGCCAGCGCGATCAGCGTCAGCACGCCGATGGCGATCGGATCGAGCGCGAAGGGGCCGCTGCGGGTCTCGTAGCCGTAGACGAAGGCGACCAGGCCGCCGGCCCAGAGCACGCTGGCGATAGCCGCCAGGATGTAGATGGTGCGGCCGGATTTCTTCGGTTCGGCGATGCGGGTCAGCACCTGCCCGGGCTCCAAGGGCGCGGCCAGCGGCAGGTTCTGCGGCGCGGTCGCCGGCGCCGAAGCCAGCGCCACCGCTGGCGTCTGGGCGGCCGGCGGTGGGGCGGCGATCGGTTCGGGCGCCACCGCCTCGAGCGCGACGACCGCCTCGGCCGCGGGGGCCGGCTCGGGCGCGGTCTTGGTCTTCGGCGCGGCGTCGGGCGCAGGCGTCGGCGCGGGCGGCAGCACGCCGACCTTGATCGACGAGAACGTCAGGGGCTTGGGTCGCGGAGGAGCCATTCGCGTACTGATCGAACCTTTGGGCGTCGGAACTAGGTTAACAGCACGCCCACCGCCCCAGTGTGCGCCTAATTGTCAATAGCGCGCAGTCCCGTCTGGGCAAAGTCGGTTCAGGAAGTGGTCGCATTTGGGCGCTGGCGCCAAACGCCGCATCGCGGGGGCGCCTTGCGCCGCGGGGCCAGGTCCCTTAACTCCTCACGTCAAAGGGCCAGTCCGCCAGACCGCAACGCCGCGGCGGCGGACTTTTTACGTAGAGGGCCAAACCTCCGGATGTCATCCACGCTCGAACGCGCCGCGCCCTCGCTGACCGGCGCGACCCTTGAGGCGCCGCTGGCGCTGACCCACCTGCAGCGGCTGGAGGCGGAAGCCATCCAGATCATGCGCGAGGTGGTCGCCGAGTGCGAGCGGCCGGTGATGCTCTATTCCATCGGCAAGGACTCCTCGGTGATGCTGCACCTGGCGGCGAAGGCGTTCTTCCCGTCCAAGCCGCCCTTCCCGCTGCTGCACGTCGACACGACGTGGAAGTTCAAGGCGATGTACGAGCTGCGCGATCGCCTGCCCGAGGAACTGGGGTTCGAACTGCTGGTGCACCAGAACCCCGAGGCGTTGGCCAAGGGCGTCAATCCTTTCGATCACGGCCCGCTGCACACCGACATGTGGAAGACCCAGGGCCTGCGGCAAGCGCTGGACAAGTACGGCTTCGACGCGGCCTTCGGCGGCGGCCGGCGCGACGAGGAGAAGTCGCGGGCCAAGGAGCGCATCTTCTCGCACCGCACCGCCCAGCACGTCTGGGACCCAAAGAACCAGCGGCCGGAGCTGTGGAAGCTCTACAACACCAAGAAACGCCCGGGAGAGAGCTTCCGCGTCTTCCCGATCTCAAACTGGACCGAGCTCGACATCTGGCAATACATCCACCTGGAGGGCATCCAGATCGTGCCCCTCTATCTGGCGGCCGAGCGGCCGGTGGTGGAGCGGGACGGCCAGCTGATCATGGTCGACGACGAGCGGATGCGACTTCTGCCGGGCGAAGTCCCGATGATGAAGAAGATCCGCTTCCGCACCCAGGGCTGCTACCCGCTGACCGGCGCGGTCGAGAGCGACGCCGAGACCCTGCCGCAGATCATCCAGGAAATGCTGCTCGCCACCACCTCCGAGCGCCAGGGCCGGGTGATCGACCACGACCAGTCCGCCTCGATGGAGAAGAAAAAGCGCGAGGGGTATTTCTGATGAGCGCTGGGCGCACCTCTCCCCTCACC
>JBIOEF010000261.1:0-1772 GCA_044445785.1 Caulobacterales bacterium
ACCCTGCCCTGCGCGGCCCTCACCGCCTGGCGCGGGCTCATCGTCGAGGGCCGGCTGAAACCCGGCGACACCGTGCTCGTCCAGGGGACCGGCGGCGTCTCGATCTTCGCGCTGCAGTTCGCCAAGCTGGCCGGCGCGCGGGTGATCGTCACCTCCTCCTCGGACGAGAAGCTGGAGCGCGCCAGAGCCATGGGCGCGGACGAGACGATCAACTACCGCGCCGAGCCCGAGTGGGCCAAGGCCGCCCGAGCGCTCACCGGCGGCAGGGGCGTCGACCACGTCGTCGAGGTCGGCGGCGCGGGCACCTTCCAGCAATCCATCGCCGCCTGCGCGCTGGGCGCCAGCATCGCGGTGATCGGCGTCCTCTCCGGATTCGTGAAGGATCTCAACGTCGCGGCCATGTTCGGCGGCAATCTGCACATCAACGGCGTCACCGTGGGCAGTCGCGAACACGTCGAGGACATGGTCCGCGCCATCGACGCGGCCGGTCTGAAGCCGGTGATCGATCGCTCGTTCCCGCTGGCGGCGCTGCCCGAGGCCCTGGCCCTGATGCAGGCCGGCGGCCACTTCGGCAAGGTGGTGATCGATATCGCCTGAGCCAAACCCGCAAGAGGGGGTTCAGCTGCGATAGTCCCCGTTGATCGAGACGTAGCCGTGGGTGAGGTCGCAGGTCCACATCACCGCCGAGCCCCGGCCGACGCCGACGTCGACGCTGACCTCCAGCTCCTTGCCTTTCATGTAGGCGCTGAGGCGGGCTTCGGAGTAGTCGGCCGACACCCGGCCGTCGCGGGCGGCGTAAAGCTCGCCGAAGCGGATGCTGATCCGCTCGCGGTTGACCGGTTCGTCGGCGCGGCCGACGGCCATGACGATGCGGCCCCAGTTGGCGTCCTCGCCGGCGAAGGCGGTCTTGACCAGCGGGCTCTCGGCGACCGTGCGGGCGATCTTGCGGGCCGAGGCGGCCGAGGCGGCGCCGGTGATGGTGATCTTGACGAACTTGGTCGCCCCCTCGCCGTCGCGCACCAGCTGCAGCGCCAGGTCCAGCAGCACCGCCTCCAGCTTGGCGCGGAAGTCGGCCAGCCGCGCGTCCCCTGCCCGGCTGATCCGCGGCGCCTCCGACTGGCCGGTGGCGAAGAGCAACAGCGTGTCGTTAGTGGAGCGGTCGCCATCGACGGTGACGCTGTTGAAGGTGTTGCGCACGTAGAGCTGCGCCAGGGCCTGCAGCGCCGCCGGCGCGATCGCCGCATCGGTGGCGACGAAGGCCAGCATGGTGGCCATGTCCGGCGCGATCATGCCCGAACCCTTGGCGATGCCGGCGATGCGCACGGTTTCGCCTTCGATCTTCGCCTCCGCGTACGCGCCCTTGGGAAAGGTGTCGGTGGTGCAGATCGCCCGCGCGGCCTCGGCCCAGCCGTCGGGCGCAAGGCGATGGGCGATCTCAGGGACGCGGGCGGTGATCTTGGCGTCGGGCAAGAGCTCGCCGATGACCCCGGTGGAGGCCAGCATCACCTCACCCTGGCGGCAGCCCACGCGCTTGGCCACCGCCGAGGCCACCCGCCGCGCGGCGTCGGCGCCGGGCTTGCCGGTGAAGGAATTGGCGCAGCCGGCGTTCACCGCCAGGGCGCGGATGTTGCGCCCGCCGGTGGCGTCCAGATGCCGCTTGCACCAGTCCACCGGCGCCGAGCCGACCGCGTGGCGGGTGAAGACGCCGGCGCAGGTGGTTCCCTCGGCGAACCGCATCACCACCACGTCGTTGCGCCGTGCCGTTCCCGGCC
>JBIOEF010000262.1:0-1714 GCA_044445785.1 Caulobacterales bacterium
GGGAATTCGATGTCGGCCTTGTCGATCTCGTCGATCAGCAGCACCGGACGCACGTCTGATTCGAACGCATCCCAAAGCTTGCCGTGCTTGATGTAGTTCTTGACGTCCTTGACCCGCTCGTCGCCGAGCTGGCTGTCGCGGAGGCGCGTCACCGCCTCGTATTCGTAGAGGCCCTGCAGGGCCTTGGTGGTCGACTTGATATGCCAGGTGATCAGCGGGGCGTTGAGGGCTTTGGCCACCTCATAGGCCAGCACCGTCTTGCCGGTGCCGGGCTCGCCCTTGATCAGCAACGGCCGTTCCAGCGCCACCGCGGCGTTCACCGCGATCTTCAGGTCTTCCGTGGCGATGTAATCGGCCGTGCCTTGGAAACGCTCGCTCATTCACCGCTCCCGGGCCCTCAGTTGGGCTCGAACAATTGTTCAAATCACGCCCACCCTAAAGGGCCGGGCGCGACATTCAAGCGGCTTTGGCGGTGAGCGACGCCAGATTGCCGTGGATGGTTCCATCCGAGCGGTGACGGATCGAGGCTGGATCGTGGCGGCGATGGCGGCTTTTCGCCGCTCTAGATCAGCCCTCCGCCAGCGCCGCGGCGACGCGGGCCATGGTCTCTTCCCAGTGGCTGAGGCCCGGGGGATTGAAGATGCGCGCCTGCGGATACCAGGGCATGCGATCGGTGCCGAGCCGGGTCCAGGCGCCTGGGACCGAGATGATCCAGGTCGCCGCGCCGCAGGCGGCGGCGATGTTGGAGGTGGCGTTGGCGAAGCCGAGCGTCACGTCGAGCGCCGAGGCGAGCGCGCCGAGATCGTCGAGGTCCTGCTTCAGGTCGATGCCCGGCGGCGTCCAGATCTCGACGCCGAGTTCTCGGGCGGCCCAGGCGATCTCGGCCGCGCAGTCGCCGTACTGCAGGTTGATGATTGTAGTCCCTGGCGTCTTCAGCACCGGCGCCCACAGCTCGAACGGCGAATAATAGCGTGAGCGGGCGAATTCGGGCCGCAGGCTCTTCCACAGGATTCCGACCTTGCGCCCCGCCGGCGCGGTCTGCAGCACCTTGCGCCAATGCGCCACGCGGGCCGGATCGGCGATCAGGAAGCGCTCGCGGGCAGGGAAGTCCTCCAGCCGGCGGCGGAAGCGGCGCAGCAGCGACGCCATCGGCGTCCAGAGGTCGAATCGACTCATGTCGCCCAGCGCCGGCGCCGCGCGGTGATTGCGGCCGTGCTGGCGATAGTGACGTGGGGGACCACTTCCGCCGTTGGGAACGAGCGCTGGAACAGGCCCACCAAGCGCTCTTCCAGCGCCAGCACCAGCTTGCCGCGCGGTCCCAGCGCCTCGATCACGTCCGGCAGCATGTTGGCGAACAGCACCTCGTCGCCCAGGCCCTGTTCCCCCATCACCAGCAAGGTCTTGCCTTCGATCGACGTCTCCGGCGTCCAGGCCGGCAGATCGACCAGGAAGATCGTCGCGCCGGCGAAGAGCGGGGCGAGGCGCGCCTCATAGTCGTCCCAGCCCTCGCCGATGCGGCCGAGGCCGATCTTGATGGTCGAGCGGGCTAGTTGCATCATCAGCCGGTCGTCCCCGGAGCGGGCGACGGTGATGGCGGCTTCGCAGTCGGCGAGCGCCGTCTGGGCGTCGTTCATCTCCAGAAAGGCGCTGCCGCGATTGTAGCGGGCGTGGGCGTGTCCCGGGTCGAGGCGCAGGGCCTCGTCGAAGAAGATGA
>JBIOEF010000263.1:0-1659 GCA_044445785.1 Caulobacterales bacterium
CGACAGGGTTGTGAACGGCGTTCTGCGAGAACAAACGCTGCCTAGCACAACGTGTAATTCCAGGGAGCCTCACTTCTCGTTGAACGTGTCGATTTCTCGCTATCAGAGAGCCTTGCCTTGCGGCTCGCCACCGGCGCGCCCGGTGCGGGGTCTTGCCTGGCCGCAGGTTCCGGTATGAATTCGGCGGCCGGGGGAGAACGACCTGAATGGACGCGACGCTGAGCTGGGTGAGGGGCGCCGATGCGCCGCCCTTGCTGGAGACCACGATCGGCGAAGCGCTGGACGCGGCGGCGCTACGGTGGGGCGAGGCCGAAGCGCTGGTTTGCGCGCACCAGAACATACGCTGGAGCTGGCGCGGGCTGGCGCAGCGGGCCGACGCTTTCGCCGCCGGGCTGCTGGCGCTGGGGCTGGAACCCGGCGATCGCCTCGGCGTCTGGTCGCCCAACTGCGCCGAGTGGGTGCTGGTCCAGTTCGCCGCGGCCAAGGCCGGGATCATCCTGGTGACGATCAACCCGGCCTACCGCCTCTCGGAGCTCGAATACACGCTGAACAAGGTGGGGGTGAAGGCGCTGGTGGCGGGCGAGCGCTACAAGACCAGCGACTATGTCGGCATGGTAGAGGCGCTGGCGCCGGAGCTGCCTGACAGCTTTCCGGGCGCACTGCAGGCCATGCGGGTTCCGAGCCTGCGCGCGGCGATCAAGATCGGCGGCCAGACGCGGCCCGGCTGGTTCGACTTCGACGACATCCCGGGCCTGGCCGAGCCGGAGCACGATGCGCGGCTGGCGCAGATCGCCGAGGAGCTAGACCCCAACGACGCGATCAACATCCAGTTCACCAGCGGCACCACCGGCCTGCCCAAGGGCGCGACGCTGACCCACCGCAACATCCTCAACAACGGCTACTTCGTCGGCCTGGCGCAGCAGCTTGGGCCCACGGACCGCATCTGCATCCCGGTGCCGCTGTACCATTGCTTCGGCATGGTGATGGCCAACATGGCCGCGGTGAGCCACGGCTCGGTCATGGTCTATCCGGCCCCGGCGTTCGATCCGGAGGCGACGCTGGAGGTGATCGAGGCCGAGCGCTGCACCGCCCTCTATGGCGTGCCGACCATGTTCATCGCCGCGCTGGGCGCCCCGAGCTTCGCCGCGCGCGACCTGAACTCGCTGCGCACAGGCACGATGGCCGGCTCGCCCTGCCCGGTCGAGGTGATGAAGCAGGTGATCGACAAGCTGCACATGCGCGACGTGACCATCGCCTACGGCATGACCGAGACCAGCCCGGTCAGCTTCCAGACCGGCCCCGACGATCCGGTCGAACGCCGCGTCTCCACCATCGGCAAGGTGCAGCCGCATCTCGAAGTGAAGATCGTGGACGAGGCCGGCGAGGTGACGCCGCGCGGCGTCCCCGGCGAGGTCTGCACCCGCGGCTATTCGGTGATGCTGGGCTACTGGGACGATCCGGAACGCACTGCAGAGGCGATCGACTCCGGCGGCTGGATGCACACCGGCGACTTGGGCGTGATCGACGAGGCCGGCTACGGCAACATCGTCGGGCGGATCAAGGACATGGTCATTCGCGGCGGCGAGAACATCTATCCGCGCGAGATCGAGGAGTTCCTCTACACCCACCCCAAGGTCGCCGACGTCACGGTGGTGGGCC
>JBIOEF010000264.1:0-1658 GCA_044445785.1 Caulobacterales bacterium
CTGCCGCGGCGAACTCGGAGAAGGTCGGTCCCACCGCCAGCGCGGCATCGCCGCGATCGAGCAGGACGGTGGCCAGCGTCCACAGCAAGTCCGCCGCTCCGTTCCCCAGGACGATTGCGTCGGGGCTGCATCCGTCGTGGCGGGCCAGCGCTTCCCGGGCGGCCCGCGCGGTGGGATCGGGATAGGCATGCAGCGGGGCGTTACGGACAGCGTCGGCGACAGCCGGCGCCGGTCCGTAGGGATTGACGTTCACGCTCAGGTCCAACAGCCCCTCGGCCTGTCCCGCCGGTTCGTCGCGCAAGCGCTCCGCACGCGAACCGTGCGCCGGCAGCGCCCCGCCGTGTTCCCGCAACGCCACGCGGGCCGGCCTAGCCGATGGCGCGCGCCACATGCCGCATCCCCAGCAGGGCGGCGGTCATGCCGCAAGCGATGAGCGACGTGACGGCGACCATCCGCCACGCCTCGTCGATCTTCGACACCGTCAGCTCCTCCCGAGCGTCGCCCAGTGCGTAATGACCCGCCTTCTCCAGCCTCACCCGCAGCAACCCCGCCATCGCGGCCATCGGCCATCCGGCGTTCGGGCTCTCCGTGCGCCCGTGATCCCGGCGCGCCATCCGCCAGCCGTCGCGCCAGTCGCCCCCGGCGATCCGTCCGCTGAGCAGCAGCAGCCACGCCGTAAGGCGCGCCGGCAGGAGATTGCACAGGTCGTCGAGCCGCGCCGCCGCCTTGCCCAGGTATTCGTAAGTCCCGCGATAGCCAATCATGGCGTCCAGGGTGTTGACCGCCCGGTAGAACACGGCGCCCGGTACGCCGAGCAGGACATAGTAGAACAACGGGGCGATCAGGCTGTCCGACGCGTTCTCCGCCGCGGATTCAATGGCGGCCGCCGCCACAGCCTGGGGGTCCAGGTGCGACGAATCGCGGCTGCACAGGCTCCGCAACGCCTGGCGCGCTTCCGCGAGCTCGTTCCGGAAGAGCGCGTCCCGTACCGCGTAGATGGCTTCCCGCAGGGCGCCGAGCGCGAAGGTCGACTTCAGCAGCCACACGCCCGCCGCAAATTGCGCCCAGCGCCACGGCGTCTCCGCCAGTAGCTCCGCCGCTCCCAGGGCGAATCCGGCCGGGATCAGCAATGCGGCGCATCCTCCGCCGATGAGCTCGGTCCAGCGGCTGGAGCGCGGCACGAGCCGCACGAACAGCCGGGTCGCCTTGCCGATCCAGACGACGGGGTGCAGGGCCGGCGGCGGTTCTCCCGCAAGCAGGTCGACCGCGATCGCCGCGCCGAACAGCAGCAGCCGGTCCGATGCCCAGTCGACCATGGGCTACCCTCTACAAACAGCGGTTCAGGGTTCATGGTTCCGGGTTCAGGGTAACTGCGGTTCCGGGTTTCGGGAACGCTGTTGACGTTCATCCGGAACCCCGAACTCTGAACCCTGAACCGCAGTAACCGGCCCCGGCCGCAGCCGCAGCATCACGCCGAGCGCGGCAAAATAGATCTCGTCGGCCACCTGCGCCAGCTGCTGATGGGCGCGTCCCGCGACGTCCCGAAAGCTCCGCCCCAGCTCGGTTTCCGGAACGAGGCCCATCCCCACCTCGTTCGTCACCAGCACCAGATGGAGGGAAACCGGCCCGCGGCCGACGCCAGCTCAGCGGCCCGGTGC
>JBIOEF010000265.1:0-1657 GCA_044445785.1 Caulobacterales bacterium
ACATTGGGCGCCGTTAGGCGCCGACGCCATTCCGCCTTCTTCGCCTCATCGGCAGAGCCACACCCCCACCCCTGCCCCGCCCCCATCGAGGGGGCGGGTTGAGTTCAACTTGGCGGCTGCAGCTAGCCGATCCGACCCCGGCAGCCCGGCGATCCGCACAGGCAGTCGAAGGGGAAGCTGATCACGCTTTCGGTCGCCTCGTAGTCGATGGTGACGGCCTCGCCAGGCGCGATGGCCCGGCGCGCAACCAGCGCCAGCGGATCGAAGGCGATGGCGCAGTTGGGATCGCAGCTGTGGGCGGTCTTGGCCAGCACCGGGTGGAAGAAGTGTCGGCCGCTGGGATGCTCCACCGTGTGCTTGTCGCGGGCGCGCCATTCCACGTCGGCGAGATCCAGCACAACCTCGCCGGCGGCATAGGTGCGGCCGGCATAGAGGCCCTCGCCGGTGGCGTCGTCCCGGAAATGCAGCGCGCCCACGCGGCTCAGCCGATCCCCGGCACCGGGTAGCTGCGGCAGAGCGCCTCGGTCTGCGCCTTCGTCTTGGCGAGCATCGCCTCGTCTTCCGGCGCGCGCAGGGTCTGGACGATCCAGCCGGCGATCCTGCGCATGTCGTCCTCGTCCATGCCGCGGGTGGTGCAGGCGGGCGTGCCGAGCCTAAGACCCGACGGGCGCACCGGCGGCAGCGGATCGTCCGGGATCACCTGCTTGTTGGTGGTGACGCCGATGCGGTCCAGCGCCTCCTGGGCGACGCGGCCGTCGACGCCGAAGCTTTTGATCGTATCGATCACCAGCAGGTGGTTGTCGGTGCCGCCGGTGATCAGGCTGACGCCCTCGTCCATCAGCGCGGCGGCCAGCACCTTGGCGTTCTTCATGGTCTGGAGGGCGTAGTCGCGGAATTCCGGCTCGGCCGCCTTCTTGAAGGTGACCGCAGCGCCGGCGACGTTGTTCATGTGCGGTCCGCCCTGCAGGCCAGGGAACACCGCCGCATCGATCGCCGGCCCATGGTCCTTCTTGCTGAGGATCAGACCGCCGCGCGGGCCGCGCAGGGTCTTGTGGGTGGTGGTGGTGACCACGTCGAACCCGGCGTCGAAGGGATTGCGCATGGTCCCGGCGGCCACCAGCCCGCCGATGTGGGAGATGTCGGCCATGGTCATGGCGCCCACCTCGTCGGCCACTTTCTGGAACGAGGCGTAGTCGTAGTCGCGCGGATAGGAGGAATAGCCGCAGAGCACCAGCTTGGGCCGCGTCTGCTTGGCCGTCTTCATCAGCGCGTCGAAGTCGATCGCCCCGCCCTGGTCGGGGAAGGTCTTGTAGCGGACGAAGTTGAACACCTTGCCCATGTGCGAGACGGGCGCCCCGTGGGTGAGGTGGCCGCCGTGCGAGAGGTCCATCGCCAGCACGGTGTCGCCAGGCTTCAGGAAGGCGAAGTAGACCGCCTGGTTCATCGGCGAGCCGGAGAGCGGCTGGACGTTGGCGTGTTCGCAGCGGAAGAGCTTGCGCGCGCGGCTGCGGGCGGACCGCTCGATGGCGTCGGTGAACTCCTGGCCGCCGTAGTAGCGCCGGCCGGGGTAGCCCTCGGCGTACTTGTTCGTCAGCACCGAGCCCAGGCAGGCCAGCACCTCGGGGTAGGTGTAGTTCTCCGACGGGATCATCTCGAC
>JBIOEF010000266.1:0-1656 GCA_044445785.1 Caulobacterales bacterium
GCCCAAGGCCGACGGCCTCGGCCAGGCGCACCAGACGCTCGGGCTGCTCCAGGTGGGCCATCTCGGCCTGCAGCAGGCGCACGCGCCGCTGCTCGTCGGTGATCTGGGTCTCCACGGCGGTGATGTCGCCGGTCTCCCGACCGGCCCGCGCCTTGATCATGTAGACCGTCAGGGCCAGAGCTAGGGCCACGATGAAAGCGCCGAACTCGATCAAGCGGGCGCCGCGCAAGGTCCGACGCAGGAATCGCCCGGCGCTCATGCGGCGGCCCTCCACGCCGGGGCGGCGGTGCGCTCGCCCGCCCGAAGCTTGGCCGAGCGGGCGCGCGGATTGGCCGCCGTCTCGGCATGAGAGGGGGCGCGCGCGCCGTTGAACAGCAGCACGAAGGTCGGATCAGGTCCCTTTTTCGCCGGCGGCATATGGCGTGAGCCGGAGGGGGTGCGCCCGGCCCGCTCGGTGAAGAAGGCCTTCACGATGCGATCCTCCAGCGAGTGGAAGGTCACCACAGCGAGGCGTCCGCCCGGGTCCAGCACCCGCTCGGCCGCCGCCAAAGCCGCCTCCAGCTCGCCCAGTTCGTCGTTGACCGCGATGCGTAGAGCCTGGAACACGCGGGTGGCCGGATGGGTCGGCGACCCGCGCCGGCCGCCCAGCGCCCGCTCCACTGTCTCAGCCAGGTCGGCCGTGCGGGTGAAGGGTTGCTCGGCCCGGCGCCGGACGATGACGTTGGAGATGTGGCGCGAGGCGCGCTCCTCGCCATAGAGCCAGAAGATGCGGGCCAGCTCGGCCGGCTCGGCGGTGTTCACCAGCTCGGCGGCGGTTTCGCCGTCGTCGCCCATCCTCATGTCGAGGGGGCCGTCGCGCATGAATGAGAAGCCGCGTTCGGCCTCGTCCAGCTGCATGGAGGAGACGCCGAGGTCCAGAGCCAGACCCTGGCAGCCGGTCCAGCCGCAGGCCTCAAGATGGCGCTCCACCTCGGAGAAGCAGCCCTGCGCCAGACGGAAGCGGTCCGGGTAGGCCGCCTTGAGCGGCGCGGCGAAGCGTGCGGCGGTGGGGTCGCGATCGATGGCCAGCACGTCGGCGCCGGCGTCCAGGAAGGCGCGGCTATAGCCCCCCGCCCCGAAGGTCCCGTCCACCACCCGCAAACCCGGACTCAGGGCCAGGCACTCGACCACCTCGTCCAACAACACGGACCGGTGCGCGGGCGCGGGGGGCGGCTGGGTCATCCGGCGCCTCCCAGCCGCTGGGCGCGTTGCTGCAGGCGCAAGGCGGGCAGACCCTCGCGGGCCAGCTGGCGCTGCTCCGCGTGGTGGGCGCGGAAGGCGTCGCGCTCCCAGATCTGAAACCGGTCGCCCAGTCCCACCAGGGCCACCCAGTCGGTCAAGCCGAAGGCGTCGCACAGGGACTCGGGCAAGGTGATGCGGCCAGCGGTGTCGAACGCCAGTTCGTGCATGCCGCCGAAGACCACCGTCTCGAGCGGGAGGCGCAGGGGATCGCCCAGGGGCAGGTCTTCGATCAGCGCCTTGTATTGGTCGAACAGGGGCTTGCCGCCGCCTTCGACGCAGTCGGCCTCAATGCAGGGAAAGCAAAACACCCCGCCAAAGGGGGCGGCGGCCAGGGCGCGGAAATCCTGCGGCACAACGATGCGCCGCTTGCTGTCC
>JBIOEF010000267.1:0-1645 GCA_044445785.1 Caulobacterales bacterium
GTCAGTCGCTGCGCAGCGTCGCCAATCTGCAGACGGTGATGGCCGAGGGTCTGGTCGCCGCCCGCCGGGTCTTCGCGGCGATGGATATCGAGCCGGAGATCCGCGATACGCCGGGCGTCGGCGTGCTGCCGGCCGGGGCCGGCACGGTGCGGCTGGAGGGCGTCACCTTCGCCTACGGCGACGAGCCGGCGGTGCTCGACGATCTCAGCCTGGAGGCGCGGCGCGGCGAGATCATCGCGCTCGTCGGTCCGTCCGGCGCCGGCAAGACCACCATCCTCAACCTGATCCCGCGCTTCTACGACGTCAGCGCCGGGCGGGTGATGATCGACGATCACGACGTGCGCGGCGTGACCCTGGCGTCCTTGCGCGCCCAGATCGCGCTGGTGACCCAGGAGCCGTTCCTGTTCGACGACACCATCGGCGCCAACATCGCCTATTCCAAGGGGGGCGCCGCCCGGGCCGAGATCGAGGCGGCGGCGCGCCAGGCGGCGGCGCACGAGTTCATCCTGGCCCTGCCCAAGGGCTACGACACTTCCGTGGGCGAGGCCGGGGTGCGGCTTTCCGGCGGCCAGCGCCAGCGGATCGCCATCGCCAGGGCCTTCCTGAAGAACGCGCCGATCCTGCTCCTCGACGAAGCCACCAGCGCGCTCGACACCGAGAGCGAGGCCCAGGTGCAGGCGGCGCTGGAGCGGCTGATGGCCGGGCGCACCACCATCATCATCGCCCACCGCCTCTCCACCGTGCGCGGCGCCGACCGGATCTATGTAATCGACCACGGGCGGGTAGTGGAGGAAGGCTCGCACGGCGAGCTGGTCGGCCGCAAAGGCCTCTACGCGCGCCTCGCCGGATCCCAGGATCTGGAGGCGGAGAGCGCCGCTTGAAGGGCCTTCTGCGCAATGGCGGCGTTCAGGCCTTTCTTGGATGGCTGCTGGGGACCTATCTGAAGCTGATCCTGCGCACCGTGCGCTGGCGCCATGAGAACCTTAGCCTGGTCGAGCCGGTGCTGGCCGGCGCCAGCGGCGCCCTCGGCCTCTTCTGGCACGGCCGCATCCCGCTGTGCCTCGCCACCGCGCCGCAGTGGTGGCGGATGCGCACCAGCACCCTGATCTCGCCCTCCGCGGACGGCGAATTCGTCGCCACGGCGCTGGCCATGTCCGGCTTTCCGGCGATCCGCATGTCCTCGGCCAAGAAGGGCGACGGGGCCAAGGCCCGCGCGGCGGTGGCGGCCTTCCGCCAGGCGGTGAGCTGGGTCGCCGAGGGCGGGGCGCTGATCGTCACCCCCGACGGCCCGCGAGGCCCGGGAGAGGTGATCGCCGCCGGCGCGCTGCAGATCGCCCGCCGCTCGGGCGCGCCGATCTTCCTGATGGGCATCGCCGCTTCGCCGGCGATCCAGCTCGACACCTGGGACCAGGTGATGATCGCCCTGCCGTTCGGCCGCGGCACGGTGGTGTGGGACGGGCCGTTCTTCGTTCCCGCCGACGCGGACGACGCGGCGATCAGCGTTCTCATCGCCGACTGGTCCCAGCGCCTCTCGGCGGCGACCCGGCGGGCGGAGGCTCTGACCCGGGGCGAGGCGCCCGCGCCCGAGCCAGCCCGGGCGACGGCGTGAGCGGCTCCCCGATCCTGGCGCTCTACGCCACGGGAA
>JBIOEF010000268.1:0-1642 GCA_044445785.1 Caulobacterales bacterium
GCCGCGCCCTGGGCGGGGCTGCTGGTGATCCTGTCGGGACATGGGCACCAGGTCCGGCGCGTCTTCGCCAGCCCCGCCCTGCTCGGCCAGCTGGCGATCTCGGCGCTGATGATCGTCAGTGGCTGGGCGGTCTACGTCTGGGCGGTCAACAACGGCCGCAACATCGAATCGAGCCTCGGCTATTTCATCAACCCGCTGCTCAACATGGCCGTCGGCGCCCTGATGTTCCGCGAGCGGATCTCGGGCGTCGGCCTGATGGCGATTGGGCTGGCCGCGATCGGCGTCGTGCTGCAGACGGTC
This sequence comes from Caulobacterales bacterium, assembly GCA_044445785.1. Taxonomy (GTDB): domain Bacteria; phylum Pseudomonadota; class Alphaproteobacteria; order Caulobacterales; family Caulobacteraceae; genus Acaudatibacter. The sequence goes on from JBIOEF010000268.1 coordinate 301, forward strand.
GCGCTCGGCCATCCGCCGGTGATCGCGCTCTTCCTGGCCGTCACCTTCACCATCTACGGCGTGATCCGCAAACGCGTGGAGGTGGACGCGCAGGCCGGCCTCTTCGTCGAGTCGCTGCTGATGTTCGTCCCCGGCCTGCTGCTGGTCCTGTGGCTGGCGCACGCCGGTGCGGCGAAGTTCGGCGCCGCGCCTGCGCTTACCTCGCTGCTGCTGGTCATGGGACCCGCGACGGTGGCGCCGCTGGCGCTGTTCTCCTGGACCGCCCGGCGCATGCCGCTCTCCTCGGTGGCCTTTCTGCAGTTCATCGGCCCGACGATCGGATTCCTCATCGGCCTCGTCCTCGGCGAACGGCTGAGCACCTTGGGCGCCCTTTCGTTCGCGTTCATCTGGGCCGGCGTCGCCACCTTCCTCTTCGGCGCCTGGCGCAAGAGCCGCGGATTGAGGTTGGCGGCGGCCTAGGGGCGGGATGAGAAGGCTTTACCGCGGAGGACGCGGAGTAGACGCAGAGTCCGCGGAGGCGATTAGTTCTTCGCAAGGCATCCGCCTCGCCCGACCTACTCTCTGCGCGCTCCGCGCTTCTCCGCGTCCTCCGCGGTAAACCCTTGCTGGTTCAGAGGGCCGCGTAGGCCGCGTCGATCAGGCGGCGGGAGCGGGGGTCGGCGATCAGTTCGGCCGACTGGCGGTTCATCACATAGGCGCCGGCGAGGCCCCGCTCCGGGTCGGCGAAGGCGCAGCTGCCGCCCCAGCCGGAGTGGCCAAATGTCTCGGCGCCGGGCCCGTAGATCCAAAGACCCTGATTGCGGATGAAGCCCGCGCCCCAGCTCATCCTGTAGGGAAGCACGAGGTCGTCGCCCTCGATCCGCTGGCGCGCCGCCAACGCCGCGATGCCCGGCGAGAGCACGCGCTCCGTTTCGAGGTCGCCGTCGCTGGCCAGGATCGCCATCAGCCGCGCCAGCCCCGGCGCGGTGGCGTGGCCGTTGGCCGAGGGGATCTCCGCACGGCGCCACTCATCACCGCTGCGTCCGCCCGGCGAGGCCCATTTGGTCAGTAAGGCGGCGGTCTTGATCTCGGTGATCGGCCCCAGGTCGGGCATGGCGGGCGGGCGGCGCATCTCGGCGACCCGGCCGTGCTCGGCGTCCGGCAGGCCGATCCACAGGTCCAAACCGAGAGGTTCGGCGATGTCCTCGCGCAGGGCCGTCCCCAGGGTGCGCCCATCGGCCCGGCGAAAGATCTCGCCCGCCAGATAGCCGAAGGTCACCGGGTGATAGCCGCTGGCGCTGCCGGGCGGCCACAGCGGCGCCATGGCCGCCAGCCGGGCGCACAGGCCATCCCAGTCGAACCA
>JBIOEF010000269.1:0-1566 GCA_044445785.1 Caulobacterales bacterium
CCGACGAGCAGACCCATCGCCTCCCCGCCGACGAGAAGGACCGGCGGCGGGTGGCGGCTCTCTTCGGGTACGACGACCTGCGCCGGTTCGACGCGGCGGTCGTCCGTACGCTGAAGACCGTCGGACGGCGCTACGGCGAGCTCTTCGCCGGCGAGGAGCCGCTCTCCTCGCGCTTCGGCAGCCTGGTGTTCACCGGCGTCGACGACGACCCGCAGACGCTGGCGACCTTGAAGAAGATGGGCTTTTCCGATCCGCGCCAGGTCGCGGGCGACGTGCGCGCCTGGCACCACGGCCACATCGCCGCCACCCGCACCGAGCGCGGGCGCGAACTCTTCACGCGCCTGGCGCCACGCCTCCTGGACGCGGTGGCCGCCACCGGCGCGCCGGACGCGGCCTTTGGCCGCTTCGGCGACTTTTTCGCGGGCCTGAGCGCCGGGGTGCAGGTGCAGTCGCTGTTCCTAGCCCAGCCGCGCCTGTTGGAGCTGATCGTGCGGGTGATGGCGTTCGCCCCGGGCTTCGCGCGCACCCTCGCGCGGCGGCCCGCGGCGCTGGACGCGCTCCTGGATCCAAGCTTCTTCGCGCCCTTCCAGGCGCTGGGCGGTCCCTCGCCCGCCCTCGCCGGCGCGGACGGTTTCGAAGCGGCGATGGACGCGGCCCGCCGGCTGCACCGCGAACGGGCGCTGCAGATCGGCCTGCAGGTGCTGGCCGGGACCGCCACGGCCAGCGACGCGGGCGAAGCCTTCGCCGACCTGGCCGACGTCTGCATCGCCGGCCTCGCCCAAGCCTCGCTTGGCGAAGTGGAGCGGCAGGCCGGCGCGTTTCCGGGCGAGGTGGCGGTGATCGCGCTCGGCAAGTGCGGGTCGCGGGAGATGACCGCCCGCTCCGACCTCGACCTGATGACGCTCTACGAGCCGAACTCATCCGACGCCGCGTCGGCGGAGAAGGGCTGGGCGGCGGAGACTTTCTACGGCCGCTTTACCGGCCGGCTGATCACCGCCCTCTCCTCACCCACCGCCGAGGGCGAGCTCTACGACGTCGACATGCAGCTGCGGCCCTCGGGCACCAAGGGTCCGGTGGCGGTGAGCCGGGCGGCGTTCGAGGGCTATTACGCCGGCGACGCCGAGACCTGGGAAGACCTGGCGCTGACCCGCGCGCGGGTGGCCTGGGCGAGTTCACCGGCTTTCGCGCGCCGGGCGACCTCGGCGATCGAAGCGGCCCTGCGGCGGCCGCGCGACCAGCGGCGCGCCGCCGCCGACGTACTGGCCATGCGCCGCTTGATGGCGCGCGAGCGGCCGGCCGCTGGGTTCTGGGACCTGAAGCTGCACGACGGCGGTCTAGTCGACATCGAGTTCGCCGCCCAGTTCCTCACCCTCGCCCACGCCGCGGCCGGCGGACCCCTGCGGCAGAACACGGCGCAGATGCTGGACGCCATCGCCGCCGCCGCTCTGGCGCCCGCCCCGCTGATCGCCGACCTGGCCGCCGGCTGGCGTTTGCAGCAGGATCTCTCGCAGCTGTTGAAGGTCGCGCTGGAAGACGGCGCCGACCCCGACGGCGAGCCCGCGGCGC